>NZ_WKZF01000020.1:0-1659 GCF_009678325.1 Finegoldia sp. BIOML-A1
TGTGAAAAGTGAATAAGTATGGTGATAAAAGCAAGAGGGATACACCTGTACCCATGCCGAACACAGAAGTTAAGCCTATTAACGCCGATGGTACTACGATGGAAACGTCGTGGGAGAGTAGGTAGTCGCCAAACAAAGATTTAAAGTTTGATTACTAAAGGAAAATTTAATAATTCCATTCGCTCAGCCTCACGTCGAAAATCTTCTATTAGGAAAAAGAAATGAAGATTTCCTCGTTCGAAGCGTCGCTCATGGAAAACATTAAATTTTCAAAAAAAGTAATCAAACTTTAAAAAGCGTACACCACTCTTAGGAGTGGTAATAATCCTAGGTAGCTCAATGGTGGAGCACTCGGCTGTTAACCGATAGGCTGTGGGTTCGAGTCCCACCCTGGGAGCCAAATGCCGGGGTGGCGGAACTGGCAGACGCACAGGACTTAAAATCCTGCGGTGGTAAAACACCGTNAAGCTAACTGATACTAATAAATCGAAAACTTGACTGGAAATATATACTGTTATTGATTGAGATGTAAAAAGTGAATAAGTATGGTGATAAAAGCAAGAGGGATACACCTGTACCCATGCCGAACACAGAAGTTAAGCCTCTTAACGCCGATGGTACTACGATGGAAACGTCGTGGGAGAGTAGGTAGTCGCCAAACAAACAAGTGGCGCGAAAGCCACTTAAAGAGACCTTGAAGAATTTAATGTATTTTACGAGCGACGCTTCGAACGATAAAACCTTCATATTTAAATATTAAAAAGAAGGTTTTTGAAGTGAGGCTGAGCGAGTGAAAACATTAAATTCATAAATCAAGGGATCTTTTGTTAACATATTCCTAGGTAGCTCAATGGTGGAGCACTCGGCTGTTAACCGATAGGCTGTGGGTTCGAGTCCCACCCTGGGAGCCAAATGCCGGGGTGGCGGAACTGGCAGACGCACAGGACTTAAAATCCTGCGGTGGTAAAACACCGTATCGGTTCGATTCCGATCCTCGGCACCAATAACGCGGGATAGAGCAGTTTGGTAGCTCGTCGGGCTCATAACCCGGAGGTCGTAGGTTCAAATCCTGCTCCCGCAACCATACATAGCAACTAATTTTTAATATGGCGGAGTAGCTCAGATGGCTAGAGCACACGGTTCATACCCGTGGTGTCAGGGGTTCGATTCCCTTCTCCGCTACCAATTTTTTATTCAGCGGTTGTGTTTGAAAATTAAATTACCCTTGGCATTAAGTTTATGGTCACAGCGGTTCTTGACCCTAACCCAAATTACGAAGTAATTTGTTGGTAGGTCAAATGTCACGAAATAGAAATCTTTGATTTCGTTATGTAGCGACCAAGACATTTGCAGCGAAGCTGCAACATTACAGAAACAATTTAATACAATATTTAAACCTTGAATAACAAGGCCCTATGGTCAAGCGGTTCTTGATCCTAACCCAAATTACGAAGTAATTTGCAGGTAGGTCAAATGTCGCGCAATAGAAATCTTCGATTTCGTTATGTAGCGACCAAGACATTTGCAGCGAAGCTGCAACATTACAGAAACAATTTAATACAATATTTAAACCTTGAATAACAAGGCCCTATGGTCAAGCGGTTAAGACATCGCCCTTTCACGGCGGTATCCCGGGTTCGAATCCCGGTAGGGTCACCA
>NZ_WKZF01000021.1:0-1073 GCF_009678325.1 Finegoldia sp. BIOML-A1
AACATTGGTACAATAGGTCACGTTGACCACGGTAAAACAACATTAACTGCAGCCGTAACACTTGTATTAAACAAGAGAATGGGCTCAGGAGAATTCGTAGACTACGCTAACATCGACAAAGCACCAGAAGAAAGAGAAAGAGGAATCACAATCAACACTTCTCACGTAGAATACGAAACAGAAAAAAGACACTACGCACACGTAGACTGTCCAGGTCACGCTGACTACGTTAAAAACATGATCACAGGAGCAGCACAAATGGACGGAGCAATCCTAGTAGTAAGTGCAGCAGACGGTCCAATGCCACAAACAAGAGAACACATCTTGTTAGCAAGACAAGTAGGCGTACCAAAAATCGCAGTATTCTTAAACAAAGAAGACCAAGTAGACGACCCAGAACTAATCGAATTAGTTGAAATGGAAGTACGTGAATTATTAAACGAATACGAATACGATGGAGACAACACACCAATCGTAGTAGGATCAGCATTAAAAGCATTAGAAGATCCAGACGGAGAATGGGGAGACAAAATCATGAAATTGATGGAAGAAGTAGACGAATGGATCCCGGCTCCAGTAAGAGACGTTGACCACCCATTCCTAATGCCAGTAGAAGACATCTTCACAATCACAGGACGTGGAACAGTAGCTACAGGTAGAGTAGAAAGAGGAAAAGTAAAAGTAGGAGACAACGTAGAAATCGTAGGACTTACAACAGAAAAAAGAACAGTAGTAGTAACAGGTGTAGAAATGTTCAGAAAACAACTTGACGAAGCAGAAGCAGGAGATAACATCGGAGCATTACTAAGAGGTGTACAAAGAGAAGACATCGAAAGAGGACAAGTATTAGCAGCACCTGGAACAATTCACCCACACACAAAATTTGAAGCAGAAGTATACGTATTAACAAAAGAAGAAGGTGGAAGACACACTCCATTCTTCTCAGGATACAGACCACAATTCTACTTCAGAACAACAGACGTAACAGGAAACATCGCATTAGAAGAAGGCGTAGAAATGGTAATGCCAGGAGATAACGCAAAATTCATAATCGAATTAATCACTCCAATCGC
>NZ_WKZF01000002.1:0-342212 GCF_009678325.1 Finegoldia sp. BIOML-A1
GTATGCCAAAATATACAAAAGAATTTAAAATAAAATTAGTACTAGAATACTTATCAGGTGAATCAGGTGGAATCAAATCAATAGCTAAAATATATAGCATTCCTAAAAGCACGTTAGAGCTATGGATAAACCAATATAAATCTAAAGGCTTTGATAACTTATCAAAAAAGTTAAAAAACAATAATTACACTAGTGAATTTAAGCTATCTGTAATACAATATAGGCAGATCAATAATACTTCGCTTAGAGAGACTGCAGATCATTTCAATCTTGTAAATGGATCTATGGTGTACAGATGGGAGAAAGCTTATCAAGAACGAGGTCTATCTGGGCTAGAAGATAACAGAGGAAGGCCTAAAAAAGAAATGACCAAATCAAATAAAAAATCTAAACTTAATATTCCAATAAGCGAAACTGAAAGAGAAGAATTAATAAGATTAAGAGAAGAAAATAGACTTCTCAAAATGAAGATAATCTACGAAAAAAAGCTACAAGCCTTGCTACTGGAAGAGGAAGCAGAAGCAAGGAAAAGACAAAGATAATCCTTAAACTACAAAAAGAATATCCAAAAAGCAAGGTAAGTGAATGGATAGAAATAGCTAAGTTACCAAAATCATCCTACTATGAATGGAAGATAAAATTAGAAAATCCAACAGACAAAGACAAAGAAGTTAAAAATGAAATTAAAACCATAGTAGATGAATCAAAAGGTAGATATGGCTACAGAAGAGTAACTATGGTATTAAAAAATAAAGGCTTTAATATCAACCATAAAAGAGTATTAAGAATAATGAGAGAAGAATCCTTGCTATGTACTAAATTCAAAACTAGATCAAGAAAATACTCATCATACAAGGGACAAATAGGCAAAGTAGCAGATAGTGTAGTAAGAAGACAATTTAGCGCTACTAAACCAAATCAATTATGGTTAACAGATGTAACAGAATTTAGATTGAGAGGCAAAGAAGAAAAACTCTATCTATCACCAATACTAGACCTATACAACAGCGAAATAATTAGCTACACACTAAGCAATCACCCAACAACTAAATTAACCAATGAAATGCTAGAAAAAGCACTAGAAGAAAATAAAGACATTAAAGATTTAACTATACACTCAGACCAAGGATTCCGTTACCAACATAGTTCATGGACTAAAAAACTAGAAAAAATGAATATTAGGCAAAGTATGTCAAGAAAAGGCAATTGTCTAGACAATTCTCCAATGGAAAACTTCTTTGGAATCTTGAAACAGGAAATGTATTATGGAGAAAATTTTAATAGTTATGATCATTTGAAAAATGAGATTGAAAAATATATTAAATGGTACAATGAAGATAGGATTAAAACAAAATTAAACGGAATGTCCCCTGTTATGTACAGATTACATTCCGCTTAAAATATTATTAAATTATTCCGTGTTTACGGGTTCAGCTCAAAATTTATCTGCTTCTTTTTACATTATTACAATAATTTGAATTTGAAAAATATTTAAAACTCTTTACAAATTCTTAAAATAGTGTATAATATTATTGTTGTGGTAAATATATGCGCCTTTAGCTCAGTTGGTAGAGCAACTGACTCTTAATCAGTGGGCCCAGGGTTCGAGTCCCTGAAGGCGCACCACTTTTTTAAATTTAATATGCGCTTTTAGCTCAGTTGGTAGAGCAACTGACTCTTAATCAGTGGGCCCAGGGTTCGAGTCCCTGAAGGCGCACCATCTAATCCGGGATTGACTCGGATTTTTTTATTTTAGAAAATTAAATTAAAAGTTCAATATATATGATATAATAAAAAAAGGAGGACGAACATGAAATCAATATTATCTGTAGTATGGAAGTACAAAGGTTTTACTTTTTTATTTTTCGTATTTGTAGTTTTATTAATGATTATAGTGCATATTTTACATAATAAATTACACAATAAACAAAAAAAATATATATTCACAACTGCTATTTTTATTTTATCAGCTATTCTTTTTGTAATGTCGATGTTGTCGATTTTAAGTAAGTTTGGACTCACTTTGTTAATGATGTTTACTTTTACATTTGCGTCGGCTGTAATTTGCTTAGCATATTCTTTGATTTTGGATATCATAAAACCTATACCTGAAAAGAAAAAAAGCTTAGAATTTCGTAATATAATCGAAAAATTTGACAGATTAGTTGAAGAATCTAGGAGTACAAAATAATGAAAATAGGCGCGTTTTTTGATATTGATGGAACAATTGCCAGAGATTCACTAATGATTGAACATTTCAAAAAATTGGTTAATTTTGAAATAATAGATCAAAAATTATACTACGAAAAAGTTTATCCAGCATACCAAAAATACGAAAAAAGAAAAATTGACTATGATGAGTATCTCAATCAATTGGTTGATGTCTATAAATATAAGCTCAAAGGATTTAGTAGTGAGTTCAATGAATATATATCAAATCAAGTAATCAGCCAAGTTAAAGAGAAAGTTTACAGATATACTCGTGAGATGATTAAATTTCACAAAGAAAATAATCATCTGATATTCTTTATTTCAGGAAGCCCGGACTTTTTAGTAAAAGAAATGGCTGAGAGCTATGGAGTAACTGAATACAGAGCATCCTTGTATTTGAAAAATTCAGGAATGTACACTGGAGAAGTGGTTCCAATGTGGGATAAAAATAGTAAAAAGACTGTGATCGATGAAATTGTTGAACGTTATGAAATTGATGTCGATAATTCATACTGTTACGGTGATACTTCGGGTGATTTTTCTATGATTAATATGATGGGAAAACCAACAGCGATTAATCCTACCAAAGAGTTATTTGAACTAATAAGAGCTAACGAAAAAATAAATGAAAAAACCAAAATAATCATTGAAAGAAAAGATGTAATATACGAATTTCCTAAAAATGGTAAAATTTTGGATATTTAAAAAGCATAACAGACTCTCTTTACAGTTGTGAGGAGAGTTTTTTATATGAAAAGACCACAGAAAATTTTGAATTTAATCTGTGGTCTAAATTTTTATCCTAATTTTGTTTGAAATAATTTTTGTCGTATTTAAATGATCTAACAAGTTTTCCTATTTGGAATACTCTGTTATTAGGATCATTTGGCATATCACATGTCATCAAAGAAAGAATAGGTTTATTATCATATTTTTCAATTCTGTCGTCTTCTAACATATAAAATGCATATGAGTCAGTAACTTTTCTATCTACGATTTCATATTCGTAGATGTTCTTCTTATCGGTAATGTAAACTTTGGTACCTTTAGTTAAATCATACACTTTACTAAATAAAGAGCCATTTCTTTTCATGTAATGACCTGTTAGTGTGTAATTTTTTTCTCCCATTTTTTGGTCTTCTTTCATTGTAGCTGCACCACTTAACAAGTGTTCATCAGTTACTCCACGATGAATAGGTAAACTCAAATTATAATCAGGGATAATAATTTGTCCAATAACATTTTCTCCGCTTATAGCTGTAAAATTAAACAACGATGTAGTTGTGCTAATGGAGTTTACAGCGTCAAAGTCGTTTTTGAATTCCTTTTTATTGTTTTGTTCCATTTCTGTGGATGATATATCTTTACTTATATCATTTTCACTATAATAGTTAGGTATTAATCTTGCTGCAAAATACAAAGCAAATAGTAGAATACCTATCGTCATTAAAAAAATTCCAAATTTCTTTCTCATATTCATCCTCTTTAATTTTTATTACGTAGAGTATTTTAACATATATTTAAATTTAAGTAAATATCGAAAAGAACGTATATTCAGAACGTATAAAAACATTGAAAGCATCATATATTAAAGATATTATTATTGTAGTGGAATGAAAGTGGAACAAAGTGGAGGGAAAAATGTTTATTAACGAATATTTTCATAATATTGACTCAAAAGGTCGCGTTATTATGCCCTCAAAGTTTAGGGATGAAATAGGAGAAGAATTCTACATTACAAAAGGTATGGATGAATGTCTTTTCGTATATCCGGTATCTGCTTTTATCCAAATGACAGAAAAGCTTAATAAATTGTCATTAACTAGAAGACAAGCAAGAGCGTTTTCAAGAGTGTTTTTTGCTGGTGCTAGTAATCAAGAAATTGATAAACAAGGAAGATTTTTGATTCCACAATCCTTGAGAAACTATGCAGATATCAAAAAAGAAGTTGCTATTATTGGAGTATCCAATCGTATTGAAATATGGGATAAAGAAAAATGGGAACAATATTCTAATGACTCTTCACTAAACTATGACGATTTAGCTGATGATTTAAATGATCTTGATTTGTAGGTGAATTATGGAATTCAAACATGTGCCAATTTTATTAAATGAATGCATCGAAAATTTGAATATTAGAGACGGAAAAGTTTATGTGGATTGCACTGTTGGAGGCGCTGGACATTCCAGAGAAATTGCAAAAAGAATTGGGAATGGTAAGCTAATTTGCTTTGATCAAGATGAAGACGCATTAACAGTAGCAAAAGAACGCTTAAAGGTATATGGAGATAAGGTTATCTTTATAAAGGATAATTTTAAAAATATTAAAAGCGATTTACAAAATATAGGAATTGAAAAAGTTGATGGAATTTTAATGGATATAGGTGTTAGCTCTTATCAAATCGATGAAGATAGTAGAGGTTTTTCTTATATGCATGATGCGGTTTTGGATATGAGAATGGATCAAACTAATCCAGTTAGCGCCAAGGATATCGTCAACACTTATTCACAAGAGGATTTGGAAAATATTATTTTCAAATATTCAGAAGAAAAATGGGCGAAAAGAATTGCTCAGTTTATATGCAATGAAAGGGAAATTAAACCTATTAATACTACTTTCGAATTAGTGGAAGTCATCGAAAAAGCGATTCCTAAAAAAGTAAGAATGAATCAAAAAGGCCACAGTGCAAAGAAAACTTTTCAAGCAATTAGGATTGAAGTTAATAAAGAATTAGACGTTTTAGAACAAGCAGTTGGAGATTGCATAGATTTATTGAATCCTGAAGGTAGAATTTGCATAATAACGTTTCATTCTTTGGAGGATAAAATTTGTAAAGATATTTTTAAACAAAGACAAAAAGGTTGTATTTGTCCTCCAGAAATTCCGGTATGTGTTTGCAATCATAAGCCTGAAATTAAGATTATTACTAGAAAACCGATAGAGCCTTCACCAGAAGAATTAAAACAAAATTCTAGGGCTAGAAGTGCAAAATTGAGAGTTGCTGAAAAGATTATTTGATAATTATATGATTTGATTAATAAATGGAGACAAAAATGGGTAATGCACAAAGAAAAATCGAAGTTTTTCCACAGTATGTAGAAAAAAAAGAATTTGAAGTAAAAAAAATTGAACAAACAAAAAAATTAAATAGACCTAGTAGAAAAACAAATCTTTTTTCTACTTTTAATAAAGTAATGATATGCGTGGTTATTTGTTTATCCATTTTGGTTATGAATCGTTATTCTAAGATTCAAAGTATGTCCAGTGAATTAAAAGAAGTAAAAGATCAGGTAATGCTTACAGAAGGCAACCGAGATGTGATAAAATCTCATATAGAAAGTAAATTAACTAGTAAAAATATTGAAGAAATAGCAAAAAATAATTTGGGTATGCAATTTCCTGAAAATGCTCAAATTATGTACTTAAAATTAGAGGAAAAATAATGAGAAGGCGCAATTTAAGCAAAGGAAAAATCAATAAAAATTTCAATAAAAACTACAATTCTCGTATTGTAGTTTTATTTTGTATATTGACAATTATTGTATTATTAATAGTTGGTAAACTGATTTATTTACAATTGACTCCTGCCGGAGATAAATACCGAAAACTATCGGCAAAACAAAGCACCAATACTATTAATATTGATGCTGAAAGAGGGAAAATATTAGATACAAATGGAGAGACATTGGCAGATAATGTGGTATCAAATAATTTGTATGTAAATGCTACTTATCTAAACGATCAATCGAAATCAAACTTAATTGATTCCTTAGGAAAAACTTTAAGTATGAAACCTGAAGAATTGAGAAAAGTTTTAGATAAAAAGAAAACAGTTCTAGTTAAACCTTCATTATCAAAAACAGAAATAGAAAACATAAAAAAACTACCTATTAGTAATCAGAAATTTATTAGCATCGTTTCTGAGAAAAAGAGGTATTATCCAAACAAGGAAATGTTAGCTCAAGTTTTAGGATTTACAAATGTAAATAATGATGGCGTTGTTGGGTTGGAGAGCTTTTATAATGCTAAATTAAAAGGGAAACCCGGAAAAAGAATTCTGAACAGTTCAGTTAATAGATCTATTGATTTATCTGATGATAGTTCTGTGATAATAAATCCAGAAAATGGATATGATTTAAAAACAACTATAGATAGTACTATCCAAGGATTCGTAGAAGATAGTTTAAAAGACATAGAGAATAATTTTAAACCAAAATCTGCGACGATAATCGTTATGAACCCAAATAATGGAGATGTTTTGGGTATGGGGTCTTATCCTATTTTTAATCCCAATGATCCTAAAACTCCGCTTTTAAAAGATCAAATAAATGAATTAAATGATTTGAAAAAAGAAAATGATGAAGATAAAATCAGTAAATTTTATTTTGATATGTGGGAAAACAAAGCAACTTCATGGACTTATGAGCCTGGAAGTGTATTTAAAACTATAACTAGTGCGGCTGCAACTGAAGAGCACACTGCAACACAAGAATCACATTATTTTTGTAATGGATTTATCAGGGATATTCCAGGCGTTGTTATAAGATGCGAAAGATATTGGAATCCTCATGGTGACGAAACTTTTCAAGAAGCTTTTAACAATTCTTGCAATATTGCATATGTAAATATTGGCAGAGATTTGGGAAAAGCTAATATGCAAAAATACGTAAATGGTTTTGGGTTTAATCAAAAAACAGATATTGATTTACCGGCTGAAGAATTGGGAATAGCTCCGAAAAGTGTGAAAGATATAGATGCAGCAAGACTTGCTACACTTTCTTATGGTCACGGTATTTCGGCAACGCCAATTCGAATGATAACAGCTTTAAACTCAATAGTGAATGGTGGAATGTTGATAGAACCACATGTTGCTAAGGAATTTATTTCAAAGGAGACAAAAAAGATAGAAAAAGTTCAGCCAAAAGTCAAAAGACAAATAATTTCTGCACAATCTTCAAAACAAATCAATAAAATGTTGCAGGGAGTTGTAGATGATGGAAGTGGTAAAAAAGCTTCAATTCAAGGATTTGGTATAGGTGGTAAAACTGGAACAAGTATAAAAATCGAAGACGGTAAATACACCGACGACAAAACTACTGCTTCATTTTTTGGATCTTTTCCAACAGATCATCCAGAATACACTGTTTTAATCGTAGTAGATGAGCCTCAAAGAAAAAACGGAGGAAGTGCTGTATGTGCACCTTCTGCAGGTAAGATTTTTTCAAGAATTATTGAATATAAGAGAATAAATAAAACTAGACTGGATTCTGACGATTCAGATAAGGTTACTGTTCCAGAATTAGAAGGGCTAACATTGAAGTTAGCTGTTGATAAGTTGAATTCATTGGGCTTAAAGTCTAAGGTTACAAATTCAAATTCGAATTTAAATTCAATTGTAAAATCTCAAGAAACAGCTGCATATTCTAAAGTGAATAAGGGAGATATAATTGAACTTACAACAGGAAGTGTTGAGGACTCAATGATTAGAATTCCTGAAATAGTAGGATTCACAGTTGAAGATGCTGTAGATACTTTAGAAAAATACGGTATTAAAAATATCGAAATCAAAAATGGTAAAAAAGGTAAAGTAGTAAAAACTGATCCTGAAGAAAACAAATTGATGGATCCAAAATCTTACATTAAAATTTATACTGAACAAGAGAAAAATACTGAAGAATAATTTTTTCGTGTGGTATAATAAATACTTATGAGGTATAAAATTGGACATAATTAGTGTTCATTATTTAAGGAGATAAATATGAATTTTAAAAGTGAAATTTTAATGTCGATGTTATTATCAATTGTAATTTCATTGATATTAGGAAAGTTTATAATCAAGATTTTAAGACAAAAACATATTGGTCAAGAAATCAGAGATGACGGCCCCAAATCACACTATTCGAAAGCTGGAACACCAACTATGGGAGGTATTATATTTATAATATCTACGTTGATTACGGTGATTGTATTTAGATTATTTAATAGTGAAGTTTTGTTGGCGATATATGGAATGCTTGCATTTGGAGCAATTGGCTTTATAGATGACTTCATGAAATTAGTAATGAAGCGTTCATTAGGATTAAACGAAAAACAAAAACTTGTGTTACAACTTTTGTTTTCCATCATAGCTTGTTTTTTGATAAAACAAGTGAATCCGAATTTCACAAAACAAGTCATTCCTTTCTTCCATAAAACAGTAGATTTTGGAATAATAACTTATCCATTCTTGATTTTCGTAATGATGGGAACATCTAATGCTACTAATCTTACTGATGGATTAGACGGACTTGCAACTTCTGTATCAATTCCTGTGTTTATTGCTACAAGTATTATTTTGTATAACTTAAATTCGACAGCTAGTATATTCAGTATTATCTTTGCAGGAAGTCTATTGGGATTTTTGGTGTATAATTCAAATCCAGCTAAAGTTTTTATGGGTGATACAGGATCTATGGCTATAGGTGGCGCTTTGGTAATGATTATGGCTATGTACGGCTTAAGTTTGTACTTAATCATTTTAGGATTTGTGTACATGATTGAAGTATTATCTGTAATAATTCAAATGACAAGCTACAAATTGAGAAACAAAAAAAGAGTATTTTTGATGAGCCCTATTCATCATCATTATGAATTAAAAGGCTACAAAGAACAAAAAATAGTATCAACTTTTATGGTTGTATCAGTAATTACAAGTTTAATTACACTAATAGATATATTGTAGGTAAATTATGGAAAAAATATTAGTATTTGGATTAGCTAGAACAGGAATATCAGCTCTAAAAACATTAAAATTAAAAGGATATGATTTGGGAGCTATCGATGATAATATTGACGAAGAAAAAACAAAAATATTAAAGGAATTAGACGCTCAAATAGAATCTATAGATACTATTGATAATTACGATATTATTTTAAAAAGTCCGGGCATTAGAATGGATAATCCAGTGATATTAAAGGCTAATGAATTAAATATCGAAGTTGTTAGTGATTTGGAATTGGCGCAAAGAATTTTTGAAGATATTAAAATTGTAGCAATTACTGGCACGAATGGAAAAACAACTACAACTTCGTTGATGACTAAAATGTTGAATGATTCAGGAAGAAAAGCTATTTCGATAGGAAATATTGGGGTAGGAATGTTGTGGGAAATCTACAACAGCGACAAAGACACATATTTTGTTATTGAATGTTCAAGCTTCCAACTAGAAAGTACGAAAAACTTTAAACCACAATATTCTTGCATAATCAATATTACCCCAGATCATATTGATTGGCACGGAAGTATGCAAAATTATGTAAACGCGAAAATGAATGTATTAAAGAATCAAGACCATAATTGTTACACGGTACTTAATGTTGATGATGAATACTACGAAGAATGCAAAAATTTTACAAAATCAAATGTATATGATGTGTCTACTTCAACCGATGTGAAAAAAGGTTCATTCATCAAAGACGATTCAATATATTTTTCTGATTCAGATTGCAACAAAATAATTGACTTAAAAGATGTTAAATTAATAGGCTATCATAATTATCAAAATGTTCTATTCTGTGTTACTTTAGCAAAGCTGATAGGTATTAATGATGATAGTATCAGACAAACTTTAATGAGTTTTTCTGGTGTAGAACATAGGCTAGAATTTGTAAGAGAATTATCGGGAGTAAAATACTACAACGATTCTAAGGGAACCAATGTTGATGCAAGTGTTAAAGCAATAGAATCTTTTGATAAGAATGTTATTATACTAGCTGGTGGATACGACAAAAAAGTAAGCTTGGATAATTTTTTTATAGCTGGTAAGAACAAGTTTAAAGCATTGATTTTAATGGGGCAAACTAGAGAGTTGTTCGAAAAAAAAGCAAGAGAATATAGATTTGAAAATATATTTTTAGTAGATGATATGAAACAAGCGATTACTCAAGCTAATAAAATAGCTCAAAGAGGAGACGTGGTGCTACTTTCTCCAGCTAGTGCAAGTTGGGGAATGTACAATAACTATGAAGAAAGAGGAAACGAATTTAAGGAATTAGTGAACAATTTGCGAGGATAGAAGCATGAAACTTTCAAAAGATGGGAAAGGTATCTTGTATATAACAATTTTCCTGACAATTTTTGGAATAATTATGGTATTAAGCTCAAGTTGGCCAACGGCAGTTAGTGAACATAGAGCTTGGTATTATTATGGCCTAAGACAAGGAATTTTTGCATTGCTAGGTTTTATTTTCATGAAATTTACTAGTGTATTTGATAATGACAATTACAAAAAAAACGCATTGTGGATATTTGTTTTTGCAATTTTATTGTGTATGCTTGTTTTTACACCGTTGGGAAAAGAAATAAATTACGCAAAACGTTGGATCAAGATTAAATCATTTAGCTTTATGCCATCGGATATTCTTAAATTTGCATCGATTAACTTAGCAGCGGCTATTGTATCACAAAATATCAATAAAATTAAAACCTTCAAAGAAGGATTTTTGAGAATGATTATATTAGTTGCGATATCAGGAGGTGTTGTATTTATCCAGCCCGATTTATCAACAGCAATAGTAATCATAGGAAGTGTTTTTTGCGTATTTATGGTAAGTGGTTTAAATATTAGATATATTGTGTCTACATTTATAACTGCTCTTGTTTTTGGATACGTAGCGATATTTAAAGTAAAAATAGGATACAGTAGAATTGACAGGATTATAGCTTTTATTGATCCGTTGGGAAATTTAGAAGATCAGGGATGGCAATTATCCCAATCATTAGCTGCTGTATCTAACGGTAGTTTTCTGGGAAGCGGATTGGGCATGAGTAAACAGAAATTTTTGTATTTGTCACAAGCTCATAACGATTTTATCTTTGCGATTATTTGTGAAGAATTTGGATTTTTGGGAGCTTTGATTTTAATTATTGCTTACTTTGCATTCCTAGTTTTTGGAATTAGAATAGCGATGAAAACAAAATATATCTATTCAAGATTATTGGTTTCTGGAATACTTTTCGTAATAGGAATACAAGCTTATGTTAATATGACAGTGGTTACAGGATTAATTCCACCAACAGGATTGACGTTACCGTTTATATCTTACGGTGGAACATCGTTGATGATTATGTTGGCATTAGTAGGAATAATTTTAAATGTAGACAGAAACAATGAAGAGGAGAGACAATGAATATAATAGTATCTGGCGGCGGAACTGGTGGACATATATATCCAGCCATTTCATTAATTGAAGAATTAAAAAAAAGAGATGAAAACAATAAAATACTTTATGTAGGAACCGAAAAAGGATTGGAAAGTAGTATTGTTCCAAAACTCGGAATAGATTTTAAAACTATACATGTTAGAGGAATCCCTAGAAAAATAAATGCGAATTCTTTTAAAGCTTTGAAAGAATTATTCAAAGGATTAAAAGAAGCAAACAAAATTCTTAAAGATTTTAAACCAGATCTTGTTATTGGAACTGGTGGATATGTGAGTGGTCCAATTTTATATAAAGCTACTAAAACTAAAGCAAAGGTAGCTTTTCACGAACAAAATAGCTTCCCTGGAGTAACTAATAGGATACTATCAAGATATGTAGACAGATATTTTGTAACATTTGAAGAATCTATTAAATACTTTAAAAATCAAGAAAAAGCAGTGGTAACGGGCAACCCAATCAGAAATAGATTTACTGATATTGAAAAAAATAAAGATGTAGCAATTGAACAATACAAAATATCGGATAATAAAAAAGTTGTATTCATATTTGGCGGATCAAATGGTTCTGAAATATTAAACAAAGCAACACTTGATATGGTTGATAAAATATCTAATCAAGATAAATTTGAAGTAATTTTGGCTACAGGTAAATTAAATTACGATGAGTTTATACAAAAATCAGGAAATGACATTAGAAATTTACACATCTATCCATATATAGATGACATAGATAAAGCTTATTCTGTGTCTGATTTGATCGTTACAAGTAGTGGGGCTATAACACTAGCTGAACTATCCTTCTTGGGTAAAGCGTCAATACTTGTTCCAAAAGCATATACAACAGAAAATCATCAAGAACACAACGCAAGAGCATTTGAAAAAATAGGAGCAAGTAAGGTTATATTGGAAAAAGACGTGAATGCTAATACGCTATTTGATCGAATAAATGAAATACTAAGTGATGATAAATTGTTACAAGAACTATCAGAAAACTCGAAGAAAATGTCTTATCCAACTGCTTGTAAAGATATTGTAGATGAACTTTACAGATTGGTAGAACAAGATGAGAAAGCATAGAGTAGTAATTATTGTAGCAATATCGCTATTGATTGGACTCATAGCGTATTTATGTGCTACACTTGACTATTTTTCAATAAAAAAAATCACAGTTAAAAACAATAAAATGGTAAAAATATCTGAAATACAAAATTATGCTAATTACTCATTAGGAGAAAATATTTTTAGATTTAATAAGAAAAAATTACAGGAAAAGATTAATAAAGATATTTATATTAGAAATGCAAATATCAAGAAAATTTATCCAAATACTATTGAAATAACAGTGGAAGAGGCAAAGGATATTTGTTATTTTGAAGTTGGAAAAGATAAATTTTTCGTAGATTCGGATTATAAAATTGTAAAGAACAAAGATAGAATAGACTTTTCAAAAATTGTTAAAATTGTTGGAGCAAATGAGAATCTGTCAAAAATTAGTAATTTAAAATCGGACGAAAAATTTCATGAATTTTTGAATAACCTTTATACACACAAAATTTTGGAACAATTAACAGAGATTAATGTGGTAAATTCGAACGATATAACAATGGTTACAAAAAATGAAATAAAAGTCTTTTTTGGAGATTTAAATGACTCAGAAAAGAAATCAAATAATATTTCGAAGATTTTAAAAGAAATTAGTACTAAAAGTATAAACACAAAAATGCTAGATACTAAAGATCCTCAAAAACCATTTTTGATAAAAGAAAATCCAGAACAAACTGAGTAATTACAGTTTTGGAGCTTGCTTTGTAAAAAAGATTTTATAAGATGCATAAAAAATATGGTGTATTTATAATACATTAGTGTATTATTAGTTTTATGATTTAAAAATTACATCACACTCAAAGAAAAAGCAATAAACTTTAAAAATGTTATAGATACAAAGCAAAATAGCTAAATGTAGCTGAAAATAATTAAATACAATAAAGATTATACTACAAGTACAAAACAAATGAGAAGTGAAAAAACGCTAAATGTCATTAAAAATATTGTTGAACTTGTAGTATAATTAAGTTAAAGAGATTAAAAGGAATTTTAATTACAAATTAGGAGGATGTTATGACTTTTGATATGGAACTAGAAGATAATGATTTAGCCAAAATCAAAGTAATTGGTGTTGGTGGCGGCGGAAATAACGCCGTAAAGAGAATGAAAGAAGAAGGTTTGCAAGGTGTAGAATTTGTTGCAGTTAATACTGACAAACAAATTTTAAATAATTTAGATATTAATACTAAATTGCAAATTGGAAGCAAGATTACAAAGGGTTTGGGAGCCGGAGCTAATCCTGCAGTTGGTATGAAAGCTGCTGAAGAAAGTAGAAACGAAATCGAAGAAGCACTTGACAAAACAGACATGGTATTTGTAACTGCTGGTATGGGTGGTGGAACTGGTACTGGTGCTGCACCAATAGTTGCACAAATCGCAAAAGAAAAAGGAATACTTACAGTTGGTGTTGTAACAAAACCATTTACATTTGAAGGAAGAAAAAGACAAATGCAAGCTGAACAAGGTATTGAAGCTTTGAAGGGAAAAGTTGATACTTTGGTAATTATTCCTAACGATAAATTGTTACAAATTTCAGACAAGAGAACTACAATGTCTGAAGCTTTCATGATGGCTGACGAAGTTCTTATGGATGGTATTCAAGGTATCTCTGATTTAATCGCTGTACCTAACTTAATCAACTTAGACTTTGCCGATGTTAGATCAATTATGTTAAACCAAGGTATTGCTCATATGGGTATTGGTAAAGCAAACGGAGATAATAGAGCAATGGAAGCTGCTAAACTTGCAGTTAAATCTCCTTTATTAGAAACATCAATTGGTGGAGCAAAAGCTGTGTTAATTAACGTTACTGGAAAAGAATTAGGATTATTCGAAGTTAATGAAGCTGCAGAATTAATTAGAGAAGAAGTAGATCCAGATGCTAATATAATATTTGGTGCTGGTATCGATGATTCACTAGGAGATGACATCAAGATTACTGTTATTGCAACAGGATTTGATTCTGACAATCCAATGGCTAACAAATTAAAATCAAACAAAAAAACTGATTCAGTTTCTCAAAAATCAGAAGAAACTTCTGAAAAAGATCACGACGATATAGAAATACCTTCATTCTTGAAGAGAAGAGGATTCTAATGAAATGTCCGTTCTGTAATGCATCTGATACAAAAGTTGTAGATACTAGAGCATCGGAAGATGATAAGATAGTTAGACGAAGGAGAGAATGTATTTCTTGTCACAAAAGATTTACCACTTATGAAAGATATGATTTTAATAACCTTACAGTGGTAAAAAAAGATAAAAACAGAGAAGCTTTTGATAGGGATAAAGTGTATCGTGGAATGAAAAAGTCTTGTGAAAAAAGACCCGTTCCAGATTCAGTGTTGCTTGAGGCTACTAAAGAGATAGAAGTTGAATTAACACATAGCAATAAAAGGGAGGTAGATTCATCTGAGATAGGTGAATTAATAATGAAAAAGCTTAAGAAGATTGACAAGGTGGCATATATTCGTTTTGCTTCTGTGTATAGAGAATTTACAGATGTTAAATCTTTTAACGAGGAAATATCAAAATTAGATAATGAATAAGGTCGGGTAATTATCCGGCCTTTAATTTTTATTTAACGATATTTAATTTTTGTGGTAAGATATAAATAAAATAAATGTTAAAGGGGAAATATTTTGGATTTATTTGAATATAATTTACAATTACAAAAAGAAAATAGTTCGCCGTTAGCAAATAGACTCAGACCTAAAAGTTTGGATAAATATTTTGGACAATCCCATGTGGTTGGAGAAGGAAAGCTTTTGAATAGGTTGATAAAGGCTGATAAAATTCCTTCCATGATTTTTTATGGGCCTCCCGGAACTGGAAAAACAACCTTGGCAGAAATAATTTCGAACCAAACTAATTCGTTGTTCGAAAGATTATCTGCTATTTCTAGTGGAGTTAAAGATATTAGAGAAGTCATTTCAACAGCTAAAAATAATTTGAGTATGTATAATAAAAAGACCGTTTTGTTTATAGACGAAATTCACAGATTTAATAAATCGCAACAAGATGCTTTGCTTGGATATGTTGAAGACGGTACAATTACACTGATAGGTGCTACTACAGAAAATCCATTCTTTGAAGTTAACAAAGCTCTTTTATCTAGATGTCAAATTATCGAGTTGAAACCGTTGACTGATACAGATATTAGAAATATCATAGAAAATGCGCTTACAGAAGATAAAAAGCTTAGAGAAATGAACATTCAATTTGATGAAAAAGCAATTGATGTTCTTGTAAATTCTGCAAATGGAGACGCAAGAAGTGCCTTGAATGCTTTGGAAATTGCAGTCGAAAGTACAGACCAAGTTAATGGATGTTTGATCATAGATGAAGATGTGATTAAAAATTCAGTATTTAAACCTGTGTTAAAATATGACAAAGAAGAAGATCACTATAATGTAATATCGGCATTCATTAAATCTATGAGAGGTTCTGATATTGACGCAGCTTTGTATTACTTAGCAAGAATGATTGAAAGCGGAGAAGATCCCAAATTCATCGCTAGAAGAATGGTGATTTTCGCATCAGAAGATATTGGTTTGGCAAATCCTGAAGCTTTAACTGTAGCCATTAATGTGTTCAACGCAGTTAATTTAATAGGATTACCAGAATGTAGGATAAATTTATCGAATGGTGTAATATATCTTGCATCTAGTGAGAAATCTAATACGTCTTATGTCGCAATTGACAAGGCTTTGGAAGATATTCGACAAAACAAGATTTACGATGTTCCTAGTCATCTAAAAGACGCGCATTATAGTGGGGCAAAATCATTGGACAGAGGAATTGGATACAAATATCCACATAACGATGATTCATATCAACAATATTTACCAGACGAATTGAAAAATCAAAAATATTACGATCCAAAAGATATTGGATATGAAAGCAAAATATATAATAAAACGAGGAGTAAAGAATGATATTAATTAGAGATTTGATTAAAGATTACGAAAAGTATTCTGACAAAGAAGTTGAAGTTGGAGGTTGGATTAAAAACTCAAGATTCAGTAAAAATGTTGGTTTTATTGAACTAAACGACGGAACTTTTTTCAATCCAGTTCAAATAGTAGTAGGAAAAGATAATGAAGATTTTGAAAAGAGTGAAAAACTAAAATTAAGTTCAGCAATTATTGTCGTAGGTAAATTAGTTTTGACTCCAAATTCTAAACAACCATTTGAAATTCAAGCATCAAAAATTATAGTAGAAGGGGAATCTACAGATGATTATCCACTACAAAAGAAAAGACATACATTTGAATTTTTGAGAACAATATTACATTTAAGACCAAGAACAAACACATTTAATGCTGTATTTAGAGTTAGAAGTAGATTGGCATTTGCTATTCATAAATTCTTTAATGAAAGAGGATTTGTATATGTTCATACTCCAATAATAACAGGCAGTGATGCTGAAGGTGCTGGAGAAATGTTCAGAGTTACAACATTAGATTTAGATAATATTCCAAAAGATGACGATGGAAATGTTGATTTTTCACAAGATTTCTTCTCAAAATCTACTAACTTAACAGTAAGTGGTCAATTACAAGCAGAAGCTTATGCATTAGCATTTAGAAATGTGTATACATTTGGACCAACTTTCAGAAGTGAACACTCTAATACTCCTAGACATGCTGCAGAATTCTGGATGATGGAACCTGAAATATGTTTTGCTGACTTGGATGACGTATGCAATTTGGCTGAAGATATGGTTAGATATATCATAAAGGATGTTATGGAAAATTGTGAAGAAGAAATTAAATTCTTCAACAGTTTTGTAGACAAGAACCTAATTGAAAGATTAACAAAAGTTGCCAATAAATCATTCAAAAAATTAACTTATACTGAAGCTGTTGAAATTTTACAAAAATCAGGAGAAAAATTTGAATATCCTGTTGAATGGGGAATGGATTTACAAACAGAACACGAAAAATATTTGAGTGAAAAAGTTGTAGATGGTCCAGTATTCGTTACTGATTATCCAAAAGAAATCAAGGCGTTCTACATGAGACTTAACGACGACAACAAAACAGTTGCAGCAACAGACCTTTTAGTCCCAGGAATTGGTGAATTAATTGGTGGAAGCCAAAGGGAAGAAAGATACGAATTGTTAGATAAGAAAATGGATGAATTAGGATTCAACAAAGAAGAATACAAATGGTATCTTGATTTAAGAAAATACGGCGGAGTAAAACACGGTGGATTTGGATTAGGTTTCGAAAGAATGGTAATGTATATGACAGGAATGTCAAACATAAGAGATGTCATTCCGTTCCCAAGAACTGTTGGACATTGTGAATACTAATATTGAATTTAATTCTGTGATGTGATATCATAGTAATAAGTTTTTATAATAATATTTGAATAAAAGTAGTAAATAATTAAAAATTTTCAGAGAATTGGTGGTTGGTGCGAATCAATATTTGAGATTATTGAACTTGTTTATTAATAGAATATTCGTATATCTGCGTTAAAGATTTGAGTGGGATTAACCAATAAGAGTGGTACCGCGGAATTTTATTTCGTCTCTTCTATGTAAGAGGCGAATTTTTTATTATTTGGAGGTAAAAATGGATAGATATAATCCGAATTCAATTGAGAAAAAGTGGCAAAAATATTGGGAAGAAAACAAAACTTTCAAGACTTCTGATGACAAGTCAAAAGAAAAATTCTACGCATTAGTAGAGTTTCCTTATCCATCTGGACAAGGACTACACGTAGGTCATCCAAGACCATACACTGCATTGGACATAGTTTCAAGAAAAAGAAGAATGCAAGGATATAATGTTTTATATCCAATGGGATGGGATGCATTTGGACTTCCTACAGAAAATTTTGCTATTAAAAATAAAATAAGACCAGAAATTGTTACTGAAAACAACATCAAAAACTTCAAAAGACAAATGCAATCAATAGGTTTTTCTTTTGATTGGGACAGAGAAATAAATACAACAGACCCAGATTATTATAAATGGACTCAATGGATTTTCATCCAAATGTTTAAAAAAGGACTTGCTTACAAAAAGGAAATGCCAATTAACTGGTGTCCTTCATGTAAAACAGGACTTGCAAATGAAGAAGTAATTAACGGTCACTGCGAAAGATGTGGCGGAGAAGTAATTAGAAAAGTTAAGAATCAATGGATGCTTAAGATTACTGAATACGCTGATAGACTTATAGATGATTTAAAAGATGTCGATTATTTGGATAGAATAAAATCACAACAAATCAACTGGATTGGAAGATCATACGGTGCAGAAATTAAATTCCCATTAAAAGAAGTTGACGAAAAAATTACTGTTTTTACAACAAGAGCAGATACTATATTTGGTGCAACTTACATGGTTATTTCTGTTGATCATCCTTTGATTGAAAAATATAGTGATCAAATTAAAAATATCGAAGAAATCAGAAGTTACAGACAAGAAGTTGCTAAGAAATCGGAATTGGAAAGAACGGATTTATCTAAAGAAAAGACAGGATATAAAATTGATGGATTAACAGCGATTAATCCTTTGACTAACAAAGAAATTCCTGTTTATGTATCAGATTATGTATTGATGACTTATGGAACAGGTGCTATTATGGCAGTTCCTGCGCACGATGAAAGAGACTATGAATTCGCTAAAAAATTCAACATTGAAATGATTCCTGTAATTGAAGGATCCGACATAGAAAATTCTGCATTCACCGAAACAAACGAAGGAAATCTTATTAATTCTGAATTCTTAAATGGTTTGAGTGTAGACGAAGCAAAAGAAAAAATGTATGAATACATTGAAGAAAAAGAAATAGGTCACAAGAAAACGAACTACAAATTGAGAGACTGGGTATTTTCTAGACAAAGATATTGGGGAGAACCAATTCCATTGGTTTATTGCGAACATTGTGGATGGGTTCCTTTGGAAGAAAAAGATTTACCACTAGTATTGCCTAAGGTTGATAATTATGAACCAACAGATAATGGAGAATCACCACTATCTAATATAGATGAATTTGTTCATACAAAATGTCCAAAATGCGGTAGAGATGCTGTAAGAGAAACTGATACTATGCCACAATGGGCAGGGTCTTCTTGGTATTATTTGAGATATACTGATACACACAACGACGAAGCTATAGCAAGTAAAGAAAACTTAGATTATTATGTTCCAGTTGATTGGTATAACGGTGGAATGGAACACACTACACTTCACTTATTGTATTCAAGATTTTGGCACAAATTTTTGTATGATATTGGAGTAGTTCCTACAAAAGAACCATACATGAAGAGAACTAGCCATGGAATGATTTTAGGTGATAACAACGAAAAAATGAGTAAGTCTCGTGGTAATGTAGTAAATCCAGATGATATCGTCAGAGATTTTGGTGCAGATACTTTGAGATGCTATGAAATGTTCATTGGGGATTTTGAAAAATCAGCTCCTTGGTCTGAAAATGGGGTTAAAGGTTGTAGAAAATTCTTGGATAAAGTTTGGAGAACACAAGAATTAGTTGATGGAGATTCTAATTTTGAAAAAATGGAAACTTTGGTTCATCAAACTATTAAAAAAGTTTCAGAAGATTATGAAAACTTGAAATTTAACACTGCAATCGCTCAACTTATGACATTATTAAATGAATTCAACAACTTAGATAAAATTTCCGAAGAACAATTCAAGATATTCTTGATATTATTAAATCCAGTTTGTCCACATATTACAGAAGAAATTTGGCAAAGAATGGGATATGAAGGATATGTTCACGAAGCTAGTTGGCCAGAATATGACGAATCGAAAACTATTTTGGATGTAATAGAACTTCCTATCCAAGTAAATGGTAAACTAAGAGCAACTGTAGAAATATCTAGAGATGCTTCTGAAGATGAAGTTTTTGAAAAAGCTATTGCTGATGATGTTGTGGCAAAATATCTTGAAGGCAAAAACATAGTTAAGAAAATTTATGTTAAAGGTAGAATTTTTAATATAATTGTAAAATAATTTTGGTAATAGTAGATTGAGTTTTCTTAATCTACTATTATTATTGCAAAAGGATATTTACACAACTATTTTACTATGATAAAATTTATCATAAATAGGAGGGCTTATGAGATTATCTACGAGAGGAAGATATGGACTTGCGGCTATGATATATTTAGGCAAAAAATATGGAGATAATCCAGTTAGTTTAAATGAAATATCTAAAGCCACAGGACTTAGTAATAATTATTTAGAACAACTTATACGAGAATTGAAAAAACAAGATTTGGTGATTTCCGTTAGAGGTGTGCAAGGTGGTTATTTATTGAAAAAATCTCCAAAAGAAATTTCAGTAGCTGAAATTTTGGAGTGTTTAGAAGAGTTTTTTGGAGTGACAGAATGCTCTGTAGTTCCAGGACTTTGTTCAAGAGAAGACACTTGTCCATCTAGGCTTATTTGGACTCAAATGCATGATGATATGATTAACAGTATAAAAAACGTGAGTTTGCAAGATTTAATTAGCAAAGAGAAATAGATATGCTTATTAATTCTGAATTTTTGCGAAATGCATTAATATTTATAACTATTATTTTCATGGTTTTTGGAACTTATTTTCTAATTACTGTGGGAAATAGTAAAGTAGACGAAAAATACAAAATTGTATTTAATTTTCATAAAATAAAAAAGACTACCATATTAATACTTATATTGCTGGGAATTGCAGCTTTATTTTCAAAATATCCAATCATATATCATACAATTAATACTTTATTGATAGGAATAGTGCTTTCATATATTATAAATCCTTTGGTAAAATATATTGAAAAAAAAGGAGTTAAAAGGTCAATAGCTATTTTAATTATTTACGTTATAGTAATCCTCTTGATTATTTTATTGGGGATGATTGTCGTTCCACAAACTATACAACAAATTAAAAAAATGATAATAAGCTTACCTGGCTTTATGTCGGATATTTCTGTGAAACTAAATGCTATCAACAATAAAATATTTAAAGAATATCCTAACGTTAGCAAAATTATGTCCAATGCAATGCAAACAATTAACCAAAAGCTTGGAACTATCCAAACTTCTATACTGGACAAATTATCCCAAACTGGCGATGTTACGGGAAATATATTCAGCAATTTACTCAGAATTGTTTTAGTTCCAGTTGTAAGTTTTTATATGTTATTAGATAAAGAAAAGTGCATTGACTTTATAATGGGATTCATACCAAATGAAAATAAAGATAAATTTTTGAGTATTTGTTCTGATATGGATAAAGCTTACAGTGAATTCATTCGTGGTAGATTAATTATGGCAATTTTTGTGGGAGTATTGACTGCAATTGCCTTAATCATTATGAAAGTCGATTTTGCGATAATAATTGGAATACTTACTATGGTAGGTGATATTATTCCATACATTGGTCCTTTTATAGCGGTTACTCCAGCCTTTATCTTGGCTTTTTTGGACAGCCCTTTAAAAGCGGTGGTTGTAGTAATTGTGTTCGTTTCTATTCAATGGGTTGAAAATAATATTCTAGCACCTAAATTATTAGGTTCAAAAATTGGAATTAATCCATTGTTAGTAATTGTTAGTTTGATTATAGGTGGAGGAATGTTTGGAGTTGTAGGTATGATTCTTTCAGTTCCATTCGTTGCTACAGTTAAAATATTATATTTACATTTTAAGGATAAAATTAAAATGTTTTTTAAAAATTAGTGAGGTTATAATGAAAGATTATGGTTTAAATGAAATTAGAAAAAAATTCTTAGATTATTTTGGGGAAAGGGGACATCTTGTGATCAAATCATTTCCTCTTATACCACAAGATGATAAAAGTCTTCTACTTATAAATGCTGGTATGGCTCCTTTGAAGAAGTATTTTACAGGTGAGAAAAAACTAAAAAAAGACAGAGCAACATCTTCACAAAGATGTATCAGAACAGCTGATATTGACGAAGTAGGGAAAACTCAAAGACATGGTACTTTTTTTGAAATGCTTGGTAATTTTTCTTTTGGAGATTATTTCAAAAAAGAAGCTATTACATGGGCTTGGGACTTCTTGACAAATGAATTAGAAGTACCAAAAGATATATTGTGGATAACTGTATATGAAGAAGACGAAGAAGCTTATAATATTTGGGTAAATGATGTAGGAGTTAGTCCAGAAAGAGTTGTTAAATTAGGAAAAGCTGACAACTTCTGGGAACTAGATCAAGGACCTTGTGGACCATGTTCTGAAATTCACGTAGATAGAGGATTTGAATTTGACCCTAGAGAAGATGCAAAACCAGGTGATGAGGGCGAAAGATTCTTGGAAGTATGGAATTTGGTATTCACACAATTCAACAAAACCGCTGACGGAAAATACGAAAGAATTGCTCATCCAAACATAGATACTGGTATGGGTCTTGAAAGAATTACAATGGTTTTGGAAAATGCTGATAATATTTTTGAAATTGGACTTGTAAAAGATATAATCAAAACTATTGAAGAAATTTCAGGCGTAAAATACAAAGAAAATCATCAAAATGATGTATCAATCAGAATTATTGCTGACCACGTACGTGCTATGACATTTTTGATTTATGATGGTGTAATTCCTAGTAATGAGCAAAGAGGATATGTACTAAGAAGACTTATAAGAAGAGCTTGTAGACACGGAAAATTATTGGGAATAAACGACAGTTTTATAGAAAAAGTTATAGATTCTTGCATTAGAGTTTATGAATCTGGATATCCTGAATTAAAAGATGAAAGAGATAGAATTGTAAAAATAGCTAATGCTGAAGAAAAGAAATTCCAAGAAACTTTGGATTTAGGTTTGAGTATTTTGGATTCTATGCTAAAAGAAACTGAATCAGATGTGTTTAGTGGAGAAAATGCATTTAAATTATATGACACTTATGGATTCCCTATAGATTTAACTAAGGAATTGGTTGGTGAAGTCAACAAAACTGTAGATGAAGATGAATTCAAAAAATTAATGGACGAACAAAAACAAAGAGCTAGAGGATCAAGAAATGAATCTAACATGGGTTGGTCTTCTGACAAAAAATATGGCGAAGGACTTCCTGAAACAAAATTTGATGGATATGATTCTTTAGAAGATGAAAGTGAAGTTATCGAAATCTACGGTGAAAATGATAATAATTTAAATGCTGAAGATATGGGTATAATAGTATTAGACCGTACAACTTTCTATGGAGAAGGTGGAGGTCAAGTAGGTGATAAGGGAATTATCTATAATGATAATTTCAAAGCTGAAGTTTACGACACGAAAAAAACTGGAAAGAAAGTATTCTTGCATTACGTGAAAGTTATCGAAGGAAGCTTAAATGTAGGAGATAAAGTTACGATTGAAGTAGATGAACTTAATAGAAGAGATATTATGAAAAATCACTCCGCTACACACTTATTGCATCAAGCATTAAAGGATGTTGTAGGAGATCACGTTAATCAAGCTGGTTCTTATGTTGATGGAGAAAGATTAAGATTTGATATTACACATTTTGAAGCAGTTACTAAAGAACAATTAGAAAAAGTTGAACAAATTGTTAATGAAAAAATAGCTTTAGGTATTCCTGTAAAAATTGATGAAATGTCATTAGAACAATCTCAATCAATTGGAGCTAGAGGTCTTTTCGAAGATAAGTATCAAGATGTTGTAAGAGTTGTTCAAATGGGAGATTATTCTAAAGAATTATGTGGAGGAACTCACGTTAAGACAACGAGTGACATTCAAATGTTGAAAATACTTTCTGAATCAAGTGTAGCTGCAGGTGTCAGAAGAATTGAAGCAATTACTGGTCGCGCAGTGTACAAATATTTAAAAGATAGAGATAGTTTGATTGATATTGTTAAGCATTCGTTAAAGGCATCTAATGAAGATGAAATCACAAGAAGAATTGAAATGAACACTGAAGAAATTAAAGAATTGAAGAAAAAACTTAAAGATATAACAAATAAGGATTTATCTTCAAATATTGATTCAGTTATTGAGGATGCTGTAGACATTGACGGCACAAAAGTTTGTGTATTTGAATTAAGTGGGTTGGACAATAATTCTTTTAGGGATTTTGGAGAAAATATTAAATCAAAATTAGAAGATGGTGTTGTAATACTAGCTAATTCAGATGAATCAAAAGTATCATTTATAACTTTAGTTACGGACTTAGCAGTTAAGAAAGGTGTATTTGCTGGGGACATTGTAAGAGAAGTTGCCAAAGTATGCGGTGGAAATGGCGGCGGCCGTAAAGATTTTGCACAAGCTGGTGCAAAAGATAACTCTAAAGTTGATGAAGCACTACAAAAGGGAATTGAAACAGTAAGATCAAAAATTAATGCTTAAAGGAGGCAAAAAATGGAAGGTAAGGATTTAAACCATACGGTTAGATTTGAAGCATCAAAACTTGAACAGAAATCAATAAAAGAAACTTTGAAGAAAGTTTACCAAGCTTTAGAGGAAAAAGGATATGATCCTAAAAATCAAATTATTGGATATATATTATCAGGTGATCCTACTTACATTACAAGCTTTAATAATGCGAGAAATTTGATTAGACAAATAGATCGAGATGATTTATTGGGAGAAATGTTAGAAGTTTATTTGAACGAAATAGATAAATAAAGGATAATGTAGAGCTGTTACTTGTAACAGCTCTCAAAATATGTAAATAATTATGGAAAGATATATTGGACTTGATGTGGGAGATAGAACTATTGGTATCGCTATAAGTGATCCATTCTTATTGACTGCCCAATCTTTGATGACTATTAAGAGGAAAAGCAAGATTGAAGACATAGAAATCATAAATGATATAATTAAAGAAAAGGAAGTCAGTAAAATTATAGTAGGTCTACCTAAAAATATGAATAATACTATTGGCCCTCAAGCTAAAAAAGTTAAAACATTTGTAAAAGAACTAAGGAAACACACTGATCTAGATATTGAATATGTTGACGAGAGACTTACAACAATCAGTGCTACAAGAGTATTGATTGAACAAAATGTCTCAAGAAAAAAAAGAAAAGATGTAATTGATAGTGTTGCAGCTACTTATATTCTGCAAACTTATTTGGATATGGGAAGATAATCATGGAAACTATAAAATTATACGATGAAAACAACAATGAAAAAGAATTTAAAATAATAAATACATTTGGTATGGACGATGATAATTATTGCGTATTAGAAGATGTATTAAATGGAGAAAATGTTATTTTGAAATATATAGAAAATGAGGAACAAGTTGAATTTATTGGATTAGAAAATGAGCAAGAATTAAACGATGCTATTGAAGCATACGAAGATCTAATGAATTCACAAAAGGAGCAATAATGAACATAGAAACATTGAAAACTAAGCTAATCAATGCGGGATATAAAGTTACTAAGCAAAGAGAAGTAATTTTTGAAGCGTTGTTAGAAAATATGGATTCACACCTATCTCCGGAAGAATTGAACGAAATAGTAAGCAAAAAAGATCCGGAGATTGGAATAGCTACGGTTTATAGAACTTTATTAATTTTTGAAGAACTTAACTTGGTTTACAAGTTAGATTTTGATGATAAAAGATACAGATATGAATTAGTAGATGAGGATGAAGACCACCATCATCACCATATAATATGCACGAATTGTGGTAAAGTTGACGAAGTAAAATACGATTTATTAGAAGATGTCGAAAAACAAATCAAAAATGATTACAACTTCGATATTCAAAATCACGATTTAAAGTTTTATGGGATATGTTCTGATTGCCAAGAAAAAATTAAAAATGAGGAGAAATAAATGGCAAAAAAGAATATTGATAAATTAAAAGTTATTCCACTAGGAGGACTTAACGAAATAGGAAAGAACATGACAGTAATTGAATACAAAGATGATATTATTGTTGTGGATTGTGGAATGACATTTCCAGATGAAGAAATGTTGGGAGTTGATATAGTAATCCCAGATATTTCTTATCTAGAAAAAAACAAGGAAAAAATCAGAGGCATTGTAATTACTCACGGTCACGAAGATCATATCGGGGCAATTCCTTATGTATTAAAAAAATTAGACGTTCCTGTTTATGGTACAAAACTTACAATGGGACTTTTAGAAAACAAAATATTGGAGCACAAGTTAAGCTTGAAGTCACTTCACACAGTTGATTATAAGAAATCAATAAAACTTGGAGCATTTAGCGTAGAATTTGTAAAAGTATGTCACTCAATTCCTGATGCTGCAAGTTTATCTATAACAACTCCTGTGGGAGTTTTGTTCTTTACTGGTGATTTTAAAATTGACTACACTCCAATTGATAACAATAGAATGGATTTTGGAAGAATAGCTTCTATAGGTAATAAGGGAGTTCTAGCACTATTCGCTGATAGTACAAATGTTGAAAGACAAGGCTATACTTTAAGCGAAAAAAGCGTTGGAAAAACATTTATAAATTTATTTGATGATGCACCTGCTAGAATAATTGTAGCTACTTTTGCGTCTAATGTTCACAGAATTCAACAAGTTATTTCAGCAGCTGAACATTTCAATAAGAAAGTCGCTCTTTCGGGCAGATCAATGATTAACACTGTTAATGTAGCTCGTGAGTTGGGATACATTAAAGTTAATGAAAAAACTATTATTGATATAAATGATATCAATAGGTACCGTCCAAACGAAATAGTTCTTCTAACAACTGGTTCTCAAGGAGAGCCTATGAGTGCAATGACAAGAATGGCTAATGGAACTCATAGAAAAGTTCATTTAGATCCTACTGATACAGTTATTTTGTCTGCTACACCAATTCCAGGAAATGATAATCAAGTTAGTTCAGTTATCAATAAATTGATGGAAATGGGAGTTAAAGTTATTTATTCTTCCTTGGCTGATGTGCACGTAAGTGGGCACGCTTGTCAAGAAGAATTAAAGTTGATGCATTCATTAGTTAGACCGAAATTTTTTGTTCCACTTCATGGAGAAATGAGACACTTAAAGTGTCACGCGAATTTAGCGCTTGATATGGGAATGAAAGAAAAAGATATTGTGATTGCAGACAATGGTAATACAATTGAATTTACAAGAAAAAGCATTAATCTTGTCGACACTAAATTTGCAAGTAATATTTTAGTAGATGGACTTGGAGTAGGCGATGTAGGAAATGTTGTATTACGAGATAGAAGACATTTATCAGAAGATGGACTAATAGTTGTAGTAATTACTTTAGATGCTAGAAATAAAGAAGTTATAGCTGGTCCTGACATCATTTCAAGAGGATTTGTATATGTTAAAGAAAATAATGATTTAATGGAAGATTGCAAATCTGTTGTCCAAAAAGTCCTAGATGAATGTTATACAAAAAATATATATGACTGGTCTACTCTTAAACACAATATAAGAGAAACACTAAAGAAATTCTTGTATCAAGAAATTAAGAGAAATCCGATGATATTGCCAGTAATAATGGAGGTATAATATGGAATATAAGAAAAAAGCTGAAGAATTAGCACAAATGTTGAACAATTCTCAAGAGTTTCAAGAGCTCAAAAAACTTCATAAAGAAGTTTATAAGAAGAATGAAACTAACAAAAATATGATAGATGATTTTAAAAAGCATCTTTTTGAGTATCAATTAAAAATTCAACAAACAGGAAAAGAAGATCCTGAAGATGTACAAAAACTTCAAAACTTACAAAATATTATTATGACAAATCACGATATAGCAGCTTATTTGCAAGCAGATGCAAGATTTTCTATGATTTTGAAAGATGTCTACGATGCATTAGAAGGTGGCATAAAATTAGAAGATGAATAGTATTGTAAATGAACAACTACAAGATTATTTAAGACAATTATCAAAAAGTAAAGATGAAACTATTTTAGAACTAGAAGAATTTGCTAAGAATAATCATATACCGATAGTTGAACCAGAAGTTAGACAGCTATTAAAGATGATTTTACTGACGGAACAGCCAAAATCTATTTTAGAAATAGGCACAGCTATTGGATATAGTTCAATTGTCATGAAAAAAACATGTCCAGCTGCAAAGATTACTACAGTTGAAAATTACGAAGAGAACGCAAATTTTGCCAGAGAAAACTTTGAAAAGTATGGCTATGACGATATCGAATTAATATTTGGAGACGGATACGAAGTAATGAAAAATATGGATACAAAATTTGATTTGATATTTATCGATGCTGCTAAAGGACAATATATAAAATATTTTGAAGAAGCTGTACGATTATCTAACAAAAATTCAGTTATTGTATGTGACAATGTTTTGTTTAGAGGAATGGTATGCGAAAAAGAATTCTATGAACATAGACACAGAAAAATAACAATTGTTAAGAGATTAAGAGAATTTTTAGAAATTATTTCTGATAGTTCAAAATACGATACAACCATAATTCCAATAGATGATGGAATGAGCATAACTAAATTAAAATAGCGATAGTCGGAAGTCTATGATTTCCGACTATTTTTGAGGAGATTAAATGAAAAAAGTTGAATTATTAGCACCGGCAGGTGATTTAGATAAATTAAAAACAGCCATAGATTATGGCGCAGATGCAGTGTATATGGCAGGTCCTGACTATGGTTTAAGAACTGCATCTAAAAATTTCACATTAGATGATATGAAAGAAGCAGTAGAATACGCTCATAGTAGAGACAAGAAAATATATATAACTATGAATATATTAGCCCACAATGACGATTTGGAAGGGATTGAAGACTACATTCAAAGCTTAATCGATATTAATGTAGATGCTCTTATTGTTTCTGATCCAGGAATTTATTCTATTATTAGAAGTATTAATCAAGATATTGAAGTTCACATGTCGACACAAGCATCTGTTACAAATTTTAGAACAGTAAAATATTGGATGGATCAAGGAATCAAACGAATTGTTTTGGCTCGTGAATTATCTTTGAAAGAAATTCAAGACATCAAGAAAAATATCCCTGATTCTGAATTAGAATGTTTTGTACACGGAGCTATGTGTATGTCTTATTCGGGAAGATGTTTATTGAGTAACTACATGACAGGAAGAGACGCAAACAGAGGAGACTGCGCACAAGCATGTAGATGGAAGTACAGACTTGTTGAAGAAAAAAGACCTGGAGAATATTTTCCGATTGAAGAAGATGAGAAAGGAACTTTTATTTTTAATTCAAAAGATTTGTGTATGATTGAGCATTTAGATAAATTAATCGAGGCAGGAATTGATAGTTTGAAAATAGAAGGTAGAGTAAAGAGTCAATACTATGTAGCTACGGTAGTTAGAAGCTATAGAATAGCTATTGACAAATATTACAATAATGAATTTGACGGACAAACAGCGAAGAGACTTTTAGAAGAGATTAAAAAAGTTTCTTATAGAGATTTTACTACAGGATTTTTTGAAAAAAAACCTGATGAAAACGACCAATTGTACGAATCATCATCTTACATTAGAAAATATGATTTTGTTGGATTATTATTGGATTATGATGAAGAAAATAATATTGCTACTTTTGAACAAAGAAATAGAGTTTTCAAAGGAGACGAAGTAGAAATTTTTGGACCAGAAGATGGATTTATTACCACTAAGATCGAAAAAATGTATGATGAAAAAATGAATGAAATTGAAGTGGCAAATAAGGCTCAACAAATTTTTAAAATAAAGATTGAACAAAAACTTCAACCGAATTCTATGATGAGAAAAAAGAGTGATAATTAATTTTGGAATGTAATTTATACTATGATATAATCAGATTATGAAAACTAAAAAACTTAACAAAAAAGAATTTTTTATAATAATTATTTCTTTTTTATTATTAGTATTTATTGTTCACAATTTATTAGGTTTTTTATTCAAACGAAACTTATATCTTGTGAACGATATTTCTAAAATAAAAAACGAAATAAATGTAAATGCTCTTGTTCTCAAAGATGAGTACATTTATTTAAATGATGTGGATACAAAAGTGGCTGAAAATGTAAAATATCCTGTTGGATCTAATGTAATAAACGTACCGAAAGATATCAATCTACAAATGAGTACAAAATATATAGATGACAAATTGAACGATTTGGAAATAAATCACGCCGATAAGACTACAAGTAAATTTGAGATTAAGGATACAGATATTAAAACACTATCAAATTCTATAAGAAATAGAAACTTTGATGGTAAGTTTCTGTCTGAATATGATAAGAAAAAGAATATAACAGAAGAAGAGTATTTTCATTCTAAAAAAGAATTGGAAATATTGAAACAAGTTTTAAATTCAAAATCATCTACTGTAAAGACAACAGTTAGTGGAGTGTTAAAAAACAATATTGATAATTATGAAAACTTCGTAGGATATAATTCTTCTAGTATTATGGGTAGTGATTTTTATCTAAGAGATATAGATGAAAGTTATACTTCTAAAGGCTTATCAGTAGTTGATAGTATGAATTTGTCTTTGGCCTTTGATGTGGAAAGTTCTAAGTTAAATAGAAATTTAAAAAATAACGACGAAATAGAAATCCATGTTGATAAAAACGAATATTCAGCACATATAAAAGACATAAAAGTAAATGGAGATATCATAACTATAGTATGCGATATGAATGATGGTATTAATTATTTAATGAATAAAAGATTTGTGCCTATAACTATGATTGATAAAAAAACAAAAGTATTCAAAATACCTAACAAGTCAATTATTACAAAAGATTCTACACAAGGCGTTTACATCAAAAAAGAAACGGGAATTGTAAAATTTGTAGCTGTAAAAGTTTTAAAAAATGATGATAAATTTGCTTATGTTTCAACGGGTATTGATGGACAGATTGATGTTAATAACAGAAAAGTAAACACTTTGGAGCTATACGATTATATTGTAAAAAATCCAAGGTTTGTTAAAGAGGGGGAACTTTTAAAATAATGAGTATAAAAGACAATCTAAATGAAGTTAATGAAAATTTGAAAAAATTTGCATCTCATGGAGAATCACCACATCTTATTGCTGTTACAAAAACTGTGGACATCGACAGGATTAAGGAAGCTATTGATTGTGGAGTAACTGATATTGGCGAAAATAAGCCCCAAGAAATGAGCTGGAAATATGATGAATTAAAAGATTGTGTTAATTATCATATGATTGGTCATTTGCAATCTAATAAAGTTAAAGATGTTGTAGGAAAAGCTTGTTTGATTCATTCATTAGATAGAATGAGTGTTTTAAAAGAAATAGAAAAGAGAGCTCGTGCAATTAATAAACCACAAGATTGCTTGATTCAATTAAATGTTGCAGAAGAAGAGCAAAAATCTGGTTTATATCTTGATGATTTGAATTCTTTTATTGAAGAAATAGAAAGAAGAGAGTTCGTCAAAGTAAAAGGATTGATGAGCATTGCTCCATTTGCAGAAGATCCTGAAGAAATTAGATGGGTTTTCAAGAAAATGAGAGAAATTTATGATAAAATAAAAAATACAGAATACAAAAATATAGAAATGAAATACTTATCAATGGGAATGAGCCATGACTATAAAGTGGCACTTGAAGAAGGATCCAATATGGTAAGAGTTGGAAGCTTTATTTTTGGTAAAAGAAATTACAATTAGGAGGACATTATGTCATTTATGAATTCATTTAAAAAATTAGTAGGGGTAGAAGACGATTACGACGAATATTACGATGATGAATACTACTATGATGACTCAGATCATGTTGAAGCTGAATCAAATGATTATGAACCAAAACAAAATTACGAAACAAAAAACAATATAGTAAGCATGAATAATTCTACAACTAAACCTGTGGAATCAAAACCTTTAAACAGAGTTAAGATTAATATTCACGAACCAATTAGTTTTGATGATGCACCAAAGGTTATTGATGTTATATTAAAAAACGAAGTTGCTGTATTAAATATTGAAATGCTTGAAAAGGATGTAAAGCAAAGAATATTTGACTTTGTTAGTGGAGCTATTTATTCACTTGATGGTAAAATGCAAAAAGTAACTAAAGATATTTTTGTTTTAGTTCCAAAAGGGGTAGAAATAGACGGCAAGATTAAGGATCAAATTACAAAAAATAATGGATTTTTCCAATTATGATAAATGGATTTAGTATCGTTAATTTTTTCTTAACCATTTTAAAGTTAATAGAATGGTCGATATTTATTAGAGTTATATTGTCTTTTGTTCACGTATCAATAGACAATGCCTTAGTTGATTCGATTTATTTGATTACTGATTATATAATGTATCCTGCAAAAAAACTTTTAAATATGTTTGGACTTGATAGAGGCATTATAGATTGGTCACCATTAATAACATTGATATTTCTTCAAATTATTGGATCGGTTATAGTAGGATTGGTTTAAAATGAGTTATGAATTAAATTACATTCAAGATATAGAAATTAAGAAGACTATCGATAGATTTATTGATAGTCTTATTTCAGTTAAAAGGACAAAAACTATTTATGCCACTGATTTTATGAATCCAAAAGAAATAGAGTATGCTACTTCAATTTTGAACACAGAGACCGATGTGGGGTATATGGTTACAAATTGTCCAATAAACTGTGAAAACAGCATTATTATAATGTGGGATAGGTATTGCTACGCAGAAGAATACATTAATATGTTCGATTATATTGGTCTTTTAGAAATACAAACTGATCAAGAAATTACTCACAGAGATATTTTAGGAGCTGTATTGAATTTAGGAATTAATCGTGAAAAAATCGGAGATATTTTTACTCATAATAAAAGATTTTATATGTGTGCTACAAATACGATGATTAATTTTTTGAATTTGAATTTGGCCAAGATAAAAAAGTTTAATATTTCGACATCGATTATTGAAGAGAATATAAAAAAAGATGAAGAAAAGGTTAAATCTTTTACTGGAATTATTAACTCAGAGAGATTAGATTGCTTGGTTTCTGAGATGGCAAATATTTCTAGGAAAGATGCTCAGATTATGATAAAAAACAAGAAAATCAAGCTTAATTATGAAGTAATATCCAATACAAGCAAATCAGTTGAAGAAAACTCTCTTGTATCAATAAGAGGATATGGTAGATACAGGCTTATAGAATATTTGGGAAGCACAAAAAAGGACAAATTGAGAATAAAATATATTAAATACATTTAGGAGTAAAAATGGTTACAATTTTAATGATGATTTTGGTAATTGGCTTGGATCATTTAACGAAATATATGGCAATTTCTCTAAAAGAAGGAGATATTATCATTTTTGATAAATTTTTGAAGCTTACTTACCTTGAAAATAGAGGGGCGGCTTTTGGAATTCTTGAAAATAAGAAAATTATTTTAATGATAATTACATTACTAATAATTGGATTTGTAATCGTGTATATTTTTAAGAATTACAAAAGCTTGGTTAGTTTTGAAAAAGTAATATACGGGCTACTACTTGGAGGTGCATTGGGAAATCTTATCGACAGAATTTTCAGAGGTTATGTCATCGATTTTATTTCTGTAAGATTACCTTTTAATTACGATTTTCCAGTATTCAATGTTGCAGATATAGCTGTTGTAGTATCTTGTATTTTACTTGTGATATTTAGTTTAAAAGGACAGAAATAATGAGTGTTAGTATAGGAAATAGTTGGGATGATTTATTAAAAGATGAATGGGACAAGGATTATTATAAAAAAATAAGAGAAGTTTTGATACACGATTATCAAAATTACAGAGTATATCCTGATATGAATTATATTTTTGAAGCGTTTAAATTAGTTCCATTTGAAGATTGCAAGGTTGTGATTTTAGGTCAAGATCCATATCACAATCCTAATCAAGCTCATGGACTTAGTTTTTCGGTAAAGCCAAATGTTAAAACACCTCCTTCATTGATCAATATTTACAAGGAATTGCAAAATGAATTTGGTTATCCTATTCCAAACAATGGATATTTGATGAAATGGGCAAAGCAAGGAGTTTTGTTATTAAATACTTCACTTACAGTAATCGAAAACAAACCAAATTCTCATTCCAAAATTGGTTGGCAAATTTTAACGGATAAAATAATAGAATTATTAGGAAATTCTAATAGACCGATAGTATTTATATTGTGGGGAAACAACGCTAGAATGAAAAAAGATTTAATTAAAAGCAAGAACGCTCTTATATTAGAATCACCACATCCTTCTCCTTTTTCTGCAAATAGGGGATTTTTCGGTTGCAATCATTTTATAAAAGCTAACGATTATTTGAAGGATAACGGGCTTGAACCTATTGATTGGACGATAGAAAATATATGATGTACGAATTTTTAATAGATGATTCTAATCAAAACTCAAGATTGGATGTTTTTTTGGCTAATGAAGTTGAATTATCCAGAAGTGAAATTCAAAAACTTATCGATGACAAAAAAGTACTGGTAAATGGAAAAAATCAGAAAAAAAACTACAAGTTAAATCTGAACGATAAGATTAAATTTGACTATGAAAAGCCAGACAAAACTATAAAACCACAGCAACATGATTTGGATGTCGTATATGAAGACGATTATCTTGCGATTATAAATAAAGACAAAAATATAATAGTTCACCCTACAGAGACTATATATTCTGATACATTGGTGAATTATTTGATGTATAATTTTGAAAGTTTGAGTGATGTTGACGGAGATTATAGAAGGGGAATAGTTCACAGATTAGACAAAGATACTACAGGACTAATAATAATTGCAAAGGACAACGATACACATTCAAAATTAAAAGAGATTATCAAAAATCACGAAATTACAAAAACTTATTTGTGTATTGTTCATGGGAAAATCGATGAATGTGGAATAATTGAAGAATATATGACTAGAAATCCTAAAGATAGAAAGAAGATGATGGTTTCTGACGAAGGAAAATTGTCTGTTTCTAATTATGAAAGACTTGATTATAATGACGATTATTCCCTTGTAAAAGTCCAAATCAAAACGGGTAGAACTCATCAAATTCGAGTTCACATGAATTATATTCATCATCCGATTTTAGGTGACAAATTATATGGATTGAAAAAAGAAAAAATACTTTTCGACAGTCAAGTTCTACACGCATACAACCTTCAATTTGTTCATCCTCAAACTCACGAAAATATCAATGTAATTGGAAATTTGAAACAGGACTTTATCACAGCTATAAAAAAAACAAAACTAGATTACACAAAAATACCTTCTAAGTTATAACTTAGAAGGTATTTTTTTTAAACTTCTGATAACTCGTCTCCTAAATCTTTGTTACTAAAATAAATACTTAGTAGATTTGGACCTATATGAGCACCTATAACACATCCCAATGGATACTTTACTATTTTTTTGAACTCGTATTCTTCTTTTATTCTTTCGATTAATAAATCTGCTTCATCTTCATTTTCGCCATAGCAAACATAAAGAGTTTGATTTAAATTCACATTGTTATTGCATTTTTCAATCATTAAATTCTTCATTTTAATAAAAGTTTGTTTCTCGCCGCGCGCTTTTTCTACAACATACAAGCTACCATCATTTTTATCCACACTCATAATTGGTCTTATGTTCAATAATGATCCCATTACCTTTTGAGTCTTAGATAATCTTCCACCTCTGTACAAATACTCTAAGTTAGTAACGGTAAAAATATGCTCTTGTGCGCAGATTATTTCATCTAATTTTTCGTTTACTTCTTTAAATGAATAATTTAATTCTACAAGTTTGAGTGCTTTGTTAATAACTGAAGTTTCTCCGGAACAAGCACAAAGAGAATCCTTAACTATTATTTTATAATCTTTATTTTCTTCTAATAATGCATTCATTGCCATTGTGGCAGTTTGAAATGTGCTAGTAAGTCCACTTGATAGTGTAATGCATATAACATCATTTCCACTTTCTAATTCATTTTTAAATGATTCATAGTAGGTTTTATATGGAACTTGACTAGTTTTGAAAACTTCTCCATTTTTCATTCTAGAAAACATATCTGAAGAATTAATTGTTTGACCTTCTATGTATTCTTTATCAGAACTAATAACTGGCATATTCAGTATTATTAAATTTTCATTTTTATTAGAATCTGTTATTTGACAAGCAGAATCTGTGATTATTTTTATAGACATTCTTACCTCCAGATAAGTATTGTTTTTTGGTGCTGTTGAGAGGGATCGAACCTCCGACCTATTGATTACGAATCAATTGCTCTACCAACTGAGCCACAACAGCATATACATTTATTATAAGCTTTAGAGTGCAATAATTCAAGGTTATTATAATAATGAAAATCAATAGGAAATTTGTAAAAATTATGATAAAATACTAGTCATATTCTAGGAGGCAGAATGAAAAACAAGAAACTAATAAAAAAAAGAGTTGGAATATTCTTTCTTATGTTGGTATTTTGTGCCTGTTTAATAATTAATTATTCTGAAAATTATTTTTCTTTTTCTAACAAAATCACTTATCAAAGAAGTGAATTGGAAGATAGTGAGTTGAAAACGCTAACCAAAATAGAAAAAGATTTGGCTGAATTTAAAAGAGTAGGCGCTTTAAAAATTACAGAAGATAATATGTTTTATCCAACTCACAAATCTCAAATATCTGAACGAATGTTAGAGGTTGCATTAGAAGGCACTGATTTAAAGGGCAATGCGCATTCATTTATTAAAGTAGAAAAGAAATACGGTGTGAACGCCTTGTATTTATTAGCTATAGCAAATCATGAATCTGATTTTGGACAAAGCAGAATAGCAAAAGACAAGAATAATTTGTTTGGATTCAATGCTGTTGACTCTGATCCTTACAACGGAGCAAGTCAATATGATTCACTTGATGAAGGAATTCAAGATATAGGCAAAAAAATCAAAATATTGTATCTTAGCGACAATGGGAAGTATTTTAAAGGGTACAATTCTTACGCTATGAACAAAAATTATGCTAGTGATAAGAATTGGGGAGAAAAAGTCAATAATCATATGATACTAATAGCTGAAAAGATTTTATCAAGCTATAAATAATAAAAAGTGAGAGGAAAACATGAAGAAATTTTTAGTAGGATTATTAATACTAATATCCTTAACAAGCTGTGACACAATTATTCAAACAGAAAATCAAAATAATTTATACGAAGTAGTCAGAGTTGTTGATGGAGACACTGTTATATTAAATATAGACGGACAGAGGACAAGAGTAAGGCTTATAGGAATTGATACACCAGAAAGTGTAGCGGAAGATAAAAGTCGAAATGTCAAAGAAGGCAAAATTGCAAGTGAATACACTAAAAATTTGCTAGAAAATAAAAAAGTTAGGTTAGAATTTGACGATGAAAAAAAGGATGTATATGAAAGAAAACTAGGTTATGTGTTCTTAGATGATGAATTTATTAATGAAAAATTACTAAAAGAAGGAATGGCCAAATTATACACTAAGACAACCAATCAAAAATACTCTGAACGATTAAAAAAAGCCGAAGAATATGCAAGGGAGAATAAAAAAGGCTTCTGGAAAGATTTTTATGTAAATGATCCCAATTTATATATAAAATACACCGATTCTAAAGGTAGGGGAATGATAAAAGGAAATATCAACAATAAAGGATTGAAAATATATCACATGCCTAATCAGAAGAGTTACAAAGATGTAAAAATCAATTTCAAAAAAGGTGAGAAATATTTCGTAACAGAAAAAGAAGCGCAAGACGAAGGTTTTTCAAAATCTTCAAAATAATACTTGCAAAATTAAAAACACGATGCTATAATAATAAAGTCAAGTTCACTTGAAATAAATTTTACAAATGCTTGACAATCATATCTTATTATGGTACACTTATAAAGTAGTCAATTGAGGCTATGGTGGATGTAGCCTAGTTGGTTAGGGCGTCAGTTTGTGGCACTGAAGATCGAGAGTTCGAATCTCTTCATCCACCCCATAAGCAGGAATGGCGGAATTGGCAGACGCGCTAGACTTAGGATCTAGTGTCTTTGACGTGGGGGTTCAAGTCCTCTTTCCTGCACCAAATTATATCGACTCAATTCAAATGATTAAATCATTGGAATTGAGTCTTTTTTGTTTGTGTATTTAATTTAATTGATTTCACATTTAATGATAAAACGTAACAAGAAACGTAACAATTTTTATTGGTATGATTTTAGTTTTTGTGTTTTGATTTCTCTAAGAAATTTTAGCTATTATTTAATAAAAAAACGAAAATAACCCAGGTAAAAATTTTTACCTGGGTTTTAAAATTTGCAAGAAAAAAAGATAGCTTTTAAAGCTATCTTGTATATGGTGCCGGAGGCGGGACTTGAACCCGCACGGTGTTGCCACCGCTGGATTTTGAGTCCAGTACGTCTGCCAATTCCATCACTCCGGCTGACTTTATAAGTATAGCATAAAGTAAAAATAATGTAAAGGAATTTTTGTAAAAATTTGAAATTAATTTATTAGTCTTTGAGATTTGGCTTATTTTGTTTAGTTTTTCTTAATAATTTTGTAGACTTTGAACGCTTGATTTTGTGCTATAATCAATGTGAACGGAGGATAACAATCTATGAAAAAAATTACAGTTTTTTTATTAGCTATTTTGATTTCATTATCATCAACTATAAGTTTTGCCGGAGAGATAGACACGAAGGTTGTTGATGAGAGATGGGGAAAGCCAACTTTTGTGTATGGTGAAAGCTTAGATAAATCTCAAATTAGAAAAACAAAAGGACTTTTGAATATTGAAGATGATGACAATATAAAGTCTGTTATGGTTACTTATAATGATTTATTGAAATACATCGGAGGGGACGATTCAAATCCTGGTAGTATGATTTCAAGCGTTTTGGTCAAAAAAGAAAACAAAAACAAAGGTATAAAAGTCAATATTACAACACCAAAAAACATTACATTAATTACTGAAAAACAATATGAAAATGCTGCAATTACAGCAGGCGTAAAAGACTGTACAATAATGGTAGCAGCAGTTCGACCGGTAACTGGAGAATCAGCGCTCACTGGTGTATTCAAAGCTTTTGAGTCAAATGGTGAAAAGCTTGACAGTGACAGAATAAAAGTTGCCCAAGAAGAACTAGAAGTTGTCAGTGATATTAATAAAGAAAACAAAGATAAAAGTGACTTTAATAGAGATAAATTAAATGATGTCATTGTTGTAATAAAAGATAATATTGCGAATATAAATATTAACAATAATGGCCAAGCTCCAACTCTTGAAGAAATTAAAAAGATTGTCAACGACGCAATCAAAGAGAATAATCTTGAAAATGTAATTACAGAAGATCAAAAACAAGAATTGGTTAATTTTTTCGAAAAATATTCTAATGTGAAATCTATTGATTCAAAAGATATTAAGGATGAATTGTCTAATATTTCTGGTAAAGTTATAGAAGGAGCTAAGGATATTTATAAAAAGGCAGAAGATGCTGGTATTATTGATAAGATAATTAACTTTTTCTCTTCAATCATAAAATCAATTGCAGATTCTTTTGATTCAAATAAATAACAAATTTAGAGGCTTTCGAGCCTCTTTTTTTAATATAGTGAAATATATGAAATAATATCAATGCAACTTGTAATCATTACAAAATATGGTATAATTAAATTGTAAATTAAATAGGAAAGGATGATTATTTATGTCATTAATTAAAAAACACGTTGAAGAATTTAAAGTTCCTGCATATCACAATGAAGAACTTACAGAAGTTTCTAGTGAAGATTTAAAAGGTCACTGGTCATTATTGTTCTTCTATCCAGGAGATTTTACATTTGTATGTCCTACTGAATTAGAAGACTTACAAAACCTATACTCAGAATTTAAAGAATTAAACTGTGAAATATATTCTATATCTACAGATTCAGAATTTGTTCACAAAGCATGGCATGATAAATCTGAAAAGATTAAAAAAATCGAATATCCAATGTTATCAGACAGAGCATTTGTTTTATCAAAACAATTTGGCGTTTTAAAAGAAGCTGACGGTCAAAGTCAAAGAGGAGCTTTCTTGATCAATCCTGATTTAGATGTTGTATTATACGAAGTATCTGCTGATGGAATTGGTAGAAACGCACACGAATTATTAAGAAAATTGCAAGCTGCACAATATGTAGACAAATACGGTGATCAAGTTTGTCCAGCAAACTGGGCACCTGGTCAAGACACTTTAAAACCAGGAATTGATCTAGTAGGTAACTTATAAATAGCAAAACTAGCTGTAAAATTACAGCTAGTTTTTTAAATTATTTTCAATTTCTATGATATCTTTTAAAAATTGGGATGAATCAACTTCAACGGAATTTCTAGTTTTGGGAGATAACAGTGTTAATTTATCCTTAGCCCTAGTCATAGCTACATAAAACATTCGTCTTTCTTCTTCAAATATATTTTCGTAATTCTTGTTGTTGGAGTCGATATTTGTAGGAAACTCGCCATCTATCAAATCTATAATGAATACTTCATCAAATTCCAAACCTTTTGCAGAGTGGACAGTTAATAAATTAAGATTACTAGTATGTTTTATCGAATCTTTTTGGATTGTTTTCAAATTTTCAATTTCATTAATAAAATCTTCGTAGCACTCACAATCTTTAAACAAATATTTATAAATTTCTATCAAAAGATCCAATGATATCTTTTGATTTTGGAGTAGAACACTGTCTTCAATATATGTTTTGTAATCAATATCATTCATAATGATATCAATTTTTTTGGAACCTTTTGCTCTTTTTATTCCTGAAAAAAATGATTTTAAGTCCATAAACCTGTCTACATAATATCTGCTTAGAGTTGAATCATCCAAAAGACGATCTAAAATAGGCATTGATTCATCATAGGTTTCCAGTTGATTTATGGAAGTTTTTTTGATATAGCTGTTTAATTTGTAATAAATATCCCTAAAAAGTCCAACAGACGTTTTGTTTTCAGAAAATGCAATCATTTTTAAAATATCATTGAGCACAAAATGATTGTAAAAATCATCTTTTTGATATCTAGAGTGGAAATCAATATCTTGATCGTGTAAATACTTACTCAAGGCAATAGAGGAAATATTTTTTCTGTACAAAATTGCCGTCTTTTTTTCAGGATTTATATTGTTTTTTAGATAAGAAAACATCGACAAAAAGTTTTGTGGAAATTTTATAATTATTTTTCTGTCTGATGATTTTGTGGAAGTAACATCCTTATTGTATCGATTTTTATTTTGCTTGATAAACAAGTTACTAGCATTAACTATTTTGTCGCTGCATCTGAAATTTTGATCAATATAATAAATACTAGCATCTGGGAAAATTTTACTAAAATCTAATAAATAGCTAGGATCTGCTCCCCTAAAAGAATAAATCGACTGGTCGTCGTCAGCGACAATGAACAAATTATTTTCAGGATAGGCGATTTTTTTGATTAATTCAAATTGGATTTTGGAAGTATCTTGTCCTTCATCTACTTGAAAAAATTTGTACTTACGTTTAATTCTTTTTAATATATAATCATCTTCGTTGAGGATTTCAAATGATTTAGTAAGCATATCATCAAAATCAATATAAAAATTCTTTTTCTTGAAGTTTTCATATTCAAGGTATATTTGTTCAAAATTTTGGATATCGAATTTGGGAAAATCCTTGAATATCATCATATTTTTACAGTATCCATAATATTGCAAAAATTTTTCAACGTCTTCATCTTTAGAGTTTGTTTTATTGACTTTTCTTATTATATTTCTAATAACAAGATATTTATTAATATCATTATTGGATTCAAGAATTTTAAATATTCTATTATTCATTTTATAATGTAGTTTTATAATATAATAGCAAAAAGAATGAATCGTTGAAAAATACGCAGAATCTGTTTCTGGAAATTTTTCAGAAAATCTTTCTTTCATATCTACTGCTTGAGATTTGCTAAATGTTATGGATAAAATACTTTTTGGATCAATATTGTGAACTTTTTCCAAGTATTTAATTCTATTAAGAAGTACGGTGGTTTTACCGGCTCCAGGAACTGCTAATACTAATGCAGGAGATTTAAAATGAGATATTGCTTTTTGCTGATTTTCAGTAAATTTCATATTATCACCATTAATTATTATATCAAAATGTTTGTGATTATTCGCAATTTGTAGTATTATTTAATTATAAGATTTATTATAAGGGGTAATTAAAATGTCAATGAATGAATTTTTAGAAAATAGAAAATCAGTAAGAGATTTTAAATCAAAAAATCTTAGTGATTCAGATTTAAAAAAAGTTGAATCTATTATTTTTGATATAAACAATTTAGCAAAGAAATACGATGTTAATTTTAAATTATACAAAGATGGTTCTGTGGTTTACAATTCTCTTGATGGAGAGGGTGGATACGATGGTACTATGATAAAAGCTAACCATTATATTGCAATGGAAGCTGACAAGAATAATGAGTTATCAATGATATTTGGTGCATTTTATTTTGAAAATTTGATCACTAAATTAGATGCACTAAATGTAGGAAGTTGCTGGGTGACTATATCCAACGCTTCAGAAGAATCCAAAAAATCAGCTTTTGGAGATAATTCTAATGTAGATTTCTTACTTGCTATGGGATATGCTCCAAACGAATTTGGATTTGGTAAGAAGAAATTTAGCTCAAGAATTGGTGTTGAAGAATTTGTTTGCGACAAATCATTGTCTACTCCAATCGATATAGATAAATTACAAAATTATGGTTTGGATGAGTTATTTAGTTATTTGAGATTTGCTCCTTCAACTAAAAACGAACAACCATGGAGATTTGTATTAAATGATGACGATTTTGATTTGTATATCAAAGATTACAAAGGAATTGAAAATCTTATAGATGCAGGAATTGTAATGTACTATTATACAGAATTAGCTAATTATAATAATATAGACGCAAATTGGATTGTAAAAGAAGAATTAAAAGATAAAGACAATTACAAATACATTGCATCAGTTAATTTTTAATTAAGAAAAAAAGCCTTTTAAAGGGCTTTTTTAATACATAGCGTTATATGCTAAGGAGGATAATGATATGAAGAAAAAGTACTTATTATTAATGTTAGTGGGGTGTTTAATTTTGGCTAGTTGTGCAAAAAATGAAAAACAAAATGCTGGACAAAAAGCGGAAAAGAAAATGGAAGAAAAAACGAATAATGGAAACATAAGCTTATTTGCAGCAGCTTCTTTAGAAGAATCGTTAGAAAAAATTATTCCTGAATTTGAAAAAGAAAATAATGTTAAAGTAGATGTTAACTTAGCAAGCTCAGGAAAATTACAAAAACAAATCGAACAAAAAGCTCCTTGTGATGTTTTCGTTTCAGCAGGACAAAAACAAGTAAAAGCTCTTGAAAAAGAAGAACTTGTAAAAGATTCAAAAAGTTTATTAAAAAACAAGTTAGTTATTGTTAAAAACAAAGAAACTGATGTTACAATTTCTAAAATTGAAGATTTGGAAAACATTAAAGGTAAAATTGCTGTAGCAGAATTGGAAACTGTTCCAGTAGGACAATATACAAAACAAAGTTTGACTCATTATAATTTAATGGACAAGCTTCAAGAAAAATTTGTATATGGTAAAAATGTTAAAGATACTTTGAGATTTGTTGACAGCAAGGAAGTTGAAGTAGGATTTGTATACTCTTCTGATGCTGTAACTGATGATAAGGTTGAAGTTGCTTATAATGTTGATGAAAGTTCTCACAAACCTATTATTTATCCAATAACTAAAACAACTTACTCTAAGAATACTGAAATGCAAAACAAATTATATGAATTCTTGCAAAACGAATTATCAACAAAATATTTCAAGGAAGCAGGTTTTGAATCTAGCGATGAATAATGATATTATGATGCCTATTATAATTTCATTGAAGGTATCCATAATCTCAACCATTATAACTTCTGTTTTATCTATATTTATTGCATGGATGATGGTAAAATTTAACAAGAAAAACGGTAGTGTTTTAGAGGCAATTATCACATTGCCTCTAGTTTTACCACCATCAATTTTGGGATACATACTTTTAATTGTAATAGGAAATAACGGATTAATTGGTAAAATTTTTTACGATAATTTTGGATGGAGCGTTATTTTTACATGGAAGGCGTGTGTCATAGCATCTGTAATAGTTTCGTTTCCGCTCATGTATCAAAACTGCAAAGCTTCATTTCAAAGTATTGATAAGAAAATTTTGAATGCAGCAAGAACAATGGGTGCTAGTGAATGGAAAATATTTTTCAGAATAGCAATTCCGTTAGCTTATACAGGGATAATCAGTGGGTTGGTACTTGCTTTTGCTAGAAGTTTAGGAGAATTTGGAGCAACTATGATGGTTGCTGGAAATATTCCAAATAAAACTCAAACAATTCCGTTAGCTATGTACTATGCGGTCGAACGTGGCGATAAAACAATGGCTAATACTCTAATGATTGTTGTTGTGATATTTTCATTTTCATTGATATATTTCTTGAATAGATGGATAGAAAAGAGAAGGAATAGAAATGCTGAAGTGTAATATCGAAAAGAAATTAAATCATTTTGTTCTAAATGTTGAATTTATCGTGGAGAATCAAATTTTGTGCATAATGGGTGAGTCCGGAAGCGGAAAAACATCTATTTTAAACTCGATAGCAGGTTTATTAACTCCAGATAAAGGAGAGATTATTCTTGATGATAATATTTTGTTTTCAGATAAAATAAATTTGAAACCACAGGAAAGAAATATTGGATATGTTTTTCAAGATTACGCATTATTTCCAAATATGAGTGTTAAAGACAATATTTTTTTTATGAATCCTGATAAAAATTACACAAATTCACTTATAGAAAAACTAGGGATTGAATATCTTTTGGAAAATTTTTCAAATACTTTATCAGGTGGAGAAAAACAAAAAGTTTCAATAGTAAGAGCGTTAGCAAATAAGCCGCGTTTGCTATTAATGGATGAACCTTTCAGTTCAATTGATGAAAAATTTAAGAATAAGTTTTATAAAGAATTGATCGAAATCAAAAAATCATTGGATATTCCAATTATCATGGTTACCCATAATAGACACGAAGCAGAAATTTTATCTGATAGATTAATTTTTATTGATAAGGGGAAAATTGTAAAATAAACGTTAAATACATCAATTAGGTAGTTTCTTACAATTTAGGGTATAATATAGGTAGGAAACAACTAGGAGGTATTTAATGAAAATAAAGCAAAAGGTACTTAATATCGTAAATTCTAATGATTATATTCCTCTAACTTTTGATGAATTATCTTCAAGATTAAATATTGAAAAAAAAGATAAGAAAATTTTTCATAAGATTATTAATGAACTACAAAAAGATAAGAAAATTTTACTTGATAAAAATTCTAATATAATTCCAATTACAGAGCAAAAAGCATATCCAGGTACTATTCAAGGATCTGGAAGTGATTTTTGCTATTTTATTCCTGATGATGAAAGTATTGATGATATATTTATAGCCAAAAAGGATTTAAATGGTGCAATCCATAAAGATAAAGTCTTAGTTACAATAACAGTAGATAAAAAACCAAACAGAAGTCCTGAAGGGAAAGTTTTACAAATTCTATCCAGAGAAACAAAAAAACTTGTGGGAACTTTTGATGAAGCAAAGGGTTATGGATTTGTAATATTAGATGATAAAAAATACGGATTCGACGTTTTTGTCCAATCTGGTAATAAGAATGGGGCGAAAAACAACGATAAAGTCGTAGTTAAATTAATCAAAACTCCATCTAAAAAACACAAAAATCCAGAAGGTGTTATAGTTGAAGTCTTAGGAGGCAAGGACGATCCTGGAATTGACATTTATTCTATAGCAAAGACTTTTAAATTACCATATGAATTTCCAAAGAAAGTTAAAGAACAAGCTAGGGAAATAGAGCAACAGGTTGATGAATCAGAAAAGAAATCTAGAATGGATTTTAGAGATTTATTTACAGTTACAATTGACGGGTCTGATGCAAAAGATTTTGATGATGCCATTAGTATTTCAAAAAAAGGTGACAACTTCATACTATATGTTCACATTGCTGATGTCAGCCACTATGTTAGAAAGAATACTGCACTTGATAAGGAAGCTTTCAGAAGAGGAACAAGTGTGTATATGTTGGATAGAGTAATTCCTATGTTACCTATAGAATTATCTAATGGAATTTGCTCACTAAACCCTAATGAAGACAGGCTTTGTTTAACGGTTAAAATGGAAATTTCACCAACGGGTAAAACTCTTGACTACAAATTCTATGAGTCTGTTATAAACTCTGATTATAGATTAGTCTACAAAAATGTGTCAGACTTTTTAGAAGATATAGAAAATCCTTATGATGATGAAAAACTCACGGATAATTTATTACTAATGAAAGAATTGTATGAAATTCTAAGTGTTAGAAGAAAAAACAGAGGAAGTATTGACTTTGATTTTCCAGAAACTAAAATTATTTTAGATGAAAACTCTAAAGTAGTTGATGTTACAAAAGATGAGAGAAGAATTGGAAATAAATTGATTGAAGAGTTCATGCTGATTACAAACGAAACAGTGGCAAGTCATTTTGGATATTTGGATAGACCGTTTTTATACAGAGTTCACGAAGAACCTGACGAAGAAAAGGTGAATACTTTTAAAAGAATTTTGTCTAATTTTGGATACCATTTGAAAGGTAAGAATTTGTATTCAAAGGATTACCAAAGAATTTTAAATGAACTAGATGGCAAGCCTGAAAAACCTCTATTATCTTCACTTTTATTAAGATCTATGCAAAAAGCTGAGTACAGCGAAAATCCTAGCATTCATTTTGGACTTGCATCGATGTTCTATACGCACTTCACATCTCCAATTAGAAGATATCCGGATTTATTTATACACAGAATTGTGAAGAATTTTATAAATCATAAGCCAGATACTAATAACGAAAAAGAATTCATGAAATATATCAAAGACATTGCAAAACAATGCTCAGCAACTGAGAGAAGAGCTGAGGAAGCTGAAAGAGAAGCTATTGATATGAAATCTGCAGAATATATGCAACAACACATAGATGAAGAATTTGAAGGAATCATTAGTTCGCTAACAAAATTTGGGATTTTTGTACAACTTGACAACACGATTGAAGGTTTAGTACAATTTCAATCTATGATAGATGATTATTATGTATTTGACGATAAAAACTACACAGTTTATGGAGAAAGAACTAAAAAATCATACCATATTGGGCAAAAAGTTAGAGTTAAAGTTATAAATAGTGACAAAGATAAACGTCAAATAGATTTTGAATTTGTAAATTAGAAAAGGAAAATAATGAGTGATATAAAATTATTAGCAAACAATAAGAAAGCACGTCACGAATATTTTATCGAAGATGTGTACGAATGTGGAATTGAACTAAAAGGAACTGAAGTAAAGTCTATCAAAAAAGGAAAAGTTTCCATTAAGGAAAGTTATTGCATGATAGAAAACTCAGAAGTTTTTGTATATTCAATGAATGTGAGTCCGTACACAGAAGGAAATATTTTTAACGTGGATAGTTTAAGAAAAAGAAAACTTTTAATGCATAAATCTGAAATCAGAAAATTAATCGGAAAAACAAAAGAACAAGGGTATACTTTGATACCTCTAAGAGTTTATGAAAAAAATGGACTTGTTAAAGTAGAGATAGCTCTTGCAAAAGGTAAGAATCTATACGATAAGAGAGAAACTTTGAAAAAACGTGACGATTTGAGAAATATGCAAAGAGCAATGAGAAGATAAGGAGTAATAATGAGCTTTGACGGAATTGTAACAAAAGCGATAGTAGACGATATAAAAGGAAAATTAATCAACGGGAAAATCAGCAAGGTTAATCAACCCGATAAAAACGAATTGGATTTAATTATTTATAATAACAAACAAAACTATAAACTTCTTATTTCTGCATCCTCATCCTTACCGAGGATGCATTTTACAAATGAAAATAAGAAAAATCCAATTGAGGCGTATAATTTCTGTATGCTGATGCGAAAATACTTACAAGGAGCGGTTATAACTGATATTTATCAAGAATCGATGGATAGAGTTGTAAGTATTGACATCAATAGCAGAGACGAAATGGGATATGATATGAACTACACATTAGTTGTAGAACTTATGGGTAAGCATTCAAATATAATTTTGATTGAAAAAGAAAGTCAAATGATTGTAGATGCAATCAAAAGAATTAGCTTCGATACAAAAAGCATCAGACAAATACTTCCAAAAACTAAATATTCATATTTAGAAGATGATAAGAGAAACATTCTGCAATCAGATGATCTTCCAACAGAAATAGCTGAGGGGACTACTAAACTACAAAAAGTTTTTTATATGAATTATACTGGATTTTCTCCCACTATTTCGAGAGAAATATGCCTGAGAGCAGATTTGGATTTTAATATAAGGCTCGAAGATTTGACCGAAGATGAAAAATCTCGATTTAATCAAGCATTTATTGAAGTTAGAGAAGCTATCAAAAATTGTGATTATGATTATTCTATAGTCATTGATGAAGATGAAAAATTAAAGGATTTTCATGTAATTAAATTAGAAAAATACGGATATCAAAAGAAAAACTTTGATGATATTCACGAAATGTTGGATTATTATTATAAAAAACACAGTTCGAATGATTCAATTACACAAAAATCTTCGCACTTGAAGAAAATAGTTTCAAATAAAATTCAAAGAAATTCAAATAAATTGAGCAACTTAACTGTAGATTTGCAAGAAGCAAAGAAAAGAGATATTTACAAAGTTTATGCTGATCTGATAAGTTCAAATATGCATTTGATCCATAAAGGCGTGGACAAAATAAATGTACAGAATTTCTATGATGATATGAACCCAATTGAAATTCCATTGAATCCAATAAAATCTGGAAATGAAAATGCACAAAATTATTACAAAAAATTTAGCAAATTAAAAACTAGAGAAAAAATGATTACACAAGAGCTTCCTCTTATAAAACAAGAAAACGAATATTTGCTACAACTTCTAGAAACGCTGGAGAGAGTGACAGAATATCAGGAACTATCAGAGATTAAGGATGAGATGGTAAAAATAGGTTTGATAAAAAAATCTAAGAAAAAAACTGCAAAAGTAAAACCATCAAAGCCAAGACATTTTGTAACAGAAAATAACGTTGATATTTTTGTAGGTAAAAATAATTACCAAAATGATAATCTTACCTTGAAACAAGCTAACAAAGAAGATATTTTTGTTCACGTAAAAGATATGCCAGGTTCACACGTCATAATGAGAAACGAAAACTTGACTGAAGAAGACTACGGCGTTGCTTGTTTCTTAGCGGCGTATTTTTCATCAATGAGTAAAGAAAAATACGTCGAAGTCGATTATACTGAAAAAAAGAATGTAAAAAAAGCTAAGGGAGCAAAACCAGGAATGGTTTTTTACAATAATTTCAACACTGTTAATGTCGACATGAGTTCTTGCGATATTGATAAAATCAAAGAAATTGTTTAAAAATTGTAATAAATTATTGTAAATTCTTAAAGATTAATATACACTAACAATATCAAGGGAGGCGATAGAAATGAAGTCTATGACAGGATTTGGATCTTCAAGTTTGGAATTAGAAGATTGCAGCATAGATATTGAAATCAAATCTGTTAATAATAGGTATTTGGATTTCAATTTTTCAATGCCGAGTTATTTGAATTTTATGTTGGAAGACATGAAATCTCTAATCAAAAATAAGTTAAAACGCGGTAGAGTTGATGTTTATATTAAAATCAAAAAATATCAACTATCAGTTGACAGTGTGGATATTAACTATGAATTAGCTCAAAAAATCAAGGAAAAGCTTGATTCATTAAATCAAAAGTTAGATATGGCATCAGATATCAATGTCAGGGATTTAGTAAAATATGATGATGTCATGTCATTTACTTACAAAGATTTAGACAATGAATTTTTACACGATAATATTTTAAAAGTTTTAGATGAAGCTGTGAATAAAATATATTCGATGAGATCTATTGAAGGCGATAATTTGATGGAAGATTTATCTAGTAATTTATCAAAAATAGAAGATCAAATATATAAAATATCAAGTTTGACTGAAAATAGTGTAAAAGAATACAGAGAAAATTTATTTAATAAAATATCTGAATTGTTAGATGAAGAAAAAATTGATAAGGATAGAATGTACTTGGAAGTTGCTTTAATGGCTGACAAAGTGGATATTAACGAAGAATTGAAGAGATTTGATTCTCATATAGTTCAATTTAAATCAGCAATGGATATGAAAGATTGCATAGGACGTAAATTGGACTTTATAATTCAAGAAATGAATCGCGAAATCAATACAATTTCTTCGAAATCGAATGATGAATCTATTTCTGTTTGCGTTATTGAAGTTAAAAGTTTGATTGAAAAATTGAGAGAACAAGTACAAAACATTGAATAGAGGGAAAATGGAAAGTTTAGGTATAGGATTTTCAAATTTAGTAAATAGCGACAGGATTATTGCGATTGTTAGTCCCGAAACAAATCCAATTAAAAGAATTGTTCAAAAAGCAAAGGAAGACAATAATCTTATCGATGTTACTTTTGGTAGAAAAACTAGAAGCGTAATAATTATGGATTCAAGTCATGTTGTGTTGAGTTGCCTTCAACCAGAGACTTTACAAATGAGATTAGATAAATCAAATAATAAGGAAGATTAATATGAGAGACGGATTTTTATTAGTTGTTTCTGGCCCATCGGGAGTTGGAAAAGGAACTGTTTGTGAAAAATTAATATCACAAAAAAATGATATTGTATATTCTGTATCCGCTACAACAAGGAAGAAGAGGCCTTATGAAATAGACGGAGAAAATTATTATTTTTTGAGTTTAGATGAGTTTAAGAAGAAAATAGAGCAAGGAGATTTCATTGAATATGCTAATGTGCACAATAACTATTATGGAACTCCAAAATCATTTGTTTTTGATCAAATAAATAAAGGAGAAATAGTTATTCTAGAAATTGATGTTCAAGGAGCATTAAAAGTAAAAGAAAACTATCCAGAAGCTGTTTTTGTATTCATTCTTCCACCAGATTTGATTGAACTTAGGAGAAGAATTGAAGGAAGAAATACAGAAGACGAAGAAACAATTAATATTAGAATGCAAAACGCCAAGAAAGAATTGAGTTTTATTGATGAATATGATTATGCAGTTATCAATGAAGATGTTGACGAAACTGTAAAAAATATTGAAACTATAATTGACGCAGAAAAATTTAGAGTTGTAAAAGGAGAAAAATATGATTAATCCATCATTTAAAAAATTATCAGAAATAAACAATAGTAGATATGCACTTTGTGTAATGGTAAGTAAAAGAGCAAGAATGTTAATAGACGGTAAAGACACAAAACTAAAGAAAGCAAAAGCTCAACCAGTTACTACAGCTTTAGAAGAAGTTATGGAAAAAAAGGTTTGGGAAAACAAATCAAATGAGTAAAAATATTCTTTTAGGTGTTACTGGAGGAATTGCTATTTACAAGGTTGTAGATGTTGTAAGTAGACTAAAAAAACTTGATTATAATATCAAAATTATCATGACTGATTCAGCTTGTGAATTTGTAAGTCCAATGACATTTGAAACAATTGGAAAATGCGATGTTAAAAACAAAATGTTTCACAACAATTCACACAAGGTTGTTGAACATATAGAACTTGCAAAATGGGCAGATTTGTTTTTGATTGCACCTGCTAGTGCAAATACTATGGCTAAAATAAATTATGGTATTGCAGATGATTTGCTATCATCTACAGCACTAGCTTATACCAAGCCAATAATGTTTTGTGTAAGTATGAATACCAATATGTTGAATAACCCAGCTACACAAAAAAACATAGAAGATTTGAAACAAAAGGAACACTTAATTATAGATTCAAATAGCGGAATGCTCGCTTGTAACACAAAAGGAGATGGAAGATTAAAGGAACCTTGGGAAATTGTTGAAGAAGTCGAAAAATACTTTTGCGAAAAAGATTTAAAAGGAAAGAAAATTTTGATTACAGCCGGAGCTACAGTTGAAAGAATTGACCCTGTACGATATATAACGAATGATTCTAGTGGGAAAATGGGATATTCGATTGCGAAGAAAGCTTTTATGAGAGGGGCCAATGTGACAATTATTTCTGGGAAAACAACAGCAGAAAGTCCATACGGTATTGAAAACATCAAAGTGGAGTCTGCTATTGAAATGAAAGAAAAAATCGAAAGTTGCATCGATAATTTCGACTGTTTAATTATGGCTGCAGCAGTGAGTGATTTTAAAGTAAAAAATAGAAAAGATTTAAAAATAAAAAAACAAGACGGTATCAATTCATTAGAATTAGAAGAAAACCCAGATATTTTAAAATCATTAAATAAAAAAGATGGTCAAACCTTTATTGGATTTGCTGCAGAAACAAATAATTTATTAGAAAATGCTAAGAAAAAGCTAGATAAAAAAAATCTAGACTTTATAGTATTAAACGATGTATCGAAAAAAGACATTGGATTTAATTCAGAATACAACAAGGTAACTGTAATCAGCAAAGATAATATATTAGAAATTGATAAGAATACAAAATTAAATATCGCAGATAAGATATTGGATTTGATAAAGTAGGTAAACATGTATATTGATGTTATTTTTAGAAACAAATCGAAGATGAATAACAGGCTATACTCATATTATTCAAGTGAAGATGTAGAAGTTGGAATGAGAGTTATAGTACCTTTTGGAAAATCAAATATTAACAAATTAGCGCTAGTGGTTAGAATTAATGATAACCCTAAACAAGATATTGATTACAAAGAAATAATATCAGTAGTAGACTTAAATCCTATTGTCACTCAAGAATCGATAGATATTGCTTTTTTCATGGTTGATAAATATTTAAGCGATTATAGCTCTGCTTTTCAAACTATTTTGCCACCTGGAAACTTTGAAGAATTAAAAGAATATTTCACTGCTAATGATAAATTAGAAAATGTAGATGAAGATTTGTACAATATTCTTAAAACCAAGAAAGAATATTCAGAAATTAAAGAAATTTCAGACATTAGCCATAAAAAGCTAATGGAGTATGTAAAATCTGATTTTTTGAAAATGGATTTAGTATACGATCAACAAATCACGCCAAAACTATTGAAATACGTCAAACTTATAGAAGATAATCCGGTTATTTCAAGAAGAGCAAATGCCCAACAAAAAATAGTTGAAATGCTCAAAACTAAAAACAACATACTTTATAGTGAGCTTCTAGCAAAAACTAATACTACTTCAAGCGTAGTAAAAGCGCTGGAAGAAAAGAAAATTGTTGAAATTTATTTCAAAGAAGTTGACAGAATTGTTGTGGATGATACAAAAACTTACCAAAAAATAAAACTAAATTCTCAGCAAGAAAAAGCCTATAATTCGATTTTAGAAAATCAATTCAATTTGTTACATGGTGTAACGGGTAGTGGTAAAACAGAAGTGTATTTGCATTTGGTTGAAAAAATGTTAAATGAAGGTAAAGATAGCATAGTTCTGGTTCCAGAAATATCATTGACTCCGCAGACTATTGAAAGATTTGAGGGTAGGTTTCCAGGGAAAGTTGCTATAATTCACTCTAAGTTAAATGTTAACGAAAAATTCGAACAATTTCGAAAAATGTATAATGGAGAATATAAAATAGTAGTTGGAGCTAGAAGTGCTGTATTTTCTCCGTTTAAAAATTTAGGATTGATAATAATAGATGAAGAGCATGAAACAAGTTATGTAAGTGAAAAAAATCCTAAATACAACGCTATTGATATTTCCAGATTTAGAGCAGAATATAATAACGCAAAGCTTTTATTGGGGTCAGCAACTCCTGGAGTTGAAGAATACAGCAAAGCTTTAAAAGGTGAGTACAATCTTATTGAAATGAATAAAAGAGCTAATGATACAAACCCTGTTGAATGCACTATTGTAGATATGAGAAAAGAACTTGAAACTGGAAACATGAGAATGTTCAGTAAAGTTCTACTCAATAAAATTCAAGATAATTTAAACAACAAAAAACAAACTATTTTGTTTTTAAACAAGAGAGGTCACACTTCTTTTATTTCGTGCAGAAGATGTGGATATGTACTAAAATGTGATAGCTGTGATGTTTCCATGACATATCATAAGACAAAAAATAGATTGATTTGTCACATGTGTGGGAGAACAGCTCTAAAGCCGAAAGTATGCCCAAACTGTGGCTCGAAATTTATAAAAGAGTTTGGAGCAGGTACTCAAAAATTAGAAGAAGAAACTAGAGAACTTTTTCCAAATGCTCGAATTGCACGAATGGATAGAGACACTACAAACACAAAAAAAGATTACAAAAAAATCTATGATATGATGAATAATCAAGAAATAGATATATTAATCGGGACGCAAATGTTGTCGAAAGGATTTGATTTTCCGAATGTTACATTAGTCGGAGTAATGGCTGCAGATATTAGTTTGAACTTAGGAGATTACAAATCAAACGAAAAAACATTTCAATTGATAACTCAAGTAGCCGGAAGAGCTGGAAGAGCAGAATATGAAGGAGATGTAATTATACAAACTTATAAACCTGATAATTTTGCTATAACATCAGCAGCGCTTCATGATTACAAAATGTTTTATGAAAAGGAGATAAAACTTCGAAAATCATTTAATTATCCTCCTTTTTTCAGAATATTAAACATCAATATTTCTAGTAAAAACAAAAATGTTGCTATGAAAAAAATCAATGAAGTTTCAAATTACGTTGCTGCCCTTATTAGAAGATATAAATTATCTACAACATTGATTAATGGTCCTCATCCTTCTCCAATAGAAAGGATAAATAATATGTACAGGTTTGATTTGTACTATAAATTCCCTAATGGAGAAGATAACATAATAGAAATAATAAAAAAAGTTTTAATAAACAATGAATACAATATTAACTTAGAGGGAATAACGCTTAAAATAACATTAGATCCTCAAAGTTATTTTTAAGGAGATAAAATGGCATTAAGACAAATTAGATTAGAAAATGATCCAATCTTGAGAAAAAAATCAAGAGAGGTTGAAAAAATAGATGATAGAATCAAACAAATCGTAGAAGATATGTTTGAAACGATGTATGAAAATAAAGGAATAGGATTGGCTTGTGTTCAAGTTGGAATGCTTAAGAGAATAGTAGTAATAGACATGCAAGATGAAGACGGGAAAATGGTTTTGATAAATCCAAAAATCGTAGAAAGATCAGATGAAAAGCAAATTAATGTTGAAGGTTGTCTGTCAGTTCCTGGTAAAAATGGATATGTTGAAAGACCTAAGACTGTTACTGTAGAATACACAGACTTGGACGGAAATATTCAAAGGAAAACAGGCACTGATTACAAAGCACATTGTTTTTGTCATGAATTAGATCATTTGGATGGCGTATTGTACACTGATAAAGTATTGGATCTTTCTGATGAAGAGATTGAGAGATTGAATGATGAAAAATAAAATTGTATTTGCGGGATCTCCAGATTTTGCAGTTGAGAGTTTGCAAAGATTATATGACAACCCAAATAACGAAATTCAATTAGTGATATCACAACAAGATAAAAAACGAAATAGAAATAAGTTTTCACCTACGGCAGTTAAAAAAAGAGCTATTGATTTGGGAATAGAGGTTATTACTCCACAAAATATAAATGACGATGAAGTCTTTGATCTATTAGAAAGACTTAATCCTGATTTTATTGTGGTGGTAGCTTATGGTCAATTAATCAAAAAAAGAATACTGGATAGGTTTAAAAACAAGATTTTAAATGTTCACGCATCAATTTTACCTAAATACAGAGGAGCTTCTCCGATAAATTATTCTTTACTAAATGGTGATAAAGAATCCGGTGTAAGTATTATGTTAGTTGAACAAGGACTTGATGCTGGTGATGTTTTAGCTGTAGATAAAATTGAGCTTGACAATGAAATTATGCTTGAAGAATTGCACGATAAATTAATGATAATGGGTGCTGATTTAATCGATAAAGTGATCAATGATTACCAAAAATATTTCAATTCAAGAGAAAAACAAAATGAAGATGAAGCATCTACTGTAGGTAAAATTCAAAAATTTATGGGTGAAATTAATTTTAATGAAAAAGCAGACGTAATTTACAATAAATTTAGAGGATTGACTCCTTGGCCAGGTTTGTTTTTTAAATTAAATAATAAAACTGTAAAAGTTCACAATATCAACATAATAAAACAATATAATGATAATAAGAGTGGGGAAGTTGTAAAAGTTGACAAAAATGGAATTAAGGTTGCTTGTGAAGATGGATTTATAATTATCACAAGATTACAACTTCCAAATAAAAAACCTCTTAACGTTAGCGAATATTTGAATGGAAATTCATTTGAAGAGGGAATAATTTTGTAGGAGGAATCATTGTTTAATTTTTATTATGATAGAACTATGCTGCTGTTAATTCCGGCTTTGATATTGGCATTTTACTCACAAATCAAAGTTACTCATACTTTTGATAAGTATAAGAAAACAACTAATTCAAAAGGATTGACTGGAAAAGAAATGGCAAGAGTTTTGCTTGATTACGAAGGTTTGTCAGATATAGAAATAGTAAATGTTCAAGGAAGCTTGACTGATTACTATGATTCATCAAAAAAAGTTTTGGCTTTATCAGATGCAGTGTATAATAGTCAGTCGATTTCTGCAGTTTCTGTGGCAAGTCACGAAGTAGGTCATGCGATTCAAGACAAGGAAAATTATGGTTTCTTGAGATTTAGAGAATCTTTGTTTCCTGTTGTGAATTTCGCATCGAAATCAGTGTGGATTTTAATTTTACTTGGATTTATGTTTAGCATGAGACCATTAGTAGAATTTGGAATTATTTTATTCTCAGCGACTGTTTTGTTTCAATTAGTTACATTACCTGTTGAGTTTGATGCTAGTAGTAGAGCTATACGAGCTTTATCAAATGGGCTGTTGACTGATGATGAAATAGAACCTGCGAAACAAGTTTTAAAAGCAGCTGCATTAACTTATATAGCAAGCGCTTTGGTTTCACTGTTACAATTGGTAAGATTAATACTGATATCAAGAGATAGAGATTAAAAATTAATGTAGATTGAACCTAAGGTTAATCCTTTTAGGTTCAATTTTTTTATTTTTGCTGTTTTAGTGTAAAATATATTATGTAATTAAAATAATTAAAAGAAATGAGAGATTATGAATATTAGAAACGAAATAATTAATATTACCAACTCAATTAATAATAAATCGGGATACTCTTCTGAATTATTAAAGACTTATGATTATGGTGATTTGGACAAGAGAGATATCGCGTACATTAAAAGGTGTGTATTTACAGAAATAGAAAATAGATTTTTCATAGATTATGTAATATCTAAGTGCAGCGATTTGGAATTAAATAAGCTTGATAAAATTGTTTTGGAAATATTGCGAATGGCAACTACGGAAATACTATTTATGAAAACAGCTGATTATGCTGTAGTTGACGAAGCAGTAGAATTGGCTAACAACTTAACACATTATAAAGATTATGTTAATGCTGTTCTAAGGGAGGTTTGCAGGATTAATTTGGATGAGGAAGATTTAGGAGATGAAATTAAATTCTCCATAAACAAAGAATTACTTAAGATGTTGAACAAATCTTATTCTAAAAAAACTGTAAAAAAACTTCTCAAATCTTTCTTTTACAAATCTGATTTTGTAATTAAACAAAATAAATTGAAGGAAAATAATTTAAAAACAAATTTAGAAAATCAAGGATTCGTATTAGAAGAGCATCCTTTTTTAAAAGATAGTTTTATCGTAAGAAATCCTGAATCGATAATAGATACGAACGAATTTAAAGAAGGTAAATTTATTATCCAAGATGGTTCTTGTAGTTTGTGCGCAGAGGTTTTAGAGCCAATGGAGAACTCCGTAGTTCTTGATATTTGTGCAGCTCCTGGGTCAAAATCATGCAACATTCAAGAATTAACAAACAATCAATCGATTATTTACTGTAATGATATTAATAATAATAAAATAGATAGAATAAAAGAGAATGTGTATAAATGTGGAGTTGAAAATGTGCAATATTTGAACTTTGATGCAACTATTTTACAAGAAGATTTGATAAATAAATTTGATAGAATTCTTGTGGATGCACCTTGCTCTGCAACTGGTGTTATCAATAAAAATCCAGAGATAAAATTATTCAGAACGAAAAAAGATGTAGAAGATTTGGTTGAAACGCAAAGAAGAATTCTTGAAAATTGTGAAAAATATTTAAAAAAAGGCGGCATCTTAGTATATTCTACATGCTCACTTTTAAAAGAAGAGAACGAAGAAAATGTGGATTATATTGAAAACAAATTAAATTTAAAAAGAGAAGATATTGATTTTTATGGAGATAAAAATGAATTTATAAAACTTATGCCATTCCAAAAAGGAACGCAGGGCTTTTTCATTTCAAAGTTTTTAAAAGACTAATAGATTACAAAACTTGAGATTTTTGATATAATTTAGATTGGTGAATAATATGCAAAATAAAATTGTCTTGGAAAATATGACTGTCGACGAACTGAAAGAATTTTTTGTGAATAATGGAGAAAAATCTTTCAGAGCATTGCAGTATTTTCAAGCTATTCATAAAAATAGAATATCCAATCCTAACAATATGACTAATTTTTCTAATGAATTAAGAAAAAAACTAGACGAATACAATGTTATCAAAAATTGTTGTATTATCAAAAGGATTGATTCAAAATTAGACAACACGAAAAAATATCTTATAGAGTTGAGTGATGGTAATATCGTAGAAACGGTATTTATGGAATATAAAACTCACACTTCAATATGCCTATCAACACAAATTGGTTGTAGAATGGGATGTAAATTTTGTGCGTCGACAAAGAAAAGTTTTTTAAGGAATTTACAACCTTATGAAATGTGCGCTCAGATATATTTGGTAGAAAATGATTTGGGTATACGAATTAACAATATGGTACTAATGGGGATAGGCGAACCATTAGATAATTACGATAATGTTATTAGATTTATTAATCTGATTACGAATAAAGAAGGACAAGATATGTCTATTCGAAATATAACATTGTCTACGTGTGGGTTAGTCGATAAAATAATTAAACTTGCAGATGAAAATATAGGTATAAACATAACTATTTCACTTCATAATCCATTTGATAATGAGAGAAGTCAGCTAATGCCCATTGGAAACAAATACTCAATTGAAGAAATTCTAGATGCTTGTGACTATTATTTTGATGAAACAAAAAGGCGAATTGGATTTGAGTATACGGTAATCGAAAGTGTAAATGATTCAAAAAAATATATGGACAAGCTAGTCGATTTATTAAAAAATAGAAATTGTCTTTTGAACTTAATAACATTAAATCCTATTGAAGAATTTAATCAAAAATCTCCAGATAGAAACAAGATGATGGAATTTATGAATTACATGAATAAAAACAATGTTAATACTACAATAAGAAGAAAACAGGGCATTGATATTGAAGGAGCCTGTGGACAATTAAGAATTAACAATATGACTAAAAGAGGTGTGAAATGAAATATGCTTCAAACACAGACATCGGGCTGGTAAGAAAGCTTAATGAAGATTATCATATGAATTATATTACAGAAGATTTTAGCTTACTTGTTGTGTGCGACGGAATGGGTGGACATAAAGCTGGTGAAGTTGCAAGCAAAAAAGCTGTCGAAACTGTTATAAACTACGTAAAAGAAAATGAAAATGAAAAAGATTACGAGAATACACTGATAAAAGCGATTACTTTAGCAAATGAGGAAGTTTACAAAGATAGTGAAAATAATTCTGAACATAGAAATATGGGCACAACGATAGTTGCTTGTTTAGTTTATGATGATAATGCTATTGTCGCAAATGTTGGAGACAGTAGATTGTATTTATACAGGGATGGAGAACTAAAGCAAATTACCGTAGATCATTCTCTTGTGAATGATTTATTATCATCTGGAACTATAACTGAAGAAGAGGCCTTAGATTTTGCACAAAAAAATGTTATTACAAGATCTTTAGGAATTCAAGATACTGTAGATATAGACATTTTTAACGTTGAGCTTGTTAAGGGTGATTTGATATTAATGTGCACAGATGGTTTGACTTCACAATTAGAAAATGAAGATATAGTTGATATTATTAAAGAAGAATCAGATTTGGATAAAATAACTCAAAATCTGATTGATGAAGCAAATGATATCGAAGGTATTGATAATATAACTATTACGCTTTATTTATATGAAGGGGAAAATTATGATAGGTAAAGTTTTAGGCGATAGATATGAGATAATAGAAGAGGTCGGCGTTGGCGGGATGGCCAAAGTATACAAAGCTTTGGACACTGTTTTAAATCGATATGTTGCTGTAAAAGTATTAAAAAATGAATATATGGAAGACCAAGATTTTCTGAGAAAATTCGCTATGGAAGCACAATCTGCTGCATCATTGACTCATGCAAATATAGTAAGTGTGTTCGATGTTGGAAGTTCGTATGTTGATGGTCGCAAATATAATTACATCGTAATGGAATATGTCGATGGTAAGACATTAAAAGATATAATCGATGAAAAACAAATTTTGCCGATTGAAGATATCGTAAATTATGGAGTTCAAATAGCAAGTGCATTAGAATGTGCTCATAAGAATGGAATAATTCACAGAGACATTAAGCCACATAATATGTTAATTGATAAATCTAATAATTTAAAAGCTACAGATTTTGGTATTGCAAGAATTTCTTCGTCTGCAACATTGACATATACTTCAACTGTTTTGGGAACTGTTCATTATATTTCACCAGAACAAGCAAAGGGTAAATTTATTGATGAGAAAAGTGATATATATTCATTAGGTGTTGTATTGTATCAAATGGCTACAGGAGAAGTACCGTTTGATGCACCAAATGCTGTTGGAATTGCATTGAAACATATTCAAGATCCATTGGTGCCACCTATAAATCTTCGTCATGATTTACCACAAGGCCTTAATGATATAATAGTTAAAGCGATGGCAAAAGATCCTAATGATAGATTTAAATCAGCTACAGAATTGAAAGAAATGTTGAGAAATTATCAAAACTATTCTTCTGATTTATATCAAAAAACTACTAAAAATCCAATAATTAAAGAAAATGATGAACAACCTGAAGTAAAAGAAGCAGTTTATAAAACGCCTAAACAATCTTCTACAAAAGATAATAAAAATAAATCTAAAAAATTTATGTGGATTCTATTGCCTATAGTTTTAGCAGCTTTGGTATTTGTTGCAATTATATTTGGCAAGAAATATATAAACAAGAATAAGCAAGACCTAGTTTTAGTTCCTGCATTAACTGGTTTAACGGAAAACGAAGCTTTAAATAAAGCTAAGGCTAATAATTTAATTGCTGTTGTTTCAGAATATAAGACTGAAAGTAATGTTGAACCAGGAAAAGTATTAGAACAAGATCCTGAATCGAGTACAGAAGTGAAAAAAGGGACTATTATAAAATTAGTTGTAAGCAAAGGCGAGGAACAGGTGTCTGTACCTAATTTATCCAATATGACTATTGAAAATGCTAAAATCCAACTCAACAAATTGGGGTTAGAAATTGGCGAAATAACTAAAGAAAACAGCGATAATTTTGAAGCTGGAAAAATTATGCAACAACATCCGGATGCAGGAACTAGCATAAATAAAGATTCTAAAGTTGATGTTGTAATTTCTTTAGGTAAGAAAGAAGAGCTAGTAGAAATGGTTGATTTAATAGGGACTGATATTAGTCAAGCTAGTAATAAATTAAAATCAATTGGACTTAATATAGGAAATATTGAAAAGAAATTTAGTAATTCATACGATACAAACCAAGTTATATGGCAACAATATGACGCGGGAAAGAAACTTAAAAAAGATAGTTCAATTGATGTAATAATCAGTAAAGGTAAAAAGGAACCTGAAATGATTGATAAAGTATTTAGAATAAGTAAACCTGTAGAAAAAGGGATTTACACAGTAACTGTTAAAGATGAAACTGAAAACAACATTATCTATGAAGAAAACCATGACGCTTCTGAAGGAGATATAAGAATTAAAGTAAAAGTAAAACCTAATAATGATATTAAAGTCTATATCAATGGAGAGCTAATTAATGTCGGATAAAACAGGTGTTATTACTAAAATTCAAAGAGAATTATTCTACGTAAGCATTGGAAACGAAGTGTATCCTTCAAAGGCAAAGGGGAATTTTAGGAACAAGAAAATTACTCCAGTTGTAGGGGATAAAGTAGATATAAACGTAGAGAATGGTCTTGGATTTATTTTAAAAATACATCCAAGATCTGTACTTTTGCACCGCCCTGAAGTGAGTAATATAGAAAAATGTTTCGTTCTAAGTAGTATAAAGTCACCTAATATTAATCTAATGTTACTAGACAAATATCTATTAATGATTGAGAAAAACAATATTGATTGCGTCATTGTATTTAATAAATCTGATTTGGTTTCTGAGGATGAGAAAAAATTTTATGCTGATATATACAGAAATATTGGGTATAAAGTAATATTCAATTCAAATGAATCTTCAATTACTAATGAAGAGTTATTAAATGAATTCAAAAATCATATTAGTTGTGTCATTGGTCCTAGTGGGGCAGGGAAATCCAGTACTTTAAAAAATTTATTTCCAAATGAGAATTTTATTTCTGGAAAAATTAGTGATAAAACTCAGAGGGGAAAACAAACGACAAGACACATTGAAATTAAAATGGTAGATGACAATACTTACGTTTTGGACACACCGGGTTTTAGTTCTTTTGATTTGTCTTTTTTAGATGAAAAATCTGAAATCAAAAATAACTTTGTAGAATTTAGAAAAAACAGTTCAAGATGTAAATTCAATAATTGTGATCACATTAATGAACCAAAATGTGAAATAAAAAGGCTTGTTGAAACTGGAGAAATATCTCAAAGTAGATATGATAATTATTTGAATATAGTTGAAGAATACGAAAAAATTAGGAGGTATTAATGGCTAATTTAAGTCCATCTTTGTTGGCTTGTAACTTTTTTGAGTTAGAAAAGAACTTAGATATACTAAAAAACAATGGAATAAAATATTTGCATTTGGATGTTATGGACGGAAATTTTGTGCCAAATATTTCTTTTGGTCCAGCAGTTATAAAACAAATAAGAGAAAAATATCCGGACTTTATTCTTGATTGTCACTTGATGGTTAACAAACCAGAAAATATTATAGATGACATTTTGAATGCCGGAGCTGATATAATTACTTTTCATCCAGAAGCAACTTTTCATCCACATAGGATTATTCAGACTGTTCATAAAGCTGGAAAAAAATGTGGATTAGCACTTAATCCATCTACAGGATTGGGATGTTGTGATTATATTATTGATGATTTGGATATAATACTTGTAATGAGTGTAAATCCAGGCTTTGGAGGACAATCCTTTATAGAGAGTCAATATTCAAAAATAAAAGATGCAAGAAAAATGATAGAAACATCAAAAAAAGATATTATATTGGAAGTTGATGGAGGGGTAAAAACTTCTAATGTCGATAAAGTGTTAGAATCTGGAGCTAATCTAATTGTAAGTGGTTCAGATGTTTTTAATCATGACATAGAATCGCAACTAGATATTTACAATCAAAAATTATAGTTAAAAGGAGGATATCTTGAACAAAAATTTGAGATTTATGGTTGAAGGGGCAATTACTTTAGCTCTGACAGCTGTGCTAAACAGTATTGTTATTTTTAAAATGCCAAGAGGAGGATCTGTTTCCCTAGCGGGATATGTTCCGATTTTATTATTTGGACTAAGATGGGGGCTAAAACCAGGGATTGTAATTGGATTAATGTATGGAGTTTTGGATAGCTTTGTTGATCCTTACGTTATTCACCCAATACAATATATGCTAGATTATCCAATAGCTTATATGGCTTTAGGATTATCAGGGTTAGGATGTAATGAAGAAACTTTGAGTGGCAAAATTAATTATAAAATGATTTTAGCATGTATATTCGCTATTTTAATGAGAGGAGTAGCTGCGATTTTAAGTGGTTATGTATTTTTCAAAGACACATTGCCATCAGATATTCCTGCATTACTAGGATCATTCTTATATAACATCACCTACATTGTTCCTAATGGAATTATAGCTATAGTTGTTATATTAATTTTAATTAAACCTGTATCAAAGGTAAGTAAAAAATGATTGGTTTGATTTGTTGCGCAGGGGAATTATCTGATAAGAATCTTTTTGAAGAATATTATGAAAAATCAGACTTTAGAATAGCTGTAGATGGTGGAACAAAATATTTCACCGATTATCATAAAGATTTTGATTTTGCTATAGGAGATTTTGACTCTATAAATAATAAGGACAAAATTTTTCTAGAAGAAAACAACAAGATTTTTGAAAAATATAATTGCAAAAAAGATTTTACTGATTTTGAAGCCGCAATAAATATATTAATCGAAAAGAACTGTAATACAATATATGCTTTTGGGGCAACAGGAACCAGATTAGATCACACAATGTCGAATTTAATTTATTCAAAAAGATGTTATGAAAAAGGGATTGAACTTATTTTTATTGGTAACAATAATATAATTAAATTCTTAGGAGAAAGCACAGAATGTGTTATGAAATATGATTATATTTCTATTGTAGTTTTATCGAATAGTGGAATTAAAATTAAATTAAAAGGTTTTGAATACGACAGCGAATTTTTAGATGTTGATTTTTGTTCATCATTGACGATTAGTAATAAAATAAAAAATAAAAAAGCATATATAGAATTAATAGAGGGATATGGCCTTTTAATTGATTCTAGAGATTAAAAAAGAGTCGAAGTTTTCGACTCTTTGTTTTATTCTTCTTCTGTTGTTTTGATAAATTGAGGTCTTTCAACTAAACCTGATCTTAAGCATCTAGTGCATACATTGATTCTTTTTGGTTTGCCATCGACTAAAGCTCTAACTTTTCTGATGTTAGGTGCCCAGCTTCTATTTGAAGATCTTAAAGAAAATGATCTATTATTTCCGAAAGTTCTTGATTTACCACAAATTTCACATTTTTTGGACATAATTACACCTCCTGGTTCTTTTTCAAATGTCTCTTGATATTATAGCATATTTTAAAACTGAATTTCAAGCTTTTAGAGCTAAAATATGTTATAATAATATAGTATTAATATGTAAATTAGAATCTTAAACATCAAAAGAGTATAATATAATTAGTTAGGTATCACAAATAGGAGGTAATATGACTACTAAAATTGATAACGAATATGGTTCAATATTAATATCAGATAATATCGTTAGAACTATTGCTAGTGAAACAGCTATGACTTGTTACGGAATTGTTGGACTAGCTTATAAAAATTTATCAGATGGATTTTTAATGTTACTCAATAAAGACAATATGAGTAAGGGAGTAAAAGTTTATACAAAAAATAATAAAATTGTAATAGATTTAACTGTAGTTTTGGAATATGGTACTAAAATTGCTGTGGTTTGCCAAAATATTATTGATACAGTTAAATATAGTGTAGAAAATAAAACCGGTCTTGAAGTAGAATGTGTTAATGTTCTTGTTCAAGATATGAGAATAAATGAAGAAAAATAGGGGGCACAATGAAGAATGACGCAACACTGTTCAAGAATTGCCTTCTAGCGGGATTTAAGAACTTAGAAAATAAAAGAGAAATAGTAAATAGCTTAAATGTTTTTCCAGTTCCAGATGGAGATACTGGTACTAATATGACATTGACAATTAAATCAGCTATTTCAAAAGTTAATGGCGTAACTGATTTGAGTATTGCAAATTTAGCTAAAGCTATGAGTGATGGTTCTCTTATGGGAGCTAGAGGAAATTCTGGTGTAATTACTTCTCAAATCATGAGAGGTTTTTATAATGGATTTAAAGATTATACTGAATTTAATATATTTGCATTAAGAGATGGATTTGTAGAAAGTTATAAAACTGCATACAAAGCTGTAATGAAACCAACAGAAGGAACTATTCTTACAGTTTCTAGATGTATGGGTGAGTTTGCTGATCAAAACTATCAAAATTACGAAGATATTAAAAAATTTTTGACAGATATTATATCTGAAGGTAACAAGGCACTTCTAAAAACTAAAGAAATGTTACCTGTTTTGAAAGAAGCCGACGTAGTTGATGCAGGTGGACAAGGTTTAATGTTATTCTTAGAAGGCGTTTTAAATTACGATAATGAAAAATTAATTTCAGAAACAGTAATTGACGAATCTCCTAGAACTATTAATGAAAATACTGATGTTGTATCAGACGAAGAAATAGAATTCGGATATTGTACTGAATTTTTTATAATGACTGATGCAGATGAAAATTCATATAGATCAAAATTAGAAAACTTTGGGGATTGTTTACTAGTTGTAAAAGGTGATGGAGTAATCAAAACTCATATTCATACTAATAATCCTGGTAAAGTTTTAGAAATTGCCATGGAATTAGGTGCTCTAAGAGATATCAAAATAGATAATATGAGATTACAACATCAAAACTTGCATTCTACTGAAGAAGAAATTAGTCAAGCTTCTACAAAACCTTCAGAACCAGAAAAAGATTTTGGATTTGTAGTGGTTAGTAGTGGTAAAGGATTCAGTAAAGTTTTCGATATGTTAAATGTCGATGAAGTGATTACTGGTGGACAAACAATGAATCCTTCAACTGAAGATATAGTTAATTCTATAGAAAAAGTTAATGCAAAGACAGTTTTTGTATTTCCTAACAATAAGAACATCATATTATCAGCTAATCAAGCAAAACAAATAGTTGATAAAAAAGTTTTCGTTGTAGAGACAAAAGCCGTACCACAATCTATTTCGGCTCTTTTAGCATTCAATGAAGAAGCAAGTGCAGAAGAAAACTTTGATAGTTTTAACGATGTAATAGCAACAGTTAAGACTGGTGAAGTTACTTTTGCGGTAAAAGATTTAAATATGTCAGATATTAAAGTAAAGAAAGATGACATTATCGGTCTTGACCAAAAGAATATCAGAGCGGTTGGTAATGATATTAATAAAGTTTCAATGGATTTATTGAGACAACTAATTCAAAAAGACGATTCATTGGTTACAATTTATTACGGTGAAGGCTGTGATGAAATGGTTGCTAATAAGTTGAAAGATAGTTTGGAAGAAGAATATAAAAACATTGATATTGAGGTTGTCGAAGGATCTCAACCTTTATATTACTATGTATTTTCAATAGAATAACTCCTTACAAATAATTACAGATAATAGATCGATTTTCATCGGTCTATTATTTGTATGTTTAATGTAGGGATTTTTTTGTGTGGTGAGTTATGCAATTATCAGAAGTAAAAGGAATAGGAAAGAAAAAATTAGAAGTTTTAAACTCAATGGGTATTTTTGATGCTAATGATTTATTGAATTATTTCCCGTATAGGTACGAAAATAGATCAATAATAAAAAATATAATAGATATACGAGATGAAGAAAGCTGCGTTATAAAAGTCAAATTTATTTCAAAGCCTGTAACTAAATATCTTAGAAGAAATTTAAACTTAACATCTGCTATTGCTTTTGACGATACTTCTAAAATAAGTGTGTCATGGTTTAATCAGCCTTTTATCAGAAATCAAATTTTACCAAACACTACCTACTATTTGTATGGGAAAATAAATAGAGTTCAAAATCAATTCAAGATATCGTCACCAATTTTGAGTAAAACTTTTGGTGGAAAATTGGGCATTATTTATCCAATTTACAAAGTAAGAAAAGGCGTTACAAATAATGATATGATTAAATTCATTGATTTTGCTATTAAACATTGTATTGATGAAATTAAAAATGTTATTCCTTATAGTATGATTAAAAACTACGATATTGAGAACAAAAGAAATGCAATAAAAAACATACACAAGCCTGTGGATTATGCACAATTTAAACGAGCCAGGACAGCGCTTGTTCTTGAAGAAGTTATTATAATGCAATTGGCAATGAAATCAATGAAGACAACACTAAACGAACAAAATTATATAAAATTTCAAACTGACGAAAGCATGGATCTTTTCATACAGTCTTTAAAATTTGAACTTACAAAAGGACAGTTAGAAGCAATTAGAGATATTGAAAGTGATATGACATCTGAAAAGAGAATGAATAGATTGGTTCAAGGAGATGTAGGAAGTGGAAAGACAATAGTAGCTGAAGCAGCGATATTCAAATCATATTCAAGTGGTTATCAATCAGCTTTTATGGCTCCTACGGATATTTTAGCGACACAACATTATGAAAACTTATCGGATGATTTTTCAAAATTTGGGTTAAAAGTTTGTTTATTAAAATCTGATTTAACAAAATCGGAAAAAGATTCTGTTTTAGAAGGAATAAAGTCGGGTTATTTTGATGTCATAGTTGGTACGCATGCAATAATACAAGATTTTGTGGAATTTAAAAAGCTTGGACTCGTAATTACCGATGAGCAACATAGATTTGGTGTAGGGCAAAGAAAGAAAATTTCAGACAAGGGACAAAATCCAGATGTTCTTGTGATGACAGCTACTCCAATTCCAAGAACTTTAGCACTTTCTTACTATGGGGATTTGGATATATCAACAATAAATGAAATGCCTAAAGGCAGAAAAGTAATAGAAACATATTCTGTTGGATTTAGTTATGAAAAAAGAATAGCAGCTTTTATCAGAAAACAAGTTGAAAATGGGTTTCAAGCTTATGTTGTGTGTCCATTGATAGAAGAATCTGAAGCATTGGATTTAGAGAATGTAACAGAACTTTACAATAAGTTATCTAGTGAATATTTTTCTGATATAAATGTTGGAATGTTACACGGTAAAATGAAATCTTCGGAAAAAGAAGAAATTATGAAAGATTTTGTAGACGGGAATACAAAAATATTGGTATCTACAACAGTTATTGAAGTTGGCGTTAATGTCAAAAAAGCAAATGTAATTGTTATATATAATGCAGAAAGATTTGGACTTTCACAACTTCATCAATTAAGAGGTAGAGTGGGCAGATCTTCAGATCAATCTTATTGTATTCTTATCAACAATGCACATTCTGATGAACAAATGGAAAGAATGAATATTATGGTTAAGACGAACAGCGGATTTGAACTATCACAAAAGGATTTGATGATGAGAGGTAGTGGTGATTTGTTAGGAACTAGACAATCAGGAATACCACTTCTAAACATAGCAGATCTAGAAAAAGACTATGATTTGATAGAAAAAGCTGCTGTGATAACTGAGTATATATATACGAATGATTTATGCGAAACTAAAGAATATATGTATTTGGATGAAGAAATTAATAAGTTTAAAGATAAATTACTAGAAAATGTTATTTTTAATTGAGGTGAGAAATGAAAGTTATTTCAGGAAAAATGAGAGGTATGAACTTAAATACCGATTTAGATAGATTTACAAGACCGACAGAAGGTAAAATAAAAGAGGCTATATTTAGCGTGATTTTTCAAGTAAAACCTAATTCCAAAGCATTAGATTTATTTGCAGGAAGTGGCGCAGTTGGTATAGAGTTCATAAGTCGTGGATGTGATTTAGTAGTATTTAGTGAAGCTTCTAATGATAATATAAAATGCATCAATGAAAATATTGAGCATACAAAATCACAGGAATTCGCAAAAGTCTTTAAAGGTGATTTTAAGAAAAATTTATTGAATATCAGAAGACAAGGATTAAAATTTGATTATGTTTTTATCGATCCGCCTTATGAAAGATTAAATTATTACAAAGAATCCATTCAAATGCTCATAGATAATGATCTTTTAAATGATGATTGTCTTGTTATATTAGAATCCGAAAAAGAATTGTCTGATGAATATTTCAAAAATTTGAAATTAGAAAAACAAAAACAATATGGTAAAAAGAAGAATATATATTTTTTGAGGAATGATAATGAATAAAACAAAGGTATTATATCCGGGTAGTTTTGATCCAATTACGAATGGACACATGGATATTATTGAAAGAAGTGCAAAAATTTTTGAAGAAGTAAATGTAGCTGTTGTAAAAAACATTCAAAAGAAAAGTACATTTTCTCTTGAACAAAGAGTTTCGATGATTAAAAAATCTTGTAGCCATTTATCTAATGTAAGAGTTCATCAATTTGAAGGATTGACTGTAGATTTTGCAAAACAAATAGGATGTAGTACAATTATAAGGGGACTACGTGCTGTTAGTGATTTTGAATCAGAAATGCAAATGTCTTTGGCTAATAAGAAATTAAATAATGAATTAGAAACATTGTTTTTAGTTGCAGATGGCAAATATGCATTTCTTTCGTCTTCTATAGTAAGAGAGATAGCTTCCTATGGAGCTGATATATCAGAACTTGTTCCTGAAAATATCATTGACGATATAAAGGATAAATTTAGCGATAAATAAATGCTTTATCTTGAATTAATTTGATATTTTTATTATAATAATTGTAAGAATAATTAGCTCAATGCAGGAGGGTTACATGGATATTATTAAGTTAATAGAAGAAATGGAAGATATACTTGATGAAGCATCAACAGTTCCATTTTCTAAAAAAGTTATGGTTGAAAGAGAAGAACTTCTATCAGTTTTAAAAGATATGAGAGAAAATTTACCAGAAGAAATCAAACAAGCTCAATGGACTAATGCTGAAAAGAATAGAATTATTGATGAAGCTAACAGAGAATCTGAAAATATTAGAACTCAAGCTTACAAAGAAGCAGAAAAAATAGACCAAGAAGCTCGAAACAGATTTGAAACAATGGTAAATGAACACGATGTTACTATTGCAGCTCAAAAAAATGCAGAAGAAATTACTTCTCAAGCTGAAAACAATGCTAGACTATTAAAGAGTCAATCTATCCAATATATCGATGAAATGTTGGAAACAACTCAAGACAAATTGAACAATCTATTGGAAGAATTACAAGAAAACAGAAATGAATTAAAAGGCTAATAAAAAGCTTGGTAGTTTTAGATGACTACCAAGCTTTTTTAAGTATTATTTTAATAAATTATCTGCGAATTTTTTGATATCAGCAGTAGAATTTTCGTCTGGTGTATCATAGCAGATTACAGTATCAATAACGTTTAAATTATTTTTCGAACATCTTTCTTTCCAAAAGCCCATCCATTCACCGTTGTTCCATTCATAAGAACCAAAGAGAGCAATTTTTTTATCATTTAATGTATTTTCTAAATCAGAAAACATCGGTTCAAATGAAGTATCTTCTAGTTCTTCATCACCCATAGCAGGGCACCCAAAAGCAATGACATCGAAATTGTTTATATCGTAGTTTTCATAATCATCACTAAATACCATTTCGACTTTAGATCCTTTTGACTCACATTCTTCTTTAATGATTTGAGCCATTTTTTCAGTATTACCAGTTTGAGACCAGTATAAAATTAATAAATTCATAATTTACTCCTTAAAATAATTTATTATATCAAACAAGTTATTTCCTTGTAATGATAATCTTTTTGTTACGAGCTTAGCATAGTCATATTTTTTAAATATATCTTTTGCTTTTTCTACATCAGAATATACTTTCCACTTTCCAGAAATACATTCATTTTTTCCGTTGTAATTGATAAAACCAAGAACATCCTCGTAGGGATACCCTAAGAAGAATCCGATTTCATGAGGAAATTCATTTTCAAGTAATCTTTTCTTTAAAAAATTTATGCTGCTATTAAAATTATCCGCAGGATAACCATAACTTTTCAAAGCATTTTGCAGCCTCTTATCATTATAGTTTTCTATTAAATTGTAATTTATTAAGTACAGCAACAACTTTTTTCTAGTTTGCTTTAAAATAATTAAGCTAAAATTATATTCTGATAATTTTTCGTTTAATTTAAATATGTCTTCAAATATGCTATCTGTATAATCAACATTTATCATATTTGCAAATTTGAGATTACTTAGTGTGGGATAACAATGTTCTAATAATATGTCTTGTAACATAACCACCTCTATAATAAGTATTGATAATTGATATCACAATAAGTATAGCACATGATTTTTGATAAATCAATACTGATTATCAATTAAATTCAAAGAAATTTGTGGTATAATAACTTTGTGCAATAATGATATATGAAGTATCTTGATAATATCGAATGTCTATGTTATATTTTATATATCAACTTAATCGAAATGAGGTGGATAAATGAAGACTATTTTTTCAGTAATTTTAGTTATTGCCAGCATTGTAATAATAATTGCAGTGATGAGTCAAGAAACTAAATCAGAAGGGATGGCAGCGTTAACAGGCGAAACTAATGTCGGTGGACATGGTGGAAGATTAACTAAGGATAATTATATTAACAGAGTTGTTATTGTATCATCAGTTATATTCTTGGTTTCAGCTTTGGCGTTAGCATATATAAAATAATTTAATAGTTGAAAGGAGTAAATCATGGACAATATGTATTACTATTTAGCTATTGCAGCAGGTATTATCGCTTTATTATTTGCTGCAATAAAATTTAGTAGCATAAGTAAAAAAGGTGCTGGTAATGAAAGAATGAGGGAGATATCTGGATTTATTCACGACGGAGCAATGGCTTATCTTTCTCGCCAGTACAAAGCACTTATTATTTTTGTAGTTATAGTATGTGTAATTCTAGGTGTTGCAATCGATTATAAGACAGCAATTTGTTTTTTAGCTGGTGCAATATTTAGTGTACTTGCAGGTTACATCGGTATGCAAGCTGCAACAAAGGCAAACGTTAGGACAGCTAATGCGGCAAAAGAAGAAGGAATGAATGGAGCATTAAACGTAGCATTTTCTGGTGGAGCAGTAATGGGAATGTGCGTTGTTGGATTAGGAATTTTAGGTATAACTCTTTCTTATATTATTTTCCAAGATGCTGAAGTTGTTACTGGATTTAGTTTTGGTGCTTCTTCTATAGCTTTATTTGCCAGAGTTGGTGGAGGTATATATACAAAAGCAGCTGATGTTGGAGCAGACTTGGTTGGTAAAGTTGAAGCTGGTATCCCTGAAGATGACCCTAGAAACCCTGCAGTAATTGCAGATAATGTTGGGGACAACGTAGGGGATGTTGCTGGTATGGGAGCCGACTTATTTGAATCCTATGCTGGTAGTATTTTATCAGGTATCACATTAGGTTTATTAGCTTATAAAGAAGCTGGTGTATCATTTGCAATAGCAACAGCAGCTTTAGGTGTTATTGCATCTATTATAGGTGTATTTACAGTTAGAGGAGGAAAAGATCCTCAAAAATCTTTGAATACAGGTACAATTATCAGCTCAATATTAGCAATCGCAGGATCATTCTTCTTATCAAGATCTATTCTTGGTAGTAATAATGCTTTCTTCTCTGTATTAGCTGGTATATTAGTTGGATTGATAATTTCACAATTTACTGAATACTACACATCTGAAGATAAAAAGCCAGTTCAAAAAATTGCTGAAGAATCAGAAACAGGTTCTTCTACAAATATTATCTCTGGTTTGGCTACAGGAATGAAATCAACTACTGGTCCAATTATTGTTATAGCTATTGGTATAATAGTTTCATTCTTTGCATCAAATGGTGCTACAAACCCTACAGAAGGTTTGTATGGTATTGCAGTAGCTGCTATAGGTATGTTATCTACTTGTGGAATGACAATTGCAGTAGACGCTTATGGTCCAATAGCAGATAATGCTGGTGGTATTGCTGAAATGTGCGAATTACCAGAAGATGTTAGAAATATTACAGATAAATTAGACTCAGTTGGAAATACTACCGCTGCGATAGGAAAGGGATTTGCAATTGGTAGTGCTGCATTAACAGCATTAGCATTATTTGCATCATATACAGCTGTAGTAGGTTTGAAACAAATAGATGTTACAAGTCCAGAAGTTGTAGCTGGTATGTTCATTGGTGGTATGTTACCATTCCTATTCTCAGCATTGACTATGGATGCTGTAGGAACAGCTGCAAATGATATGATTGTTGAAGTTAGAAGACAATTTAAAGAATTCCCAGGAATTATGGAAGGTACTCAACAACCTGATTACAAAAAATGTGTCGACATTTCTACAGGTGCTGCATTAAGACAAATGCTTGTTCCAGGTTTGTTAGCTGTAGTTTGTCCAGTTTTAATGGGATTCTTATTAGGTGCAGAAGCTTTAGGTGGACTTTTAGCAGGTTCACTTGTAACAGGTGTCTTAATGGCAATATTCATGTCAAACAGTGGTGGAGCATGGGATAATGCTAAGAAATATATTGAATCTGGTCAACACGGTGGAAAAGGATCAGATGCTCATAAGGCAGCTGTAGTAGGAGATACTGTTGGGGATCCATTCAAGGATACTTCAGGTCCATCATTAAACATTTTAATTAAATTGATGACGGTAGTATCATTAGTATTCGCACCATTGATTGCTCAACATGGTGGAGTAATACTAAACTTATTCTAAAAATCGAATATTTTAGTATTTGATGTGTTTTTCTAAAACACGAATTGAATTAAATGATTTTAAGCGGAATGTTATCTTTGTATTGCAGAAAACATTCCGTTTTTAATTTTGTTTTATTTTAATTCAAAATTATTGTATAATATTATTATCTATAATTTTAGGAGGATTAAATGGACGAAGTCGGGCCCAATCTTATTGTAGAATTGGTTATTTTATTAATACTTATAGTAATTAATGCTTTTTTTTCAGCAAGTGAAATAGCAATTGTTTCTTGTGATAAAAATAAGCTTAGGGTTATGAGTGATGACGGAAATGAAAAGGCAAAATCTGTTTTAGAACAATTTGAAAAACACACAAAATTTTTGTCTACTATTCAAGTTATATTAACTTATATTGGATTTGTTGCTTCAGCAATATGTGCATCTAGTTTAAGTGTAAGTTTGAGTAAAAAGATGATATTTTTAGGATTAAATAAATCTGTAACTTATTGGATATCAGTGTGTGTTGTACTTATTGTTTTATCGTTTTTGTATATTTTGTTTGGACAATTGATTCCAAAAAGAATTGCTTTGAGTGTGGCGGATTCTTTTGCGTTATTTTCGATTAATGCTGTAAAATTTATTTACTTTGTTTTAAAACCATTTGTTTTTTTACTTTCTAAGTCAACAAAATTTATACTGAGTATAATTGGAATTAAAACTTTGAATGTGGAGAGCAAAATTACTGTTGAAGAAATAAAATCAATGGTAGAGGTCGGAAAGGAACAAGGAATTATAAATTCAAACGAAAAAGATATGATTGATGCTGTTATTAACTTTGATGAAAAAACAGCTGAAGAAATAATGACAGCAAGAACAGAAGTATTTGCAATTGACCTTGAAGATTGTATTGAAGATTATTTGGATAAATTAATGGAACTAAAATTTTCAAGAATTCCAGTATATGAAGGTGATATTGACAACATACTGGGCATCATCTACATTAAAGATTACATGAGTGAAGCTTACAAACATGGATTTAATAATGTTGACTTAAGAAAGATTTTAAAGCCAGCGTATTTTATATCAGAAACTAAAAATATCAATGATTTATTCTCAGATATGAAGAAAAAAAGAATTCACATGGCAATCTTAATTGATGAATATGGTGGTTTCTCAGGTATTGTATCGATGGAAGATTTAATTGAAGAAATAGTTGGAAATATTGAAGATGAATACGATCATGAAGCTCCTGATATTATTCAGGTTGACAAGTTTAATTATATAGTAAAAGGTAGTACTTCTATAAAAGAAATTAATTCTAACATTGGACTTGAGATTGATGAGCTATCGGATGATTATGATACATTAGGGGGTATGTTAATAAATCGATTGGGATATATACCTGAAGATGGTTTTAAAAGAAAAATAGAAATAGATGGTGTTTTGTACAATATAATTTTTGTGGAAGATAAAAGAATTAAAAAGGTAAAAATTACATTACCTAAGAACTTTTTTGAATAGGTGATTAAATGATTATTATAAAAAATAAAGAAGAAATAGAAAAAATGGATATTTCTGGAAATGTTATTTCTGGAATGCATGAAGCTTTGAGGGAATTTGTTAAACCAGGTTTGACTACAATGCAAGTTAATGATTTTTGCGAAAAATTTATTAGAAGCAAGGCAGCAATACCAGCTCAAATAGGATTTGAGGGATTCCCATACGCTACATGTTGCTCTGTAAATGATGAAATATGCCATGGATATCCATCTGATTATATTTTAAAATCAGGTGATTTGTTAAAAGTAGATACAGTAGTTGAATTGAATGGTTGGATGAGTGATTCCTGTTGGAGTTATGCAGTTGGTGAAATAGATGAAGATACTCAAAAACTTATGGATGTTACAAGAGAATGTTTGTATGAAGGAATTAAATTAGCTGTTATTGGCAATAGATTAGGAGATATAGGAGCTAAAATTCAATCAATAGCAGAAACTAATGGCTATTCTGTAGTACGCGAATTCACAGGCCACGGGATTGGAAGAGGTATGCATGAAGATCCAATGGTTCTTCACTATGGTAAAGAACACAGAGGTCTTAGATTACAAGAGGGAATGGTTTTAACTATTGAACCAATGATAAATATGGGAACTCATAAGTTGAAAATTGATAAAAATGGATGGACAGCTAGAACTATTGACGGAAAAAAATCATGCCAATATGAACATACATTAGCTATCACAAAAGATGGTCCAAGAATTTTGACTAAACAACAAGGACAATAAAATAAAGAGAATATTTTGGGGGTTCCTCAAAATATTCTCTATTTTTTTATTACTGGAAAATTATAAAAATCATTAACCTTTTTTGTAGAATATATTAGTCTACTGACTTTTATATCATATTCAAATAATTTTTTGTAATTATCAGATAAACTTGAAAAATCTCTGTTCAAAGAATAAATTTTACAATTTTTTTTAATTGCGGACAAATCGAAGTTTTTTTTGAATCCCAATAGGCGAACAGCTTCAATATCTGCATTTACGATATCATCTACAAATTTTTTATCTACTCCTAAAATATAATTTAAAATCAATCTTTGAAGTCGATTTTTGGTATATTTTTTATTTTTTATGTTTTCAAAAAAATCATCATAATTTTCATTCAATGCATTTGATAGAAGATTATCTAATCCTTTCTCATAACCCGTTATATTATCTAATTCTGACTTTTCCACAAATAATTTATAAGATAATATGTCTAAAAGTTTTTTGTTAGATCTAATAGAATTTTGTTTTAGATATTCGTAAGTTAAGGATGGAATTTTGTCTTTGAATTCTTCTAATAGTTTCAAATTATATCTAATAGAAGAGGCACTATAAGAAATACATTCTAAGGAATTTGAATTGTACTCGCTATTGACTCTTCTTATTGGCAGAATTTTACATTTAGAGTGTAGTTTATCTAATGATTTCATATATTCCAAAGCAAGAATGTTATTTGATTTGAATATTTCATCGGAATATTCAGAGTAGTTTTGCTTTGAAAATATCATTATGTTTTTATTATATGAAATATTTTTGTTTTCTAGTATAAACTGTTTAATATTACCTTCATTTTCTAGTAGAAAATCTTTGTATGAAATTAGATCTTTTATTTCTGTTTCAATTCCAAAAGAAATATAATCACATCCAATAGTGTCTATTATTTTAATAGCGTAATAGGCGAAATTTTGCGCTGATTGCAAGGAAAATACTGAAGGAATTTCAATAACACAGTCTATTCCGTGTTCCAAAGCAATTTTAGTTTTATGAAGTTTATCTAAAATAGAAAATTCACCACGTTGCACTACATTTCCGCTCATGATTGCAATTATATTTGATTCTGGGAAAATTTTTTTTATTTGATCTATTTGATGTAAATGCCCAAAATGGAACGGATTGTATTCACTTACTATAGCTATATTCATAATTATTGATTCCTTTCATATACTTTTTTCTTATGTTGTATTATAATTGATATTGGTAATATAGTAAATAAAAAGGGGTAGATTTTATGGATATAAGATTTGTTAAAGGCAATATTTTTGAGCTACAAAGCGATGCAATTTTATATTTTATCGAAAATTCACTTCTGGAAGAGAATTCAAAAAAATTAGTTGAAAAAGCTGGAGAAAGAATTTTAGAACCTCTTACAAAAATAAGTGGAATAGAAAAAGGCGAATGTAAAATCATTCCCGCTTTTAATATAACTTCGGATTATGTGATATTGGCAAATTTGCCAGATGATTTAAGAAATAACAACAAAAATATTTTCAAAAATCTAATCTATAATGTTTTTTGTGAAATGAAAAAATTCGAAATTCATTCGCTTAACATAGATTATTCTTTTTTAACTGAAAAATATTCTAGTGAATTTGTTAATCTTATAAATGAAGTTATAGACGAAAAATCGTTGAGAATTAGCGATTTCCTTGTATTTATGTGCAAAAGTTAATAATTGACTTTTAACTTAAATTACTCTAAAATAATATTATGTCCAATGACGAAAGGTAGTGATTAATATTTTTCCAGAAACTCATAAGAGAATTGTTAGAGAAATAAATCAAGACATTAAAGATTCCTATGGAATCAATTTAAATATAAAAAAATTAGAATGGGGAGCTGTTAGTCCAGATATTTTACCAAAATACAAGCTAATAGCACATTACAAAGAAGAAAGTATAAATTATATTGTAAAAGAAATTATCACTATAATTTATCTTTTTCAATTTACAGACTTAACAAGATTGAATTCATTGCAAAATAAGATTTTAAGTACAAAACTTGGAGTAATAAGTCATTATCTAAGTGATTATGTGTGTCTTCCACATGCAAAAAGATGGAGGTGTAATCAACACCTTAAAGATCACATGAATTACGAAAGAGTTTTGAATAAGTTAGCACAAAATCATATATTTGACAAAAAAGCAATAACATCAAGTCAAATAAGCATAGATAATGATGAATGTGTGATGTTAAAAACATTGGTTAAGAATTATATTGAAGATATAGTAGATGAATATAGCATTTCAGAAGATAAAACAAGAGATTTGGATTTTGCGTACGGTTTGAATTATTCTATTTTCTGTTTTATCTTTGAAACTATTGAAGTATTCTCTACAGAAAGATACTATCAAAAGTCCTTTGTTTTTTAAATATAATTAGGAGTAGGAGTTATGTATAAAGCTTATAACACGAACAATTTAAAGAAAAAGCTTGAGAAAAAATTTCTTTTCGAAGACGATTTATTAGCTTTATACTTAATGCTTGATATTGTTCAACAAGAAAATAAAATACAACCTTGTTATGTCAAATATAACGCTCTTAATAAAATTTACAATGTTTTAATTAATCATTTGTCGTATAGAAATGATAGAGAAAATATTATTAAAGCTATTTTTGATTTGATATCAGAAGATATTAATAAAATTGAATTCACTTATTATCTTCAAGCTTATACTGAAGGATTTAATAATAAGAATATAAGTGATGAGTTGGAGTTTTATGCATTAAGACATATTCCAGCATCTACGATTAAAAAATCGGATATTCTTCTTCATAATACTGAAAGCAGAAGTGCTAAGTTTTTAAAAAATAAGATGATTAGTTCAATTAAAAACAAATCAAATGCATTTAGAGTACAAGATTCAATAATAGATAATTATTGTGAAAACATCTTAAAAGACAAGATATTTAGCATTAATAGCAAGATGGACAAACAGTTAGTGATGAAATCTATTAATGATAGTGTAGTGATTTCTGAAGAAAAATTCTTGAATATGTGGCAATTAGAAAATTTGTACAAAAAAATTGTTAAAACTTTGAAAACTGTTTTAAATAATTCTATAGAAGATGCATTGTGGTATGGGTTAAATGACAGAGTATTACAAAGGTATAAGTAAATTGTAAAGTCGGATTTAAATTGTTGTAAAAAAATTTGACAAAACAAATTTAATCGTTTATACTAGTAAAGTAATGTTTGATACATTAAGCCCAGATAGCTCAGTCGGTAGAGCAAAGGACTGAAAATCCTTGTGTCGCTGGTTCGATTCCGGCTCTGGGCACCAAAATGTGTGCGGAAGTGGCTCAGTGGTAGAGCATCGCCTTGCCAAGGCGAGGGTCGCGAGTTCGAGTCTCGTCTTCCGCTCCATACGGCGACATAGCCAAGTGGTAAGGCAGAGGTCTGCAACACCTTCACCCCCAGTTCAAATCTGGGTGTCGCCTCCAAAGGAAAGTTTATTATAGACTTTCCTTTTTTTTATATGTAAAGGAGTTAATATGATTTTTATTGATTTATTAGAAGATGAGTATATTGAGGAATTATCAGATTTTGTATACAAACTGAGAAATAATTTTTTATTTCAAAATAAGTTTGATTCAAATTTGGCGAAAAATAGAACAACAATAATTAAATCTTTGAAAAAACAAATATCTAATAGAAATCATTTCGTGATTTTTGAAGAAACTAAGTTAATAGGGTATTTGGTGTTAGATTTAGATGATAAAGAGTTGTTAATCAAAGAGATATATTTAGATAAAATTAATAAATCAATACTTTTTAAAATTTTTAGATTTTTAATGGATTATGCACTATCAAACTTATTTGATATAATTAAATTTAAGTTTAATGGATTTATTTTCGATGAAATTATAAAAGAACATTTGGATGATCAAAATAGATTAGAAATAAAGAATGATATGTTTGAAGAATCTCATAAGAAATTTGCGATAATTAGTTTTAAAGCTAAAAATGGCTTGATAAAATTTTTAAAAGGCAATTGTTATGAAGTTATTTACAGTTTCGATAGTAAAAAAATGGATGAAAAAGTTAGTGACCATGTAGATATGCAAATTAGGAAAATAAATGAAAATGCATTCGTTTGTACTCAAGAATCGTATTTTCATTATAGAGCATATCTTCCAAATTATATAGCATTATATGTAACGGAGCTTGAGATAACGAACACATACCCGAAAGATTGCTTGTTAAATAACTTTTCAATTGAAAATCATTTAGTCTGTAATAAAAAATCTGTAGATCCTGTTGTATTAAAATTACTTAAAGATGAGAAAATAATAATGGTCAAACAAGGATATTCAAAATGTTCAACAGTAGTTACTGATAAATTTGTAATTACCAGTGATAAATCTATATATGCTAGTGTTCAGAAACAAAATATTAAGGCATATTTAATAGATTATGGTGAAATAAAACTAGAAGGTTATGATACAGGATTTATTGGTGGGACTTGTGGATATTGTGCTGATTTAGGGGTTGTGTTTTATGGCAATCTTGAAAATTATAAATTTAAAAATAAACTTATTGAATTTTTAGAAAAAGAAAATATAAAATACTATTATACAGATGATGATGATTTTATAGATCGCGGATCTATAATTTTTAATTATTAGGAGGTCAATTATGATTCAACCATCTACATTACCGGGAATGATGGAACTTCTTCCTGAAGACCAAATGGTGTTTGATACAATTAAAAGAAGAATAGAAGATGTTTTTATTAAAAATGCATTTTTTTCAATCGATACACCTGCTATAGAAAAATTAGACGTTTTACTATCTAAAGGTGGAGGAGAAACAAGTAAGCAAGTGTATAGAATTGATAGTAGTAAGAAAAATCAAGGATTGAGATTTGACTTAACTGTGCCACTCGCAAAATACGTTTCAATGTACATGCAAGACTTAGCATTCCCATTTAGAAGATATCAAATAGCTAAGGTTTATAGAGGAGAAAGAAATCAAAAAGGAAGATATAAAGAATTTTATCAATGCGATATAGACATCATAGGAAATGAAAAATTGAGCTTATATAATGATGCGGAAATAGTAAAATGTATGTATGAAGCTTTAAAATCAATAGATGTTCCAGACTTTGAATTTCAATTTAATAACAGAAAAATATTGAATGGATATTTCTCTTATTTAGGTATTGAGGACTTTGAATCATGTTTGAGAATAATTGATAAATTAGATAAAATAGGAATAGATAATGTAAAAGAAGAATTATCTAAGCTAAACTTGGATAATGAAAAAATTGATTCGATTTTAAATTTCTTACAAATAGATGGAACTAACCAAGAAATTATCGAAAAACTTGAATCATTGAATATTGATAATGAATTATTTGTTTGTGGACTTGAAGAATTGAAATTTGTATATGACGATATTTTATCTTTGGGAGTTAGTCCAGATAATATTAAAATAAATTTATCTATAACTAGAGGGCTTGATTACTACACAGGTTCAGTATTTGAAACATTTTTTAAGGAATATCGTGAAATAGGATCTATTTGTTCTGGAGGAAGATATGATAGTTTAGCTAATAATTTCACCAAAAGCAAGTTGCCTGGAGTAGGAATGAGTATCGGCTTAACTAGATTATTTTATCAACTTCAAGAATTAAATTTAGTAAAAGGCCAACAAAATAATTTTGACTGCATCATTATTCCTATGAAAGGTTACGAAAAAAATGCAGTTAAACTTATGAATGATTTGAGAAGTTCTTCTGTAAGATGTATGAGTTATCTTGAAGATGATAAATTAAAAAAGAAATTTAATTATGCTGACAAATTATCCGTAAAATATGTTATAATAATAGGACAAGATGAAGTTGAGCAAAATAAATTCACTTTACGAAATATGGAAAATGGTAATCAAGAATTATTAGAACTTAACCAAATTATTGAAAAGTTAAAATAAAGGCGATGAAAAATCCCAGTAGGCATATAAGAACTTTCAGAGAGAGTAAAACTTAGGCTGAAATTTTACTTAAGAGATCAGTATGCTGAATACTAATTTGGAGCCTATTGTCAAATGAGAAAAAATTAGGGTGGAACCACGAGACACTTGTCCCTATCGGGATGAGGGTCTCTTTTTTATTAGGAGGTATTTATGTTTGAAGTAAAATTAAAAGATGGATCCGTAAAAGAATTTGATGAAGAAATTAGTTTATTAGATGTTTGCAAATCAATTTCTGAAGGATTAGCAAGAGACTGTGTCGGAGCAGTTGTAGATGGTAAAATAATGGGATTAATGGAAACTATTGATTCTGACTGTGAAGTTCAATTCGTAAAATTTGATGATGAAGAAGGAAAGCAAGTTTTCTGGCATACTTCATCTCACTTAATGGCTTATGCTATTCAAAGATTGTATCCAAATACAAAATTTGCAATTGGACCATCAATTGATTCTGGATTCTATTATGATTTAGATACAGATCACAAGTTTGTACCTGAGGATTTAGAAAAAATTGAAGCCGAAATGAAAAAAATAGTTAAGGAAAATCCTAAATTAGTAAGAGTTGAGATTTCAAGAGAAGAAGCTTTGGAAAGATTTAAGAAAGAAGGTCAAGATTATAAAGTTGACTTAATAGAAAATCTTGATGAAGATGCTACAATTACATTGTATGAAATGGGAGACTTCGTTGATTTGTGTAGAGGACCTCATTTATTAGAAGTGAAAAATATTAAAGCATTCAAGTTATTATCAATTGCCGGTGCATACTGGAGAGGTGATGAAAATAACAAGATGCTTCAAAGAATTTACGGAATTTCATTCCCTAAGAAAAAATTATTAGACGAATATTTAGAAAGAATGGAAGAAGCTAAGAAAAGAGATCACAGAAAAATTGGTAAAGAAATGGGGCTATTCTCAATTCAAGAAGAAGGACCGGGTTTCCCATTTTTCCATCCAAATGGAATGGTTGTGTTAAATGAACTAGAAAAATTCTTGAAAGAACAACTTTTAGATAGAGGATATGGTCAAATCAAAACTCCATTGATTTTGAACGAAGATTTATGGCATCAATCAGGTCACTGGGATCACTACAAAGAAAATATGTATTTCACTCAAATAGATGGCGATGATTATGCAATAAAACCAATGAACTGTCCAGGATCAATTTTAGTTTACAAAGATGAATTGCACAGCTACAGAGAGCTTCCAATTAAAGTTGCAGAATTGGGTCAAGTTCACCGCCATGAATTATCAGGTGCATTGCATGGCTTATTCAGAGTTAGAACTTTCGTACAAGATGATGCACATGTATTCTGTTTACCTGAACAAATAGAAGAAGAAGTAACTAAGATTATAGATTTCTGTGATTACATTTATTCTAAATTTGGATTTAAATACGAAGTTGAATTGTCGACTCGTCCTGAAGATTCAATGGGATCAGATGAAGATTGGGATTTAGCAATCAATTCACTTAAGAGTGCGTTGGAACACAAAGGTCTTGAATATAAAATTAATGAAGGTGACGGAGCTTTCTACGGCCCTAAAATAGATTTCCATTTGGAAGATGCAATTGGTAGAACTTGGCAATGTGGAACTATTCAATTAGATTTCCAAATGCCAGAAAGATTCGATATGACTTATATCGCAAGTGATGGATCTAAAAAACGTCCAGCAATGATTCATAGAGCAATTTTAGGTAGTGAAGAAAGATTTATGGGAATACTAATAGAACACTATGCTGGAAAATTCCCATTATGGTTATCACCAGTTCAAGTAGAAATTCTTCCTATTAGCGATAAATTCAATGATTATGCGTATGAATTACAACAAAAAATGAGAGCACGTGGATTGAGAGTGAAAGTCGATGATAGAAGTGAAAAAATCGGTCTTAAGATCAGGGAATCTCAATTGAAGAAAGTGAACTATTCATTAATAATTGGACAAAATGAAATTGATAACAATGAGGTATCAGTAAGAAAAAGAGATCTCGGAGATGTAGGATCTAAGAATACTGATGAATTTATTGATGAATTAGTAGATGAATATCAAAATAGAAAATAATTCTATAAAGAAAGCTTATTTTACAATATAAAAATTTGCTCTGAATTTTTCAGAGCAAATTTTTAATAGAAGGAGGTAAAATGTACAAGAAATTTTATTGGTTTCTAAAATATTACAAAAACAAATTAATTCTTGCTATTACATTTCTTTTATTAAGTGACCTAGTAGGATTAATTCCTCCATATATAACAGGGAAATTAACCGATAGAGTATTAAACAATTCGATAGAATTAAAACCTTTTTTAATTATACTTTTAATTGATGTTTTAGTAATAGGAATTAAATATTTTTTTGCAATGGGATGGTGTTATTACACATTCAGAGCTTCGAATGAAATAGACTATGTAACTAGAAATAGACTTATGGATAAATACTTAAACGAATCCATGAAATATTTTCAAACTTTCAAAACGGGAGAACTTATGAACAGAGCTACTGGAGATGTCAATAGTTTAAGCGATTTGATGGGATTTGGAACTCTTACATTTTTTGATTCTACAGTATTTCCTTTGTTTATAATAATTATAATGATGGTCGTAGTTGACGTTCGTTTAACACTAGTTTCTATAATACCTCTTCCTATATTGGCATTTTTGTGTTTAAAAATTGGTAAGAAAATCCATGAAAAATACTCAATTGTGCAATCTACATTTGATAAGCTAAACAATAGTGTACTAGAAGATGTTGAAGGTATTAGAATTATAAGAGTTTTTGGGATAAAAGATGCCAGATATTTTTCGTTTCAAAATCGTTCTAAAATGTTGGTTCAAAAAAACATGGATGTTGTAAAATACAGAGCAATGATGGCTCCTTTTCAAAGGATAATCCCAGCAATAACTTTTGTTATAGCAATCGGATATGGAACATTTTTAATAAGTAAGAATCAAATATCTGTTGGTCAATTGGTTTCTTTTACATATTATTTAAATATGTTAATTTGGCCAATGTATGCATTAGGAAACTTCATAAATGTATATCAACAAGCCGATGCATCAATGGATAGAATCGATAATATACTTGACTATAAAGATGAATTAGATTTAAACGAAGATTACAAGGAAATTGATGATATAGAAAGTATTAAGTTTGAAAATTATAGTTTCAAATATCCTTACTCTAAAGAATTCGCACTTAAAGATATTTCTTTTGAATTCAAGAAGAACATGAGGGTGGCTATTGTTGGGAAGACAGGGTCAGGAAAGTCAACTATTCTTAAACAATTATTATTCTTATATCCAAGGCAAGATGAATTTGAAATCAACGGTAAATACACGAATTTATTAAATTTAAAATCAGCAAGAGATAATATGGCGTATGTGTCTCAAAAAAGTATGATTTTTTCGGATACAATAAAAAATAATATAAAACTTTCCAAGATAGAGGCCACAGATGAAGAAGTGGTTAAAGTATCTAAAAGTGCGGATATTTATAAGGATATAGTCAATTTTCCTGATGAATTTGACACTTTGTGTGGTGAAAACGGGCTGTCGTTATCTGGAGGTCAAAAACAAAGAATTTCATTAGCAAGAGCTTTATTAAAAGACTCAAACTTGGTTGTATTAGACGACTGTTTAAGTGCATTAGATACTCAAACTGAGAAAAATATTTTAAGAGAGTTAAAAAAACTTAAAAAAACCGTAATATTATCGACTCATAGATTAAATCAGATTGACGATTTTGATTTAATAATAGTAATGAAAGATGGTCAAATAAGTGAGATGGGTACTCATTCAGAATTAATGGAAAACAAACAATGGTATTACAATCAATATAATATCCAATTAGTAAGGGGCAGATATGAAGAGCAAATTAAGAAATAAATTTGTATCAGAAAAACTAAAAATGTATTCCATGAAGCAATCAAAAGAATTGGTAATTGGATTTGTCTTTTCCTTATTAAGAACTTCAATGGAAATTTTGGGACCGATTGTAATAGGATTTGTATTAAATGAGTTTGTCGCAAAGAATAATATAGTTGGAAATTTTTCATCAATTATTAAATACTTGACTATTTATTTGGTGATTTACGTTGCGTGTGGAATTTTTAGTAACTTGAGTATGATTTATTTTGAATTGGCAGCAAACAATGTAACATATTTTGTACAAAATGATATCTACAAACATATCAATGAATTACCTATAGAATATTTCGATAATTTGGCAGCGGGAAGTATCGTATCAAGGATTACGAATGATACTATGAGATTGAAGATAATGTTTCAATTAATTCTTGCAGATATTACAACTGCTGCGATAATGATAATTGCAATATATATTATGATGGTTGTAACAAATATAAAAGTGTCGCTGATGCTTCTTATATTGTTTCCATTGGTTTTCTTAATATTTTATGATTATAGATACAAGTCAGCAAAGCATAACAAAAGAATCAGACATCTAGTTAGTAAAATAAATGCAAATATTAATGAAAATATTAATAATATGGAAATAATTCAAGCATTAAATGTCAAGAAAACTATAAAGAATAAATTTGATAAAATTAACAAAGAAATTTTTTATAATAATTTGGCCCTTACAAAACTGAGAAGTTATGGTGGATACAGGGCAATTGATATAATTGGTTTATTATCAACAGTTATAATTTTATTTTATTTTGGATATGGTCAGATAACGAAAAGTTATCCAGTTACGGTTGGTGGCCTTTATATCATTATTGATTATACTTCAAAGATATTTTCGAATGTTAGCGTAATCGTTACAAGATTTGGAGATATGGAACAAGCTTATGCATCTGCAAGTCACATATTTGACATAATGAAATTAGATACAATTGAAAAGTCAGATGGTGTGATAGAAGACCTAAAGGGAGATATTGAATTTAATAATGTTTATTTTGCTTATGATAAAAATGATGTATTGAAGGATATTTCATTTAAAATACCAAAATCAACTAGTGCAGCTTTTGTAGGGACTACAGGTAGTGGAAAATCAACAATCCTTAATTTAATATTGAAGTTTTACGATGTAAAAAGTGGTGAAATTTTAATTGATGGGATAAATATCAATAATTTAAATGAAGATATTATGAGAGAAAACTTTGCGGTTGTACTACAAGATCCGTTTCTTTTTGAAACTACATTAAAAGAAAATATCACTTTAGATAAGGATTATAGGGACGAGGAAGTGATACATGCGTTAGAAGAATTAGGATGCTATACATTGCTTAAAAAAGGTTTAAATGAACCTATAAAAGAAAAAGGCTCTAATCTTTCACAAGGAGAAAGACAATTAATCTCCTTTGCAAGAGCATACATTAGAAATCCTAGAATATTAATTTTAGATGAAGCTACATCAAATATTGATACTGAAACAGAGCAAATTATCCAACAACCATTAGAAAAATTAAAATATTCAAGAACTACATTGATAGTAGCTCACAGATTATCTACAATTAGAAATGTAGACAAGATTTTTGCCTTATCCAATGGTAAAATAATAGAAAGTGGAACTCATGATGAGCTATTACTAAAAGATGGTTTCTACAAACAAATGTATGATGAGCAATCATCCAATTAAAGGGGGATTAATGGACAAAAAACTAAAATTAATTAGGACAACATACACTATAATATTCACAATTATTGTCTTATATATAGTAAGGAACAATTTTATAGCACCTAATCATATCTTTAAATATAAGATTTTTTTGAGTATTGCTCAAAAATTACAAATTGCTTTATTTGGACTTTTAGTATTTCTTATTTCATCAACCTCTTATTTTTTATATAATAAAAATTTTGATTTCAAGGATATAAAAAAGTTTTGGGTTCTAGAATCATTAAGAAAATTTGTGTGGATAAAGGGAATAGAATCAGTATTTATTGGTGAAGATGAGTATAAGGATCAGAATTTAAACAAAAATATTTCTAATTTTATCGCTTTATCTTTAATTAGTATAATCACGATATTTTTAATGAAACCAGAATGGACACTATTTTTGATTTATTTAGTAATATTGGTTATTGGTATTTGTGTTATTTATTTTAAAAATAAATGTCCATATTATTTAGATTTTGTTGTAAAGGATAACATAAGTGTCAAAAGAAAAGTTTTATCAGTAATTTATGAAACTGTTGTTACAGCATTTAATATGTTACTTTTCGTTTTTGTGATAAAACAATTTACTAATGTAAATCTTTCATCTTTGGTGCTTATTTATTGTGTTTCAAATGTATTTGGGCAAGTTAGCTTGATGCAGGATGGATTTGTTGTATCGGATTTAATAGAAATACACTTTTTATGTAAATTGATAGAACCTAGAGCTGCAATAATTGCCATATTGATATACAGAATTGTAAGTAGTGTTATTCCATGGATAATTTCTTTAATTATGATATTAAAAAGAATTTACGACAATTACAATACTGATCAATACAAGAAACAGTTCGCATTTAATATTTTGTCTATTTTTACTCTAATCGTTGGGATAATATTATGTTTAAGTGTTGCCACTCCATCAATGTTATTAAGAATAAAATTTTTAAAGAGATTTGTTAAGAAAGATGTAGTGATTTTGGCTAGATTTATAACTCTTACATCAGGTGGGTTATTAATACTTCTTTCACAAGGAATAAAAAAATCGGTTAAGAAATCTTTTTATATAGCTGAAGCAGTATTAATAGTTTCAGTATTTTCAACATTATTAAAAGGATTAGACATTGAAGAATCTATTATTACATTAGTATTGGGAATTGTAATGTATATAATGAAAGATGGATTCACAGAAAAAGCTATCAAAATCAACCCAAAATATTTTATAAATACTATCGGTAAATTATCAGTTGTCACAGTATTATTTATCTTTATTAGCAATACTGTTCGCAAGGTAAATTTTTTGACATCACATCGAAAATATTCTCTAAATTATTTGGTTGAAAACAAGAAATTTATACTTCTATATGTTTTATTTGTTCTGATATTATCTTACCTTGCTCAATATACACGAACTAAGAAGATCACATTTACAAAATTAACAGATGAGTATTTTGAAAAAATTGATAAATTCTTGGAAGAATTTGGTGGAAATGAATTTAGTCATTTAGTTTATTTGAATGATAAAAATGTTTATTTTGACAAGACAAATACAGTAATGATTATGTATCGCCCAGTAAAAAACAGCGTTATCGTATTAGGTGATCCAATAGGTAAGAAAGAAAATTTCGTTGAAGCAATTGATGATTTTATAGTTTATTGCAATGAATATCACATGAATGTTTGTTTTTATGAAATAAATGGAGAAAATCTTGAATTATACTGTGATCAAGGTTTTAGATTCGTTAAGGTTGGACAAGACGCAACAGTAGACTTAACTCAATTTTCTTTAGTAGGAAAGAAAAATAGAACTTGGCGACATGTTCTTAATAACTTCGATAAGGGAAATTATGAATTTAAAGTTGAAGATCCAACCGATAACCTGTTATCTCAAATGAAAATTGTTTCGGATAAATGGTTAGGAAATAAAAATGAAATGGGATTTAGTTTAGGATTTTTTGACGAATATTATCTGAAAAGAACAAAAATTGCATGTATTTACAAAGACGATGAATTACTTGCTTTTGCAAATCTTCAACCGTTTTATGATGATAAAACACTTTCTATCGATCTAATGAGATATGATAGATCAAATGAAGACGGGTTGATGGATTTTATATTTATCAAGTTAATTTTATGGGGTCAAGAAAATAATTTTGAAAAATTTTACCTAGGAATGGCTCCTTTGTCTAAAGTTGGAGATAAGATTTATTCAAAGAAGAAGGAAAAACTTCTAAATATTGTTTACAATACTCAAAATAAGATATATAATTTTAAAGGTTTAAGAAACTACAAGGATAAATTTAAGCCTAATTGGTCGAATAAGTATATAGCATATACTTCGGACTTTAATTTACCATATATTTTAATTAATGTAGTAAATTCAAAGAAAAAATAGTTGACAAAGCGTTCAACATAGTATACAATATTTATTGTTGTTAAGTAGAGATATCCGCTCTCACCTTATAATTTCGAATTCATAAGGTTAAAATTTAATTTGATTATTAATTTTTGGCGGGTATTTTTACCCGCCATTATTTTTTTGGAGGTGAATAATATAAAAGACTTAATGATTAATGAGGAGATAAGATCTTCTAAAGTTAGATTAATCGATGATGAAGGTGAACAAATAGGTGTAATTCCTATTAAAGAAGCTTTGAAAATGGCTGAAAATAAACATCTAGATTTGGTAAATGTAGCACCAAACGCTAAGCCACCTGTATGCAAAATATTAGATTATGGAAAATACAAATACGATGCATTAAAGAAAGAAAAAGAAGCGAAGAAAAATCAAAAAGTAATTAACGTAAAAGAAATAAGACTTTCACCAAATATTGAAAAACACGATTTAGAAGTTAAGGCTAATCAAGCATCTAAATTTTTAAGCAATGAAAACAGAGTAAAAGTTTCTGTTAGATTTAGAGGTAGAGAACTTGGTCACAAGGATTTGGGTAAGGAAGTTCTTGATAAATTTTATGAATTAACAAAAGATGTAGGACAAATAGAAAAGAAACCTTCTATGGAAGGTAGAATGATGATAATGTTTATGGGTCCTTTGACTGATAAAGAAAATTAGAGGGGGAAATAATATGCCAAAAATGAAGACACATAGAGGTTCTGCTAAGAGATTTAGAAGAACTGGTACAGGTAAGTTAAGAAGATACAAAGCTTATGCAAGTCACTTAACAGGTAAAAAATCTGCAAAGAGAATTAGAAACTTAAGAAAAGGTACAACAGTTAGTGATGCAGATATGAGAAGAATCGATAAAATGATTCCTTAGTTAGAGGGGGAAATATAAATGGCTAGAATTAAACGTGGTACAAATAATAGAAAAAGACATAAAAAAGTATTAAAACAAGCTAAAGGATATTACGGCTCAAAACATACATTATACAAAACAGCTAACCAAGCTGTAATGAAATCATTGGCTTATTCATACGTTGGAAGAAAAAGAAGAAAAAGAGATTTCAGAAAATTATGGATTGCTAGAATTAACGCAGCTACAAGAATGCATGATTTAAGCTACAGCAAATTTATGCACGGCTTAAAAGTAGCAGGTGTTGACTTGAACAGAAAAGTTCTTGCTGACATGGCTGTTAGAGATGAAAAAGAATTCGCAAAATTAGTTGAATTAGCAAAAAACAATTTATAAAATTAAAAGCTTAAGTTGATTTATATCATACTTAAGCTTTTTTTAATATAGTATTAATTTCGTTTTCATTTGAATTTATTAGTTTTAACTTTTTATCACGAGTTAGACTTTTTGTTTTAATTTCTAATTTTAATGCATCACTTTTATTATCAATTTTTTTCATAAAAACATATTTTACAGGAAGCCTTGCTCTCGTATACTTACTAGCTTTGCCTTTATTGTGCATTTTAATTCTTTTTGAAAAGTCATTTGTAATACCTGTATATAAACTCTTATCAGCGCATTCTAAGATATATAGATAATACATTAATACATACCACTTACTTGTTTTGCAATATCGTAGCTGAAACCTTTTTGAAGTAAGAAGGTAACTATTTTATTTTTTAAATCATAGCCTTCATGCTTTTCTTTCCAAATATTGATTTTAGTTTCAACTATTTGAGTTGCTTTGTCTAACTCCATATTATATCCAAAAACCTCTTCTAAATAATCCTCATAAATTCTTTTATCAATACCTTTTTGGTATAAATCATTGATTATTCTTCTTTTACTGTAATTTGTCAGATTAATTTTATCATTTATAAATATTTTCGCGTAGTTATAATCATCTAGTAAATCTAGTTTTTTTAATTTTTCTATAACGTCTTCAATAATTTCAGAACTAAATTTTTTTGATTTTAATTTTGTCGTTATTTCTTTTTCAGTTCGTAATTTATACGATAAAAAATTAAGACTGATTTCAAAAGCCTCTGTAAATTTTGAGATATTCAATAAATGAGTATATAATTCATCATCTATTATCATTTCGTTATGAATTTTATATTTTTCAAAATCATTGTAACTTAGTAAAAAACTTTCTTTTGTATCAGTCTCAATTACGAACTTATCTTTTTTATCACTGAACTCAATATTATTTATTATCATTTTATCTCATGTTCATTATTACATTTAGTATAAATGGAGCAACCATCATTGCTACCAAAATAAACGCTATAACTTGAGCTAATTTTTGTTTTTTCATTAAATTCACCTCTATGATATTCTAACACAAAAACATATATTTGCATATTTTAAAATAATGCTATAATATATTTATAAAAATGGAGGTAATTATGGCTGATTTAAAATTTGAAATAGTAGAAAGAATTGGAGTTTTATCTACAAAAGCTAACAACTGGAACAAGGAATTAAATATCGTAAAATGGTCTGATTACGATGCAAAATACGATATTAGAGAATGGAATCCTGATCATACAAGAATGAGTAAAGGTCTTACATTCACAGAAGAAGAATTAAGAGTATTACACGCATTAATAGAAGATGAATTGAAACAATTAGATTCAGAAAAGTAGGATATATTTTGAAGTTTATACATTCGGCTGATTTTCACTTAGGCATGAAATTTGAAAAATCTTCAATTCCACAATCTATGTCTAAAATAAGAAGGCAAAGAATTTGGACATCAGTTGAAAAGTTAATCAAATATAGTATTGATGAAAATGTTGATTATATTTTTCTGTCTGGGGATTTGTATAATTTGGATAATTTTAGCCTAAGTGATATGAATCGTTTAATGGATCTATTTTCTAGAACAAATTCACAAATTTGTATTATAGGTGGTAATCACGATCCTATTTATAATGATAATTTATGGGATATGGTAAATATTAGTGATAATCTGAATATTTTCAAAAAGGATACTCTTGAAAAAATAGAATTTGATGACACTGATGTTTATGGGATAAGTTACAATAAAAACAACTACGATTTTATAAACATTTTTGATGATTTAAAACTGGACAAGTTAAAAACTAATGTTTTAATGATTCATTCTGATTTATTAAATGATAACAATTGTTATATGTTTTTTGATCAAGATAAAGTAAATAATTTGGGTTTTGATTATGTGGCTTTAGGCCATATACATAAACCGACTATTTTTAATGATAAATTTGTGTATCCAGGTTCTATTGAACCATTGAGTTTTAAAGAAAAAGGGATGCACGGTGCTGTTATTGGAAGTATAGTTGATAATAGACTTGACATCGATTTTTTAGATTGTTCAGAATCAAACTTCAATGAATTTGACTATTATATATCAGATAAATTTAGTTATTACGATTTGGTAGGTTCATTGTCTAAATGTTTAGTTGAAGATAAGAAAAATTACATTAGAATTAATTTAAAGGGACAATTAGAAGATGGGTTTGATCTAGATATAGATTCTTTACAAGAAAGTTTAAAAAAATATTGTGAATATGTAGAAATAATTGACAACACAGAATCTAATATAAATTTGGATAAAATTTATGAATTTAACAGAAATAATGTGTTGGGTTATTTTATTGAAGAGACAAAAAACTTGGATGGGGAAGATCCTGTGGTTAAAAGAGCAATTAATTTAGGAATTAAGTCCTTAATGGAGAATAATTTATGAAAATTATTAGATTAGATTTGATATCATTTGGCAGATTTAATAATTACACAATAGAATTTGGAGACAAATTTAATCTAATTTATGGGTTAAATGAGTCAGGAAAGACCACTATATCTAAATTTATAGAAGGTGTATTTTATGGATTTGTTAAACCTTACTTAAAGAGAACTGTATTTAGTGAAGACTACGAAAAATATCGCCCTTGGAATAGTGAAAACTATGAGGGCAGTATTTTAGTGGAGAAAGATAATAAGAGATATGTAATTTATCGTAATTTTAAAGAAAAATATTTTAATATTTTCAATGAGACTACTGGTAATAACGAAACTGAACTAGATGGTTTTAATCAAGATAATTTATCATTTCCTGGTGAATACTTTTTTAAAATGCCTTCAGATATCTTCAAATCCACTGTTTTTTCTAACTTGAAAGAATTAGATGCAGAAAATAAAAATGTAAGTTCTATTGTTGATATGCTATTGAATTCATCAGATAGCAATAATGATTCTGTTTCATTTAAAAAAGCTCTAGATAATCTGGAAAAGATGAAATCAAATATTGGGACTAAACAATCTAAGGCAAAACCTTTGGGGAGTTTATATCAAAAAAAGTTTGATTTAGAAGATGAAATCAAAAATATTAATAAAGACAAAAAAGAATATGAAGATAGTTTAAATAAGTTAAATGAGTACAAGCTTAGACACGAGAAACTTCTTTTAAATAAAGAAAAATTAGTTAATTTGCACAAGAAGAACGATATAGAAAAAATAGAAGATGCAAAAAACTATAAAATGCAGATTTTAAAAGAAAAAGCAAGTTTATTAGACAGAGTATCAAAGATTAAATACATCAATGACATTGACGAAGATGATGTCAATAGTTTGGAATATCAAAATAAATTATTAAACGACAATAGAATTACATTTAATGAGTTATCGAAGCAAAAGAAATTATTAAGTAAGGATTACTACCAATTAAAAGCAAAACTTAGTAATTATGAAACTATAAGAGATTATATTGATGAAATGAATAATTTAATTAAAAAATTAAATGGAATTTCTAAATTAAAGCTTAAATTACTCATTATTGGAGTTATATTTACAATAATTGTTGCTGGAATGATCTATATGACGGGGTATACAAAAGAAATAGTTATTGCTCCTGTATTATTTGTTCTTTATTATATTTTGGTTAGTATATCCAATAAATTTAAGAAATTATCGTACAATCGTCAATTAAATAAGATTGTGCAAAAGGTTAATCAAATTACTAATATGAGTTATAAAAATTACAATGAAGTAATTAATGACTTTAGATATGACTCAAACATGGATAAAAGCATTGATTATTTGAGCAAACTTGAGGGACAGCTTCAAGATATTGACTCAAGACTAGATTCTATTATAAATGAAGATGAAAGTTCCAAGTCAAAGATTAACAATATTTTATCTTCATCAAGAAATTTGAAGAACATAGATGTTGAAGATTATAGAAGAAAAAAAATAGAGTATGATCAATTGATGGATAGAATTTCAGATAAAGATGATCAACTTCAAAAGATATCATCTGAATATGATTTTAGTATTTTATTAGAAGATATTAATTCAGATTCAATAAAACTTGAGAATAATGATATAAAAGACATCAACTTACTTAATAAAGAAATTGACGAATCTATTGAAGAAAATGCGAAATTATTTGAAAGGACAAAAATACTTGAAAAATCTGTAAATCTTCTATTGGAAAAAGAAGAAAAATTAGCAGATATCAATGAGAATATTCAAAAATACGAAAATGAAATTACATCTATAGAATTAGCTATGGATTTGATCAATAAAAGTATAAATAAATTACACAAAAATTTTATCCCTAGAATTAACAAGAAAGTTTCAGAAATGATGGCTTATTCAACTAAAGATAAGGACAAATTTAGGGTTGATGAAAATTTAGATGTCAGTATTTATGATGGAGTAAAATTTTATGAACAAAAACATTTAAGTTCTGGAACATTTGACTTGCTTTCTGTTTTTATTAGAATAAGTGTTCTTGAAGAATTAATGGGTCTTGATTATTTGATGATACTAGATGATTGTTTTGTCCAATTAGATGATGTAAGATATAAGAAATGTCTAGATTTGTTATTTAAAATTTCAAATAATAATCAAATAATACTTTTTTCTTGCCAAAACAGAGATGAGCAATTGTTAAATGAACTAGACATAATATATAAGAAAATTGAGTTAAAGTAATTATGATATATGCGATAGGTGATTTACATCTGGATTATACAAAAGAAAAATCGATGGATGTGTTTGGTGATAATTGGGATAATTATGAAGAAAAGATATTTCATAATCTAGAAAAATTGGATGATGAAGATATTATACTTATACCAGGAGATATTTCCTGGGCAATGCAACTAGATGATGCTTTTGTAGATTTGAAAAGGATCGATAAGAGTCCAGGTAGAAAGATTCTAACTAGAGGTAACCATGATTATTGGTGGTCTGGTATAAGTAAACTAAGAAAATTAGAATTAGAATCTATTAATTTTATTCAAAATGATTCACTAGATTTAGGAGATATCAATATATGTGGATCACGTGGGTGGCTTGATCCAACTAGCAAAGAAGCTACAGAGAAAGATGTAAAAATTTTTCAAAGAGAAATTTTAAGAGTTAATATGAGTTTGGAAAGCGTCCGAAATAACAATGATATTATTATGATGCTTCATTATCCACCTTTTAATATTAATAAACAACCTAATGAGATATTTAATTGTTTAAAAAATTATAATGTTACAGATTTAATATACGGACATTTGCACGGATATGGACATCAAAATGTCGTCGAAGGAACAATAGATGGAATAAATGTACATTGTGTGTCTTCGGATTATATAGATTTTAAAGTTAAGAAAATTAGGGAATAGTATGGAAAAAGAATTAGAATGCAAGGTATTTACTGATGATTTTAATGGTTTGATGGATAAAGCTGTTGAAATGGGAGCTAAAATGATAGCTCATGAAATTCAAGAAAATATTTTAATTGAATCTAATAATTTTGATTTAATTGATAGTAGTGATTATCTTAGAATTAGAATTTCGAAAGATATTTTTAATAATGTAAACAAGAAATTTCTTACTTACAAAAATAGAGTTAATGATACGAACGTTAGACATTACGATGAATATACTATAGAATTTGATAGCGAAGAAAACTTGAAACAAATATTAAAATTTGTTAAATTGGATAAGCAATCTTCATCAAAAAAAGAAAGAAAATCATTTGAGTTTATGGATGCAAGACTGGATTTTGATTGCTGGGATAAAGATTTTTATCCGTATCCATATTTGGAAATTGAAGTCAAAGATGAAGAACATTTAAAAGAGATAATAAATAAATTAGGAATAAATAAAGATCAAATTTCAACTGAATCTATAAGTGAACTAAGATCGAAATTACAAGAAAGTTAACAGAAAGGATAGACTTTTAATGGCAAATAAAAAGCTAGTGGTAGTAGAATCTCCAACTAAAGCAAAGACAATTCAAAAAATGTTAGGGTCAGGATATAAAGTTGTAGCTACAATTGGTCATTTAAGAGATTTACCAAAAAGTAAACTAGGCATAGATATAGAGAATGATTTCGAACCACAATATATTAATGTGCGTGGTAAGGCCAGTGTAATCAATTCTTTAAAAAAAGATTACAAAAATTCTCAAAAAATCTTCTTGGCAACCGACCCTGATAGGGAAGGAGAAGCTATTTCTTGGCATTTGTGCTATTTATTAGATATAAATCCAGAGGAAGAAAATAGAGTAAAATTTCAAGAGATAACTAAAGACTCTGTAAAAGAAGCAATAAAAAAACCTGAAGCTATCGATTTAAAATTGGTAGATGCTCAACAAGCAAGAAGGGTTTTAGATCGTATAGTAGGTTATAGCATTTCTCCATTATTATGGAAGAAAGTTAAATCTGGCCTAAGTGCTGGTAGAGTACAGTCTGTAGCCTTAAGATTAATTTGTGAAAGAGAAAAAGAGATAAGAGAGTTTGAACCAGAAGAATACTGGTCTATTCATGCAAATTTATCCAAAGAAAAACTGGAATTTGATTCTGAGTTATATTATTCAAAAAACGATAAATCTAATAAAATCAATATAAAAAACAAGGATGAAGCGGATAAAATTCTAAATGATTTGTCAGATAATTTTGTTGTAAATTCTATAAGACAACAAAAAAAATCTAGGAAACCTTACGCTCCTTTTACAACATCTACACTTCAACAAGAAGCATATAAAAAGTTATATTTTCAAACTTCTAAAACAATGAGAATAGCTCAACAATTATATGAAGGAATTAGTTTGGGTAGCGAAGGGTCAGTAGGTTTGATTACTTATATGAGAACAGATTCAACAAGAATTTCTCATGCTTGCGTAAGTGATTGCCTAGATATTATTAATAATCTCTATGGAAAACAATATGCCACAAAAGGATACGATTATTCTAAAAAGAAAAAAGGATCACAAGATGCTCACGAAGGTATTAGACCTTCATCAGTAAAAAGAAGACCGAATGAAATTAAAAAATATTTGACAGATGATCAGTACAAATTATATAAATTAATTTGGGAAAGAACTGTTGCTAGTCAGATGAAAGATGCACGTTATCTATCTACATCAATAGATTTTGATAACAATGGTTATACTTTTAGATCTAATGGTAACGTGGTGATTTTTGACGGTTTTACAAGAGTATATTCTTTGAATACCAAAGATAGCGAATTGCCTGAATTAAAGGAAAAAGATTCTATAATTTCAAAAGAAATAGAATCTAAACAACATTTTACTAAACCAAAACCTAGATACACAGAAGCAAGCCTTGTAAAAACACTTGAAGAAGATGGCATTGGTAGGCCAAGTACTTATGCATCGATTATAAGCAGTATTTTGTCTAGAAATTATGTTGAATTAAAAGAGAAAAAATTTTATACAACAGAAATCGGAGAAAAAGTTTGTGAATTTGTAGTTAAATATTTTGATTCAATTATTAATGAAAAATTCACTGCTGAAATGGAGAATGAATTAGATAATATTGCTGAAAACGACGTTGAATGGAAAAAAGTAATTAGAGATTTTTATGATGGATTTAATGAAGATTTAATCAATGCAAAAAATGCACAAGATAAATTTAAAGTTAAAGACGAACCAATTGGACGTAAATGCCCTGAATGTGGCAATGATTTGGTAATAAAACACGGAAGAAATGGAAAGTTTATTGGCTGTAGTGCTTTTCCTGATTGCAAATATACTGAAACTATTGTAAAAGATACTAAAGTAAAATGCCCAAAATGTGGTCACAGAATAATAGAAAAAGTTTCTAAAAGAGGTAAAGTTTTTTATGGATGTGAAAATTATCCAAGTTGCGACTTCGCTTTATGGGATAAGCCTACAGGTGAAAAATGTCCTGAATGTGGTAGTTTACTAGTTCATAGAAAAAATAGGCATGGAGAATCCATTCTTTGTTCTAATGAAAAATGTGATTATAAAAAGCTTGAAAAATAAAAACATATATGATATACTTTGAAAGTAAAACACACAGTCGATGATACAGATGCAGTTGCTTAATTGTCGCATTTGTAGATGAGTCGTCTGGAGGAAAAAAACGGAGGTAGAAAAAATGTCAGTAGTATCAATGAAATCATTGTTAGAAGCTGGGGTTCACTTTGGACATCAAACAAGAAGATGGAACCCCAAAATGTCAAAATTTATATTTACAGAAAGAAATGGAATCTATATTATAGATCTTCAAAAAACTGTAAAACAAATTGATGATGCTTACAATTATGTAAGAGACATCGTTGCAGATGGTGGAGAAGTTCTTTTCGTAGGAACAAAAAAACAAGCTCAAGAAGCAATCGAAACAGAAGCTAAAAGATGTGGACAACATTATGTAAGCCAAAGATGGTTAGGTGGTATGTTAACAAACTACAAAACTATCAAAACAAGAATTAATAGACTTCACCAATTATATGAAATGGAAGAAGATGGAACTTTCGATCTTTTACCTAAAAAAGAAGTTAGCCAATTAGAAAGAGAAAGAGAAAAACTAGAAAAAAACCTTGGTGGTATTAGAAAAATGACAAAAATGCCAAGTGTACTTTTTGTAGTTGATCCTAAAAAAGAATACATTGCTGTTCACGAAGCAAAAATATTAGGAATACCAGTTGTAGGTATCGTAGATACTAACTGTGATCCAGACGAATTGGATATTGCTATTCCTGGTAACGATGATGCAATTAGAGCGGTTAAGCTTTTAACTTCTACAATTGCTGATGCTGTTATTGAAGCAAATCAAGGTCGTGAAGATTCAGAAGAAGTTTATTCTGAAACTGAAAGTGATACAGAAGAATCTGAAAACGAAGACTCAGTATTAGAAGAAGATTTAAAAGAATTTGTTGAAAATTCTGAAGAACAATCAGACGAAGAATAATAAAAAATAAGCGACGGTTAAACTTAAAATTAAATAATTGTTTGACAGTCGCTTTTTAATTCAATTGGAGGTAATAAAATGGCACAAATTACTGCTAGTATGGTAAAAGAATTAAGAGAAAAAACTGGCGCAGGAATGATGGACTGTAAGAAAGTCCTAACTGAAGCAGATGGAAATATTGAAAAAGCAATTGATCTTTTGAGAGAAAAAGGACTTGCTGGAGCAGAAAAAAAAGCTGGAAGATTAGCATCTGAAGGTATTGTTGAAACTTATATTCACGGTGGAAAAATTGCTGCTATTGTTGAAATCAATAGCGAAACAGATTTTGTTGCAAAAAATGAAGAATTTAAGGATTTCGCAAAAGATATAGCAATGCAAGTTGTAGCATCAAATCCAAAATACGTAAGTCGTGATGAAGTACCATCTGAAGAAGTAGAAAAAGAAAAAGAAGTATTAGTTCATCAAGCTATGAACGAAAACGACGGAAAAAATATTCCTGAAGATAAAGCAAAAATGATTGCTGAAAAGAAAGTTGAAGGAAGAATAAAAAAATTCTACTCACAAATTTGTCTATTAGAACAACCATTCATTAAAGATCCTAATAAATCTGTAGAAGAATTATTAACAGATTTAATTGCAAAAATAGGTGAAAACATTAAAATTCGTAGATTTGCTAGATTTGAAGTTGGCGAAGGTTTAGAAAAGAAAAACGAAGATTTTGCTGAAGAAGTAAAAAAACAAATGGGTCAATAAAAATTATTGCTGCAATTTCTATATTGCAGCTTTTTTTATTTTACATAGTATCATATTGATTTTAAAATGTTAATTTGGTATGATTAATTAAAGAAAACCTTATTATTAATTAGGAGGAAATTTTGAGTTTAAAATATAAAAGAGTTCTACTAAAATTAAGCGGTGAAGCTTTAAGTGGAGACCAAGGACACGGATTAGATGATGATATTATAGAAAATATTTGCGATTCTATAAAAGCTGTCCACGAACAGGGATTAGAAATTGCTATTGTTGTTGGTGGTGGAAATTTCTGGAGAGGAAGATCATCTAAAATTGATAGAGCTACATCGGACTCAATGGGAATGTTAGGAACGACAATAAATGCTTTGAGATTGCAAGCATCTTTGGAAGCAAAAGGTATTCAAACAAGAGTACAAACAGCAATAGATATGAAACAAGTTGCAGAACCTTATATTAGAAGGAGAGCCATAAGACACATTGAAAAAGGTAGAATTGTAATTTTTGCTGCAGGAACAGGATTACCTTATTTTTCTACTGATACAACAGCTGCATTAAGAGCAGTAGAAATTAACGCTGATGTTATTTTAGCAGGTAAAAGAGGAACAGATGGTATATACGATTCTGATCCTAATAAAAATAAAAATGCAATCAAATACGATAAACTTACTTATATTGATATTTTAAACAAAGGCTTAGGGATAATGGATGCAACAGCGACATCACTTTGCATGGAAAATAATATGGGATTAGTGGTTTTTGGTATAGATGATCCTAAAAATATAATTAGAGTTTCTCATGGAGAAAATATTGGAACAATTGTTGAGGGGGATAAAAATGAGTAAACAAATTTTAAAAGATATGGAAACAAAAGCTGAGAAAACATTGCATGCTTTAAGAGAAGAACTGAAAACAGTAAGAGCTGGTCGTGCGAATCCTAGCGTATTAGATAATATTATGGTAGATTATTATGGAACTTCAACACCTTTAAAACAAGTTGCTACGATTTCTGCTCCAGAAGCTAGATTACTTACAATTCAGCCATGGGATAAATCAATAATGAAAGAAATTGAAAAACAAATTCAAGCATCTAATTTGGGAATCACTCCTTCCAATGATGGGAATATTATAAGATTACCATTTCCGCAATTAACTGAAGACAGAAGAAAAGAATTGACAAAAGTTGTTAAAGAATATGGCGAAAAATCTAAAGTCACTATAAGATCTATAAGAAGAGATTTTGTTGACGATGCAAAAAAAATGGAAAAAAATGCTGAAATATCTGAAGATGAATTGCACGTATTATTAGATGATATTCAATCATTAACAGATAAGTTAACAAAAGAAATTGACAATATTGTTTCTGATAAAGAAACTGAACTAATGGAAATCTAAAAATTAATATTAAATTAAAAATCTGTTCATCATGTTGTGAATAGATTTTTTTTATTTTTAAGTAACTTATATAAAAGTGGAGAAATCAGTAATTATGACAAAAATGTTACAATTATTACTTTTTTGAAACTTATTTGTAACTTTTTTGTTGAATTTACTTGACATATTTTTTTAATTCTTTTAATATTATCTTAGGATGTATTAGGAGGAAGTTAATATGAACAAAAAAGGACTTGGCTTATCTATCGGATTAGCTTCAGTCATAGCTGTAGGAACTTTTGTATCGCCTTATTTAAGTTCCACAACTTTAATAGGAGACAATAATGTTGAATCTAATCAATCAAATGATTCTAAATATTCAGTTGCAATAAAAAGCAATGATTTATTGACTCCAAATGCTGAAAAAGAAGAAAAAGAGAAAGCTCTTAATGAAATAAGAAATTCACAAGTAAGAAACGTATTAAATGATTCCACAAGAACTATATCTAAAGAATCTAAAGAAGAAATTAATTCTGAAGTAAAAGAAGTTAAAAAGAATAAGCAAGAATTAAAAGCTTCTATTGATAATAACGTTTCTACATACAAACAAAATAGTGAAAAAGTAGATACAAAAAAAGATGAAGCTAAAAAAGTAGAATTATCTACTGCAAATTTTGGGAAAATTTCAGAAGATAATAAGAATTCAAAATCAAGCCTAAAGAAAGAAAAATCTGAAGTTGCTTCATTAACTCTTTCAAGGAATTCTAAAAATGAAGAAGAAAAGATTTATTCAAATATAACAAAATCTACGACAGGCGATTTATTTGTAAGAGAAAAAGCGGATAAAGAATCTGAAGCAATAGGTGTTTTACCAAAAGATACAAAAGTTGTTGTTAAAGATGATGGCAATAAATCATGGGCAAAAATAAGCTATAAAAACAAAGAAGCATACGTAAGTAAAGACTTCTTAGCTAATGAAAAATCAGGCAAAAAAGTAGTTTCTGAAGCTAAAAAACAAGTTTCAAAAAACAATACTGAAGTTAAGGAAGTAAAATCAAATTCTGCTGAAAAGTCAGTAGATATGTGGGTAAAATCTCCAGTTTATATAAGAAGTGAAAAATCAATCAGCTCTAATAAACTAGGTGTATTAGAGAAAAACACTAAAGTACAAGGTGTAGTTGAAGATGGATGGTTCAAAACTTCTGTAAATGGAAATAATGGTTTTATTAGTATTAAATACTTGCAAAATAGTAAAATTGAAGAAAAACAAAATGATAAACATCAAATTTCAGAAGCAAAGAAGAAAGAACAAGTAAATAAATCAAATTCTACAAAATTTGAAGGAACTAACTATACTGGATATGTAAAAGAATCTGTTAATGTTAGAGATAAAGACAGTATGGATTCTAATGTTGTTTCAGTATTAGAAAAAGGTACTAAAGTTAGTGGTATCAAAGGAGAATATTGGCTAAAACTTTCTGAGGGAAGATATATTTCTGTAAATTATATTCAAGACAGTAAAGTTGAACCAAACCAAACAAAAAACACAGAAGTTAAAGATTCTTATAAAAAAGATTCTAACTCTAAGGTTGTAAGATCTAATGAAGGTGGTTCTGGCAGTGCTGTAGCTCAAGCAGCTTATAATTATTTGGGAGAAAGATATGTTTGGGGTTCTGCACAACCAGGAGTAGGATTTGATTGCTCTGGTTTAACTAGTTATTTATATAATAAAGTATGCGGTATTTCTCTTTATAGAAATTCAGCTGCACAATCAAATAATGGATATCCTGTAAGTAAAAGTAATTTGAAACAAGGAGATTTGTTATTCTTTAGTACAAATGGATCAGGTAGTATTTCTCACGTAGGGATTTATGTTGGTAATGGAAAAATGATTCATGCATCAACACCTTCAACTGGTGTAATTATTTCAGACATTGACTCAAACTATTACTCAAATACATTTGTAACAGCAAGAAGAATCTTAAACTAAAATCATAAGCTATTGGCATTTAATGCTAGTAGCTTTTTTTATTGGACGAATTGCTTGAGCATATGATATTATAGAGTATATAGATATAAGAGGCGCACTATGAATTTCAATTTTTCTAAAGATAAAATTTTAATTGGTATAGCAATAATTGTTTTAGCTGGTTTTGGTTACTATAAATCTAATTCAGATAATTTGAATCACAATCAAATTCAAGCTTTAGTTGATACAAAATCAACAGAAAGTGTAAATAAGCAGTCTGAAAATAGTGCACATAACAGCGAAGATAATTCTACTAAGATGTGTCAAATAGATGGTTGTGTAAACAAACCTGGTGTCTATCATTTTAAAAAAGATGATAGAATTAAAGATATCGTTGAACTAGCAGGTGGATTTAAACAAGATGCTGATACGAAAAGTGTAAATTTGGCGATGAAGCTAAAAGATGAAATGAAGATCTATATTCCTTCTAAATCAGAAACTTCAAAAGAACAAAACAATGATACACAAAGCTCTGATTTAGTTACAATAAGAGATAATAACTCAAGTAATCTTGTAAATATTAACACCGCTGATAGTAATAAATTGCAAACATTACCAGGTATTGGACCTTCCAAAGCTAAAAAAATAATAGAATTTAGAGAGAAAAATCAATTTAAAAAAATTGAAGAAATAAAAAATGTAGATGGAATAGGCGATAAAACTTTTGAATCATTGAAAAGTTTAATAACTATAGATTAAAGGAGATAAAAATGTTAGACAAAAAGTACAAAACAATTAAACCAGAAGATGTCAAATTAACTGAGTTTACTCAAACAGCTGGATGTGCAGCAAAGATAGGACCTGGTAAATTAGCTGAGGTATTAAGTCATCTTGAAAAAGTAAATGACGATAATTTAGTAGTAGGATTAGATACAAGCGATGATTGTGCTGTATACAAAGTAAGAGATGATTTATGTTTAATTCAATCTCTAGACTTCTTTACGCCGGTTGTTAATGACCCATATACATTTGGTCAAGTAGCTGCGGCAAACTCTTTAAGTGATTTATATGCTATGGGTTCAGATCCATTGTTAGCTTTAAATATTGTTTGTTTTTCAGATTGCATGAATCAAGATATTTTGGTTGAAATCTTAAAAGGCGGTGCTGATAAGGCAAAAGAAGCGGGATGTCTGTTAGTTGGTGGTCACACAATTCAAGATGATGAACCTAAATATGGATTGTCTGTGACAGGGATAAACCATCCTGATAAAGTTTGGGCCAACTCTACAGCTAAAGTTGGAGACGTGGTTGTATTAACTAAAAAATTAGGTGTAGGAATTGTAAATACTGCTATAAAAGGTGGAATGGATAATCAAAAATTATTTGATGAAGTTATCAAATCTATGTCTACTTTGAATAAATACGCTAAGGAAGCCTGCGATGGACTAGAAGTTCATGCTGCTACTGATGTAACAGGATTTGGTTTGTGCGGCCATGCACTTGAAATGGCTAAGGGATCTGATTTAACAATAGAAATTGACTCACAAAACTTACCTATTTTTGAAGGAGTAGAAGAGTTTGTTAACTTAGGATTAGTTCCAAAAGGAGCTTATGACAACAGAAACTTTATCAGAAATGATGTTAAAATCAGCAAAAATGTTAGTAGCTTTGTAGATGATTTGGTCTTTGATCCCCAAACATCAGGCGGATTATTAATTGCATTATCTAAGGAAGATGCTGATAAACTTGTAGAAAAATTACATGAATCAGGCCAAGTTGGAAATATAATAGGAAGAGTAAAGGAAAAAACAGATCACTTTATTGAAGTAATCTAATTAAACTTATGAAACTTAGAATTCTGTTAGTTTTTCCATCTAATGTGTATAAAGATGAGATCATTTTGAATTTCTCTAATGATGAAAATTATGAAGTTTCAGAATGTTCTACAATTGAAGATGCACTTGAAAAACTAAAAAAAGGTTACTATGATTTTTTGCTTAGTGACATGAATTTTTCGGATGGTACAGGCTTAGATTTCAAAAAAGAAATTAGCAAATTATATTCCATTCCGACAATTTTTGTTAGTGACGAATCAGATGATATGAAAAAAATCTTAGCGTTAGAATATGGCGCAGATGATTATGTAGTTTATCCATTTAATATGCTTGAGTTAAAAGCAAGAATTAGAGCAGTTCTAAGAAGAACGAAATCAGATTTAGTAAATGACAATAATAAAACAAACATAATACAAATCGGTGAATTTGAATTTAATTTAATATCAAGAACTGTAAAAAGATATGGTCAATATATAGAATTAACAGGAAGAGAATTTGAATTGTTATATGCACTTGTTTCTAATAAAGATAAGGTTCTTTCAAGAAAGGAATTGGCTGCAAAATTATGGGAAGATGCACAGTCTCATATCAGGACTGTTGATGTTCACATTAAAAGATTGAGAGAAAAAATCAAAGATAACGAATCATTAATTATTAGAACAAAATGGGGAGAAGGATATTACTTCTCATCAAATACAAAAGTTTAAACTGCTTTTTAAAAAGCAGTTTAATTATTTATGGAGGGAATATGTATCAAACTGATATACCTAAAAAAGATCAATTAATTGCAAATATAATTACAAACATGGGAGAAATAAAAATTTGTTTGTTTGAAAATGATGCTCCAAATTGTGTGGAAAATTTTGTAACTCATGCACAAGAAGGATATTATGATGGAACTATTTTTCATAGAGTCATTAAAGATTTTATGATTCAAGGAGGAGATCCACAAGGAACAGGCTATGGCGGAGAAAGCATTTGGGAAAAGTCTTTTGAAGATGAATTTTCTGATAATTTAAAAAATATAAGAGGAGCATTATCCATGGCTAATTCTGGACCAAACACTAATGGATCTCAATTTTTTATAGTTCAAAACACTTCAATTAGAAAAGATTATATTAAATATCTTGACGAATGTGATTTGGATGAAGAACAAAAAGAATACTATAAAAATAACGGGGGATGTTTTTGGTTAGATGGAAAACATTCTGTATTTGGTCAAGTTTATAGTGGAATGGATATTGTAGACAAAATTGCTAACGTAAATACTGACTTTTCAGATAAACCGTTGGATGATATTATTATTCAATCAATAGAGATTTCAAGGAATTAATATGCATCAATATAGAGGCAAATTAATAGTGCATACTGGATCTATGTTTTCTGGAAAAACATCTAGTTTATGGAAAGAAGTGAATAGGTTTAAAATAGCTAAATATAATGTAGTTGTGTTTAAGCCGAAGATGGATTCTAGATATTCTAAGGAAAAAGTAGTAACACATGATAAAAACGAAATTGAAGCAATAAATGTCGATAATATTGACGATATAGTTGAATATACAAAAACTCATGATGTAAATGTCATTGCTATAGATGAAGTACAATTTATTAATTCAAAAGCAGATCATTTTGTAAAACAAATTAACTATCTTTTGGAAAAAGGATTCACAATTATTGCTGCTGGACTTGACATGGACTATAAAGCCAAGCCATTTCAACTTGTTAAGGAATTATTGCCTATATGTGATTACGTCGAAAAACACCACGCTGTGTGTGCTGTGTGTGGAAATGATGCATGGGTAAGTTATCGTATATCAGACGATAAAAACAGAATACAGTTGGGTGCTAGTGAGGCATATATGCCATTATGTAGAAAACACTATATTGAAAAAATGAATGAAAAGAAGCTAACAGAACTACAAACAACATATTTAGATAAAGATCAAAAAAATAAAAACACAATTTAGTATAACTAAATTGTGTTTTTTCTATTCTGGGTAAATTAAATTTTCTGTTTTAATTGAATTTAGAACCTTCAAGTACTTATCAGAATAGAATTTTGCCATATTTAAATTCATATCTGAATAATTGCCGCAGTCCTTTGCTGATTGACCAGGTATATCGCCTTCATAATTAGATATGAATTCAAAGAGTTCTTTAACTAAATATACGATATCTTCAGATTTTTTATCTCCGACCAAGATTAGATAAAATCCTGTTCTACAACCCATAGGACCAAAATAAATAACTTCATTTTCAAGTTTATTTCTTAAAAATGTAGCTGCTAAATGTTCTATTGCGTGAACTTCTGCTGTGTTCATAACGGGTTCTCTGTTAGGCGCAGTTATTCTTAAATCAAAAGTAGTTAATACTTCATTATTTAAGTAATCTTTTCTTGATACATAAATTCCTGGTAATAATTTTAAGTGATTAATTTTAAAACTTTCTATTTTATTCATATTTCCTCCTAAATAAAGTTCAATGGGTCTTTTTGAATTGATGAAGATATTATCAATCCAATTGAAATTAAGTTGATAATTTGAAATGTTCCACCATAACTAAAAAATGGTAATGGGATACCTGTTATAGGCATTACACCAATAGTCATTCCAATATTTTCAAATATGTGGAATAAAAACATTGCTGCAAATCCAATAGTCAATAATTTTGAGTATAAATTATCTGAATTTTGAGCAATAACCACACATCTATAAAGCATAATGGCATATAATAAAATCAATATAAATCCACCTATAAATCCAAATTCTTCAACTAATACTGCAAAAATAAAATCTGTTTGCTTTTCAGGAATAAAATTATATTGACTCTGTACTCCGTTTAAGAAACCTTCACCAGTCAATTTTCCTGATCCTATTGCTATTTTACCTTGGAGAGCTTGCCATCCAGTATTCGATAAATCTCTTTCAGGATGAACAAAATTTAATATTCTATCTCTTTGAAACTGATCCAGTCTAAAGTATAAAAAAGGTAAACTAACTAAACCTAAGATAATTGCTCCTATTAAATATTTCCAATCAATTCCAGCTGTGAATAACATTACGATTATTATAAATGTATACACCATTGCTGTTCCTGCGTCTGGTTGTTTTAAAATTAGAGCTACAGGAATAAAAGCGAAAATTAGTATTTTTAATAAAGTTTTGGGATTATTCAGGCTGTTCTTGTTAGATTCAATAATATTTGCTAGCGAAATAATAAGAACTATCTTCATTATTTCAGAAGGTTGAAAATTAATTGGTCCAAACTTAAACCAACTTCTTGCACCCCATTCATCACCAACACCAAAAAATAAAACTAAAACCAGTAAAACATTGCAAATTATGTACATTGGAATGTTAAGTTTTTTTATTATGTGGTTGTCTAATGAAATTATAAAAAAAACAACAATTATTCCTATAATTGTAGCTATTAATTGTTTTCTGAAATAATGATTAGAAAGACTTGATCCAGCACTGTATAATACTACAAGACCGTAAATAACAAGTATTAAAACACTTATAATTAAAGTTTTATCTATTTTTGATATATTTTTTTTGCTAATATTAAACATGTCTCACTTCCTCAACTAGTATTATAACATATTAAAATATTAAGGTGTGATATAATAATGATTTAGAGGTGATTAGGAGGTTTTATGAATAGAATAGGATGTCATTTATCTACATCAAAAGGTCTTCACAAAACTATAGAACAATGCTTAGAAATAAATGCTGACACTTTTCAATTCTTTCCACGAAATCCAAGAGGATCTAAGTCTAGATTAATTCCTGATAGAGAAATAGAAAAATTTTTGAAGCTTAGAGATACTCATGATATAAACGAAATAGTATGTCATGGAGCATATACCATGAATTTATGTAGTGAAAGAGAAGACCTAAGAGAATTGGCAATCAAGCTTATAAATGAGGATATGAAAAAAATTCGTGATTTGGAAATTGATAATTATGTTCTTCATCCAGGAAGTCATAAAAATCAAGGAATTGAGAAAGGACTTAATTTAATTGTACAAGGCTTGAATCAAATAGATGTTTCAAATGGTCAGAAGATATGTATTGAAACTATGAGTGGAAAAGGTAGTGAAGTTGGATTTGATTTAAATCAAATTGCTTATATTATTAGGAATGCTAGTATTCCATTGTATGTTTGTATCGATACTTGTCATTTATTTAGCTCAGGAATTAAACTGGTTAATTTTGATGATTATCTTGATGAATTTGACAGGTTAATTGGTATTGAAAAAATTAAAGTGATTCATTGCAATGATTCTATGATGCCATTTGGAGCAAATAAAGATAGACATGAAAAGTTTGGTAAAGGATTGATTGGAAAATCAGACCTTTTTAATGTAATCTTTAATGAAAGGTTAGAAGGCAGACCAATAATACTAGAAACGCCTAACAACCTAGATGGATATAAAATTGAAATTGAAAAAATAAGGAGAAAGTTTCATGAGTTACGAGAAAATTAATAAAATTCTGGATGATTTAGATAGCTTATATCCTAATGCAAAAGCAGGTTTGGATTTTACTACTCCATTCGAATTATTAATTGCCACTATCTTATCGGCACAATGTACAGATGTTAGAGTTAATAAAGTTACAGCTGTTTTATTTAAAGAACACAATACCCCTAAAGCTATATTAGGCTTAGGCGTAGATGGATTAACAAAATACATCAAAAGTTGTGGATTGTACAAAACAAAATCAAAAAACATTATTAATACATGTAATGTTTTATATCATGATTATGATTCAAAAGTTCCTGATACTATAGAGGAATTAATGAAATTACCAGGAGTTGGAAGAAAAACTGCAAATGTAGTTGTGAGTAATGCATTTGGTACACCGGCTATAGCTGTGGATACTCATGTTTTTAGAGCAACTAACAGAATTGGAATTGTAAATGAGAAAGATGTATTAAGTACTGAGATAGCTTTGATGAAAGTAATACCAAAAGATAGATGGTCAAAAAGTCATCACTTATTTATTTGGCATGGAAGAAATTTATGTAAGGCTAGAAATCCAAAATGTGAAGAATGTATATTGAACGACAGATGTAAATTTTACAATTCTTAATTAAAAAAACTATTGACAGATATCTTTTTTGATGTTATTATAATGAAAATAAATCAAAGGAGATAGTTATGTTAAAAAATAGAAATTTAATTAACGCAGATGATTTTAATGTAGAAGAGATAAATGAAATATTAAATTTAGCAGAAGAAATTATAAAGAGTCCTTCTGATTTTTCTAATTTGTGTAATGGAAAAATCTTAGGGACTCTTTTTTTTGAGCCTTCAACAAGAACAAGATTAAGTTTTGAATCAGCAATACATAGATTAGGTGGAGATTGCATAGGTTTTTCAGAAAGTGCAAGCTCATCAACATCAAAAGGTGAATCTTTAGCTGATACAATAAGAACAGTATCGAATTATACAGATATAATTGCAATGAGAAACCCTAAAGAAGGTTCAGCGGTTTTAGCTAGTTCTTATGCAGAAGTTCCATTGATAAATGCAGGTGATGGGGGTCATCAACACCCAACTCAAACCTTGACAGACTTGTTGACAATTTGGATGACTAAAAAAAGATTAAACAACATGACAATAGGATTGTGTGGGGATTTAAAATTTGGTAGAACAGTACATTCTTTGATAAAAGCAATGTCAAGATATGAAAACAACAAATTCGTCTTAATATCTCCAGAAGAACTTCAAGTACCTGATTATATTAAGATATTTTTAAAATCAAAAAATATAGAATTTAAAGAAGTTGAAAAAATGGAAGATGTAATTGGTGAACTTGATATTTTATACATGACTAGAGTCCAACGTGAAAGATTCTTCAATGAAGCAGATTATGTTAGATTGAAAGATTCGTATATATTAGATAATGATAAGATGAAATTAGCTTCAGAAAATTTAGCTGTACTTCATCCATTGCCAAGAGTAAATGAAATAGCTACAGAAGTTGATAGTGATCCAAGAGCAGTTTATTTTAAGCAAGTTAGATACGGTGTAATTGTTAGAATGGCGTTAATATTGAAATTATTAGGGGTGAGATAATGTTAAACATTAATAGTATTGAAAAAGGTATTGTAATCGATCATATTAAATGTGGAATGGGTTATAAAATATTCCAACTTTTAAAGTTAGACAAGGCTGACTATACAGTTGCATTGATTATGAATGCACAATCAGGTAAATTGGGAAGAAAAGATATGATTAAAATCGAAAATGTTATTGATATAGATTTTGATATACTTGGAGTATTCGATGATAATATGACCGTTAATATAATTGAAAATGAAAAAATAAAAGAAAAAATTAGCTTGAATTTGCCAGAACATTTCGAAGGCTTTATTAAATGCAAAAATCCTAGATGTATTACTCAGTCTGAACGAAGTATTGTACAAAAATTTAGTTTAGTTGATAAGGATACTAGAACCTATAAGTGTGATTATTGTGATCACTTATATAACGTGGAGGAATAATGAAACTGCTGCTTAAAAATTGTCATATTATAGATAAAGATAAAGATATTTTTGCTGATATTTTAATAGAAAATGGTAAAATAAAAGCAATAGGAGAGATATTAGAAAAATGTGATGAAATCATTGATGTTAAGGAAAAAATTGTAATGCCAGGATTCATAGATTTACACACTCATTTCAGATATCCCGGTCAAGAAAATAAAGAGGATTTATATACTGGTAGCCTGTCAGCACTTGCTGGAGGCTACACAAGTTGTAATTTGATGGGAAACACTAAACCAGTTGTGGATAATAATGAAATCTACAATCAAATTATAGACAAATCAAAAGAAATTGATCTAATAAATATATATCAATGCATGGCCACAACAAAAGATTTAAAATCTATAGAAATGATTAATTTTGAAAAAGCAGATAATAATATCAAATTCTTTAGTGAAGATGGGAAAGGTATAACAGATTCTTTACTAGCCTTTAATATTTTTACGGAAATAGAAAAAATAAACAAGGGTATAATGGTACATGCAGAAGACCATAATCTAACAAAGATTTCTACAAGGTATGCAGAGGATTTAGAAACAATTAGAGATTGCTACTTAAGCTTAAAAACAGGATGTAGAGTTCATTTTTGTCACGTTAGCACTATTGACTCATTGGAAGCGATAAAATTCTACAAAGAAAAAAATGCTCCAATTACTTGCGAAGTTACTCCTCATCACATATATATGAAAGATAGTGATTTTAGAGTAAATCCTTCAATAAGAACTCAAGAAGATATAGATTGCATAATAAAAATGATAAAAAACAATACAGTAGATGCTATTGCAACGGATCATGCACCTCATACTAAAGAGGATAAAGATAAAGGTGCATGTGGAATGATTGGATTAGAGACAGCCTTTAATATTGCATATAAAGTATTGCATGAAGAAAATGATATATTATTAAACAAAATATCTGAATTAATGAGTTACAATCCAGCTAAGATATTAGGGGAAAACAAAGGTGTTATAAATCCAACATACGATGCTGATTTAGTTATAATTGATATTAATAAAGAAATCAAAGTAGGAAAATTTAATTCAAAATCAAACAATTGTCCATTTATTGGCGAAAAATTTAGGGGTAGTATTGAGATGACAATCGTAAATGGAAAAGTTAAATTTGAGAAAGGGGCTAAAAATGATAATAGATAAGCTTTCTGAAAGAATAAACGAAAGATCTATAGTATGTGTAGGACTAGATACTAGTACAAATTATGTACCAGAAAATATGAAAAAAGGAAAGAAAGTTAGCGAATATTTATTTGATTTTAATAAGGAAATCATAGATAATACAAAAGATTTAGTAGCATGTTTTAAGGTGCAAATTGCTTACTACGAAGCACATGGTATAGAAGGATTAATAGCTTACAAAAACACTCTCAAATATCTTAAAGATAATAATTTAATATCAATTGCCGATGTAAAAAGAGGAGACATCGCAAATACAGCAAAAGAATATGCAAAAGCACATTTTGAAGGTGATTTTGAAGCTGACTTTATAACCGTAAATCCATTTATGGGATATGATACTTTAGAACATTACTTACCTTACCTTGAATCCGAAGAAAAAGGAATATTCGTATTAATGAGAACATCAAATCCAGGTTCAAAAGATATCCAATATAAGGATTATAAAGGTCAACCACTATATTACGAAATAGGTGATAATTTGAATAATATCGCAAAGGATTATCTAGGAGAATGCACTTTAAGTTCTTTAGGATTTGTAGTAGGTGGAACTCAAAGTGAAAATGCAAACAAGATTAGAGAGAGATATCCAAATATAATGTTTTTAATTCCAGGTTACGGCGCACAAGGAGCAAAACCAGAAGATATCAGAGTTTACCTTGACAATTTTAAAAAAGGAATTGTTAATTCATCAAGAGGCATCATATTAAATTACAGAAATTTTGATGATGGAGAAGAAAATATCGGTAAATATGCTAGAAAAGCTGTAGAAGATATGAGAAAGGATATTTACGGTGAATAAATATATCGATTCTGAAATAATACTTAATGAAGAAATTAGTGATGGAATTTTTAAATTGGTTTTAAAAGGAAAATTCCAAGGTGATCCTGGACAATTTTATATGTTGAGAGCTTGGGATGAATCACCACTTCTTCCTAGGCCTCTAAGTATTTGTGATTTGGATGAAGAAAGTATAACATTTTTATATGCTGTCGTAGGCAAAGGAACATCTATAATCTCGTCGATGAGAGTGGGAGAAAGTATAAAAATTCTTGGGCCTCTAGGAAACGGATTCGAATTACATCCAGAAGCTAAATGTGCTATAGTTGCTGGTGGTATTGGGATTGCTCCAATGAAATATTTGTCCAGAAAATTAAAAAACGTGGATTTGTATGTTGGATATAGAAACACAACATATATGGAAGATGAGATTTTGAATAAAAACAAAACAATTATTTCTACCGAAGATGGATCAATTGGATTTAAAGGATATATTACGGAATACGTAAAAAACGATTATGACTATATTTATGCTTGCGGTCCAAATCCAATGATGAATTCTTTAAAGAAAAGAAAGCTGGATGCGACAGAATTTTATTCATTAGAAGCCCACATGGCTTGTGGAATAGGGGCGTGTTTAGGATGTACTGTTCATACAACTAATGGACTTAAAAGAGTTTGCAAAGATGGTCCTATTTTTGAAAAAAATGAGGTGATATTTGATGCTTAAAACAAATTTTTGCGGTGTAGAATTCAAAAATCCTGTTGTCGCAGCTTCAGGCACCTTTGGATTTGGAAGAGAATATGAAAATTTTACAGATCTAAATAAGCTAGGAGGAATTTCTACAAAAGGATTAACTATTCAACCTAAAAATGGAAATACTGGTTTGAGAATCTATGAAACACCTTCTGGAATTATGAATAGTATAGGATTACAAAATCCATCTGTTCAAGAGTTCATTAACAGGGATCTGGACTATATGCTATCTTTGGATACTGTTACTATTGCAAATATTGGTGGTTCTGATATAAAAAGTTATATTGAAGCAGTTGAACTTATATCAAGCACTGACATAAAAATAATTGAGTTAAATATTTCATGCCCCAACGTTAAAGAGGGAGGAATGGCTTTTGGAATAAAATGCGATATAGCAGAAAAAGTTGTATCAGAAGTAAGAAAGCATACGGATAAAATTTTAATGGTAAAATTATCTCCAAACGCTAATGATATAGTTGAAATGGCTAAAACGTGTGAGGATTCGGGAGCGGATGCGATTAGTCTTGTTAATACTTTTAATGCGTTAGCGATAGATATTAATAAAAGAAAACCAGTATTTGACAATATAACTGCTGGTCTTTCAGGGCCTTGTATAAAACCGATAGCTTTAAGAATGTGTAGAGATGTGTGCAAAAATGTTAAAATTCCTGTTTGTGGTATGGGTGGAATTCAAAATTACAAGGATGCACTAGAATTTATTATGGTAGGTTGTCACTTAGTTCAAGTTGGTACAGCAAATTTTGTGAATCCAAATGTTATGGTTGAAATAGCAAATGGTATGGAAAACTACCTAAAAGAAAATAATTTTAAATCAATAGAAGATATCAGGAATATTATTTAGGAGGAAAATGATGGATAGAGTTGTTGAATTATTAAAAGAAAGTAATGCATTGTTAGAAGGTCATTTCTTATTGTCATCTGGAAATCACAGTGATAAGTATTGTCAATGTGCAAAATTATTACAATATCCAGACAAAGCTGAAGAAGTAATAAAAGTTATTGCTGAAAAGCTTAAAGGTGTTGAATTTGATACTGTTGTTGGACCTGCAATGGGAGGAATAATAGTAGCTTATGAACTAGGAAGACAACTACATAAACCAGCTATATTTACTGAAAGAAAAGATGGCGAAATGTGTCTTAGAAGAGGTTTTGAAGTAAAAAAAGGCGAGAAAGTTATTATTTCAGAAGATGTTGTAACCACTGCTAAATCTTCATATGAGACTAAAAAAGTTTTGGAAGATTTGGGAGCTGAAGTAGTAGGAATTTGTTGCTTAGTAGATAGAAGTGTTAATCTGGATATTGATTTGCCTTTGTACAGTGCAACAAAAATTGATATTGAAATTTTTAAACCGGAAGAATGTCCTTTATGTAAAAAAGGTATAGAAGTGGTAAAACCTGGTTCAAGAGAAATTAAAGGCAAATAATATATTATAAAATAAGCCTAATTTGAAGATTTCCTAATGAGATCTTCAAATATTAAGGCTTATTTTTTGTGTAAGAAAAAATCAAAATATGATACAATAATTAAGAATAAACTAAAAGGAATTGAAAATGGATTTATCAAATTTAGATCAAGATAGACTGCCTAAACATATTGCCATAATAATGGATGGAAATGGAAGATGGGCTACAAAAAGAAATAAACCCAGAGTATTTGGACATAATGAAGGGATGAAAAGAGTTGTTGATGTTGTCGAAAACTCATTAAATATTGGAATAAAATATTTATCCCTGTATGCTTTTTCGACAGAAAATTGGAAAAGACCACAAAAAGAAATAGATTTTTTGATGCAAATACTCATAAAATATATAGATGACCAATTAAATAAACTAGTAACTCAAGGAGTCAAGATTAATATTTTGGGAGACATTAGTGTATTGCCCAAAAAAGTAATTCAAAAGATTGAATACGCATTGGATTCAACAAAAGATAATGATAAACTTATTCTAAATATAGCTATTAATTATGGTTCAAGACAAGAGATATTAAGAGCTGTGAATACTGCGATAGTATATGGAGAAATCCTGACTGATGATGAGTTCTCAAAACTTTTATACACGAGAAATCAACCAGACGTTGATTTGCTAATAAGACCAGGCGGAGAAAAAAGGCTAAGCAATTTCTTACTTTATCAAATGTCTTATGCAGAACTTTATTTTTCGGATATATATTGGCCTGATTTCAAATTAGAATCACTTATAGATGCAATTTATTGGTATCAAAATAGAAATAGAAGATTTGGTGGATTGAAATGAAATTTTTAAAAAGGACATTAACAGGAATAATAATTTTATTGTTATCTATTTTTTGTGTTTCTAAAGGTGGAATTTATCTTTTAATAATGAATTTATTCCTAAGTACTGTTGCAATTTACGAACTAGAAAATGTAATTAACAAGGAGTATTCCAATAGCATTAACATTAATAATTTGATTATTAATATATTGTTCAATGTTAGTTTTAATTTAAGTATTTATCTTAAAAAAGAATTATTTGCAATTGTTTTATTGTGTAGTTTTAGTTTGATAGAATTGACTTTATATACCATTTTTGACAAACCTATAAAAGAAGTATTAAATAACTATTTCTTACACATATATATTACGATTACTTTTTCGTTAATGTATTTTATTTCTGGAACTGAATTTATTTGGCTTATATATATATGTTCATGGGGGACAGATACAGCAGCATATTGTACAGGAATGTTATTTGGAAAACACAAATTGACTAAGATTAGTCCTAAAAAAACTGTTGAAGGAGCTATTGGTGGAATTATAGGAAGCATGATAATTGGAGCTATTTTTTCTATATTTTACGGTAATTTAAATGTTGTTAAGATAGTTATCATAGCTTTATTCGGTTCGATTATATCTCAAATTGGGGATATAAGCGCTTCTAAAATTAAAAGAAAAGCCAATGTGAAGGATTTTGGTAATATTTTTATTGGACATGGTGGAGTAATGGATCGATTTGATAGTTTTATTTTTGTTTTGCCTTATCTTTTAATATTATATTGTTTAGGGTTTTAATTAGGAGGAAATGTGATTACAATAATTTCATCAATTATAATATTTTTACTTGTAATTTTAATACATGAATTTGGACATTTTATAGTAGCAAAAATGAATGGGGTATCCGTTTTGGAATTTTCCATAGGTATGGGACCAAAACTTTTCCAAAGAGAATCAAATGGAACTCTTTATTCTTTGAGAGTGTTACCTGTGGGAGGTTATTGTCAGCTAGAAGGGGAAGACGAAGAAAACGACAGCCCGAATTCTTTGAATAATCAATCTCCGCTTGTAAGGCTTAAAGTAATTTTAGCTGGTGCCATTATGAATTTTATATTAGCTTTTATTTTGTTAATTTTATTAATGTCTGTAAGTAGAGTTAGTACAGAAGTATCTGATGTGATAAAAAATTCACCTGCATACTCTTCGGGTATACAAACTGGAGATCAAATTGTATCTATAAATGGGGAGAATGTAAGTGATGGAGAGAAATTATTACAAGGTATCAAAGAATCACAAGGTGATTTGGATATTGGAGTAATAAGAGATTCTCAATCAAAGAACATAAAAGTCACTCCAAGATTAGAAAATAATGTTAGAAAAATTGGAGTAAACTTTCAAGAAGAATATGATATTAAAAATTTTAGCTTAATAAAAGGCTTTAAAAAAGGCGTCATAACTTTTCTTAATTTGACAGGCATGTTATATAAATTCCTAGGGATGCTTATAACTGGCCAATTAGGTTTAGGAGGAGTTAGTGGACCCGTTGGTGTGGTTAAAGAGATCGGGAATGCTGCAAAGACAGGTGTTGCTAATTTAATTTTCCTATTGGCGTATATTAACATTAATTTAGGTGTATTTAATTTATTGCCTATTCCAGCTTTAGATGGAGGAAGAGCGATATTCATACTAATTGAGATGATATTTGGTAAAAAAATATCTCAAGAAAAAGAAGGCTATATACACATGGTAGGATTAATTTTGCTTTTAGCATTAATCGCCATAGTTACAATTAAAGATGTTATTAAATTATTTTAAATGTTTTGATTAGGCCTTTATGGGCCTTTTTAAATTTGAAAGGTGAAGTAATGAAAAGAGAAGATACAAAAAGAATTTACGTAGGAAATGTTGCTGTGGGAAATGGAGCAAGAGTTACAGTTCAATCTATGACTAACACCGATACAAAAGATGTTGAAAGAACTGTTAAACAAATTAAAGAATTTGAATCTGTAGGATGTGATATTTCTAGAAGTGCAATTAATGATTTGGGAGATGCTAAGGCGATACCAATTATAAAAAGTATGACGAATATACCATTTATTGCTGACATTCAATTTCATCACAAATTAGCAATAGCTGCAATTGAAAACGGGTGTGATTGTATTAGAATTAATCCTGGCAATATTGGTGGAATAGATAGAGTCAAAGATATTGTAGATTGTTGCAAACATCATAAAATTTCCATGAGAATTGGTGTAAACAGTGGATCTATTAATCAAAAATTCATTGACAAATATCATGGAGTAAATGTGGATTCAATATGTTATAGTTGCCTTGATCAAATAAGAATGATTGAAGATATGGGATTCGATGATATCAAATTATCATTAAAATCTTCTAATGTTAATATGTCAATAAAAGCTTATGAAAAAATGTCAGAGTTATGTAATTATCCTCTACATGTCGGTATAACAGAAGCAGGTCCTTCTACTAAAGGAATTATCAAATCCAGTGTAGGAATAGGAAGTATTTTGTCAAAAGGAATTGGAGATACTATCAGAGTTTCTTTAACTGGTGATCCTAAAGAAGAAATTATTGTAGGAAGACAAATTTTAATGAGTTTAGGTTTATTAAATGAAGGAATTGAAATAATTTCATGTCCAACATGTGCTAGAACCAAGATTGATTTGATAAGTATAGTGAATGAAGCTGAAAAGAAATTGGATAAAATCGATAAACACATTAAAGTTGCTATTATGGGTTGCGTTGTAAATGGACCAGGAGAAGCAAAAGAAGCTGATATTGGTATAGCAGGTGGAAATGGAGTAGGCTTAATATTTAAAAAAGGAGAAATTGTACGAAAAGTTAAGGAAGAAGAATTATTAGATGTATTAATTGAAGAGATAGAGAGGTTATAAATGCATTTATTACTCAACGATGTATTAAAAAAAATTGGCCTAAAATATGATTCAAAATATCCAATTTACATTGATAAATTAACTTACAATAAAGATAATGATGAGTTAGATTGTTTGATGAATGTTCAAAAAGATGAGAATAAAGACAACTTAGCAGAATTTATAAAAAAAGACTTATTAAACTTTATAGCAAAAATTAATATTAATTTTACAGAATATGAAGATTCAAAAATCAATTTTTCAAAAGATGCTTTGATTAAAATTTTAAAAACAAGTGATTTTTGTGAATATTCTTCTTGTATTGATTTTGAAAGTTCAAACATAGACGAATCAGAAATTTCACTTATTTTTAATTTTGAGCAAATAAGGGATAAGTTTATTTCAGATCAAAAGGATAATGAGTTAACAGAATTAATAAATAAGACATATAATTTAAGTTATTCTGTCAAATCTGAAATTGTTGAGTTAAAGGATAACGATGATTATAGACAAAATTTAATCGAGTATGATAATTCAATTCGAAAAAAAATAGCTGAATCCATAAAAGATACTCCAAAGCAAGAAAAAGAAGAAGTTAAAAAAACGGGAATAAAATGTGGTAAAGACATAACCAAGTCTCCAATAAAAATTAAAGAAATTATAGAAAATGAAGATGATACTTGTATAAGAGCTGAGATTATTGATGTAGATATAAGAAGCATAAAAGATGGAGAAAGTTTTATTATCTCTTTGGATCTAAGGGATGAAAGTGGAGCTGTTTTTGCAAAGAAATTTTTGAAGAAAAAAGAATTTGAAGCATTTGGTGATAAATTGAAATCGGGAGTTTATCTTTTATTAACAGGAAGGTTGGAATTTGATAGATTTACTTCTGGAAAGACCTTTTCAATAAGACAAATGCAAGAAGTTGAAAAGCCGGAATCTAGAAAAGATGAATACGAGAAAAAACGTGTAGAATTACACATGTATTCCCAAATGAGCCAACTAGATGGATTTATTGACTTGGATGAATGCTGTAAAACTCTAAAAAAATGGGGACATACAGCTCTAGGCTTAACAGATAAATCTGTAGTACAAGGTTATCCACAATTGTATGATGCTTGTAGCAAAAATGGAATAAAACCACTTTTTGGAATGGAAGCTAAAATAATAGAAGATGATTTTAGGATAATCACAAATCCTTATGATTCTATGAATTTGCAAGAATTTGTAGTTTTTGATATAGAAACTACAGGATTATCAAATGCGACAGAAAAAATTACGGAAATTGGTGCTGTAAAGATAGTAGATAATCAAATTGTAGATGAATTTAATCAATTAATAAATCCTGAAATACCAATACCAGAAAAAATAACAGAATTAACGTCTATAACAAATGAAATGGTAAAAGATATGCCTAAAATAGACGAAGTATTACCTGATTTTTTAAAATTTGTTGGTGACTGTACTTTAATAGCACATAATGCAGATTTCGATATGGGATTTATCAAGAAAAATTGTCTTGATTTGAGAATTAATCCCGTAAGAACATATGTAGACACATTAGCTTTTGCGAGGGCATTGGAACCTCATCTCAAAAATCATAAACTTGATACTTTGACAAAAAAATACAACGTTAATTTATTTAACCATCACAGAGCTTGTGATGATGCAAGAGCAACAGGAGAAGTATTCATTTGTATGGTCAAAGATCTTGAAAAAAGAGGAGTTAAATTTGATATCAATATAAATAAAATGGATTCTGATTGGAGCATATCTAAAAGAGAATCTCATACTGCAACAATATACGCTAAAAACTTAGTAGGTTTGAAAAACTTGTATAAACTTGTGACTGCTTCTAATTTAAAATATTTTTACAGAGAAGGTGGAATACCAAAATCTGAATTGAATAAAAGAAGAGAAGGTCTTGTAATTGGATCTGGAAACGAAGATGGAGAATTAATAAAAGCAATACTTGGATTCGAATCAGATGAAAAATTAGATGAGATTATTTCAAGGTATGATTTTTTGGAGGTTCAACCACCACTTTATTATGATGGAGTAAAGTCAAAAAGAATGAGCTTTAACTTAAAGAGTTGTGAAGAATTAACTAGAAAACTATATGATTTATCAAAAAAACACAATAAACCTCTTGTGGCTGATTCTTATGCAAAATACTTCGAAAAAACGGACTATATTTTTAGAAATATAATATTAGAGGGTCAACCTAGAAAAATTTATGGCGAAAAATTCCCTACGTTGTTTTTCAGAACAACTGATGAAATGATGAATGAATTTAGTTTTTTAGAAAAAGATGTGGCTGAGGAAATTGTAATAGATAATACCATAAAAATTTCAGAAATGTTAGATGATATAAAGCCAATACCAGATGGAACTTTTCCACCGGTTATTGAAGGCTCTGATACAGAATTAAGAGAAATGACTTATAAAAAAGCTAGAAGTATATATGGAGATGATTTACCTGAAATTGTTGAAAGTAGGTTAGAACGTGAATTGTCATCTATAATTTCAAATGGATATGCCGTATTATATATTATCGCCCAAAAATTAGTAAAGAAAAGCAACGAAGATGGATATCTAGTTGGATCAAGAGGATCTGTAGGCTCAAGCTTTGTTGCAACAATGGCTGATATAACCGAAGTTAATCCTTTAATTCCGCATTATATTTGTGAAAACTGCAAACATTCTGAGTTTATACATGATGAAAATATTGGCTCAGGAGTGGACCTTGAAGATAAAACCTGTCCTGTATGTGGACAACCATTAAAAAAGGAAGGTCATAATATACCATTCGAAGTTTTCTTAGGATTTGATGGTGATAAAGAGCCAGATATTGACTTGAACTTTGCTGGAGAATATCAACCTACTGTTCACAAATATACTGAAGAATTGTTTGGGGAAGGAAAGGTGTTCAGAGCTGGAACTATTGGTACTATTTCCGACAAAACAGCTTATGGGTATATAAAAAAATATTTTGAAGATAAAAACGTATATGTTAATAATTCAGAGATAAAATATTTACAAAGAGGAATCTTGGGAGTTAAAAGAACATCGGGTCAACATCCGGGTGGAGTAATGATAGTTCCAAGAGATAAGGATATCGAAGATTTTTGTCCAGTTCAACATCCCGCTGATGATGTTAATAGTGATATTATTACTACTCACTTCAATTATAAGTCTATAAGTGGTAGAATTTTAAAGCTTGACTTGCTTGGACACGATGTGCCAACTATTATAAAAATGTTGTCGGATATGACAGGAGTGGATCCATTAACTATCCCTATGGATGATAAAGAGACTATGAGTATTTTTTCATCGATAGATGCTTTACACTTTGAAGAATTAATCGATGGGTTAGATATAGGAACGTTAGGAATACCTGAATTTGGTACAAACTTTGTAAGAGGAATGTTAAGAGATACAACTCCAAAAACTTTTTCTGAGTTAGTCAGAATTTCTGGATTATCACATGGTACAAATGTATGGTTAAATAATGCACAAGATCTAATAAGAGATGGTGTTGTTGAATTAAAAGATACTATTTGTACAAGAGATGATATTATGATTTATCTAATAAATAAAGGTCTTGAAAAGAAAAGATCATTTAAAATAATGGAAACAGTAAGAAAAAATAGACTTCTTGATGAGGATACACTAAATTATATGACAGAAAATGGTGTTCCAGATTGGTATATTGAATCTTGTAAAACTATTGAGTATCTTTTCCCTAAGGCCCACGCGGTAGCGTATGTAATGATGAGTTATAGAATAGCTTATTTTAAAGTACACTATCCGGAAGCTTTTTATTCAACATTTTTTACAATAAAATTACAAGATTATCCAGGTGATGTTATTGTGAGAGGATTAAGTGCAATTAGAGAAGAAATGCAATCTTTGAAGGATAAATACAAAGAATCAAATTCTAAGATGACAGCAAAGGATAGTAACAAATACTCTGTATTAGAAGTAGCAGAAGAAATGTATTGCAGAGGAATAAAACAATCAAGAGTTGACTTGCATAAATCTGACAAGGCTAGGTTCAAAGTATTAGAAAAAGGATTCATTCAACCTCCATTTAATGCACTAGAAGGGGTTAGCGATGCAAACTCTATTGCTATTTTTGAAGAAATACAAAAGGGTGATTTTATTTCAAAACAAGATTTTACTATGAGAACGAAAGTTAATAAAACAGCTTTAGAAATACTAGAAAACCACGGTGTTTTAGATGGTTTACAAAACGAAAACCAAATAAGTTTATTTGATTTTTAGTGATATGTTATAATTAGATAAATGGAGTGATTATGGATAAACATTTAATTTACAAAACTAATAATGAAAAATTAATAACATTTATTTTTGGTCAATTAGAAAAAAATGCAAAAAAAATTGAAGAAGCTTGTGATGTTATATTAAAGATTTCTGAAGAAGGTATTCTAATTAGTGGTTCTGATTTGAATATTGAAAGTGCAAGTAATCTTTTAGAATCATTAAATACACATACTTTATCTGGGAATGAAATAACAGATCAGGATTTGGATTATTTGCTTTCTAACTTAGAAAAAATAAAACAAGAAAATATTTCAAAAATTAAGGACTATGTAATTTGTTACAATTCAAAAGGTAAACCTTTAAAGCCTAAAACAGTAAATCAAAGAAATTATGTTGAAATGATTAAAAAAAATGATATTGTTTTTGGAATAGGTCCTGCCGGTACAGGAAAAACTTATTTGGCAATGGCGATGGCAATAAATGCATTTAGAAATAATGAAGTGGATAGGATAATTTTAACTAGGCCTGCTGTAGAAGCTGGAGAAAGTTTAGGATTTTTGCCGGGAGATCTTCAAGAAAAAATTGATCCTTATCTAAGACCAATATATGATGCTATGTTTGATATATTAGGTTATGAAAATTTTGAAAAGTTTAAAGATAGAGGATTGATAGAAGTAGCACCATTGGCATATATGAGAGGTAGAACTTTAGATAATGCATACATTATATTAGACGAAGCACAAAATACTACCAATGAACAAATGAAGATGTTTTTAACTAGAATAGGATACGGTTCAAAAGCTATAGTAACGGGAGATATTACACAAGTTGACTTACCAAGAGGTAAAAAATCAGGATTACTAGTTGCGACTAATATTCTTAGGGACATAAAAGGAATAAGCTTTTTAGAATTTGAAAAAACAGATGTTGTAAGACATCCACTAGTACAAAAAATTATTGGAGCTTATGAAAAATTAGATAACAATAGGTCAAATTATGATAATACAGATAAGTAATAGACAAGATGATTTTCAAATTGATGATGAATTAAGATCGAATATTGAAAATTCAATAAAAATATGTTTGCTTCAAGAATTAAATGATGATAATTATGAGATATCTTTGTCATTTGTTAGTGAAGAAGAAATTAAAGAACTTAATAGAGATTATCGAAATAAAGATAGTGTAACAGATGTGTTGAGCTTTCCTTTAGAAGATGATTTTCAAGTTCAAACAAATCTTTTGGGTGATATTATTATATGCTGCAAAAGAGCTTTAGAGCAAGCTAAAGAATACAATCATTCTATTAAAAGAGAAATTGTGTACTTGGTTGTTCATTCTATGTTTCATTTGTTGGGTTATGATCATATTGATGAAAGTGATAAAATTATTATGAGAAATAAAGAAAAATCAGCCTTGAAAGAAATAGGTATCTATAAAGATGAAGAATTTAATTAGGAAGTCAAAGGATAAAAATATTTCTAAAAATACTTCTTTTATTACTAGTTTTCAATATGCAATGGATGGAATTATTCATTGTTTGAAAAATGAAAGAAATTTTAGAACTGACATTTTGATGACAGTTCTGGTTATGATTGCGTCATTAATGTTTGACTTATCAAGGGTAGAAATGGCTTGTTTGTGCATAACTATAACATTTATATTAATGGCAGAAATGATTAACACCGCCATTGAAACGATTGTTGATTTGATTTATGACAAATATGATGATAAAGCAAAAATAGCAAAAGATGTAGGTGCAGGGGCTGTACTACTAGCTGCTTTTAATTCTATTTTTGTAGGTTATTTTATGTTTTATGATAGGATTGTACCACTTAGTCATACAGCAGTTATAAAATTACAGAACTCACCAATTCATTTGACATTTATAGCTTTGATTTTGGTAGTTGTTATAACTTTAGTTTTAAAAAGTTTTATATATCAGAATAAATGGACTTATTTGCAAGGTGGAAGCGTGAGTGGTCACGCATCGGTTTCTTTTTGCAGCGCTACAATAATTGCTCTTCTTGCTAATAATACATTAGTGACAATACTATCATATTTTATTGCTTTTCTGGTTGCAGAAAGTAGAGTAGAAGGAAAAATCCATACACTAAGTCAAGTTATAGTTGGTGGCATAATTGGGACATTAGTGGCAATATTATTATTTAAAGTAATTATTTAGGAGTATTATGGAAATTAATAAAATGTATAAAATTGCATTGCAATATAAACAAAACGCATACACGCCATATTCTCATTATAAAGTGGGATGTTGTGTCAAAGATATAGAAGGAAACTATTATGGAGGTTGTAATATTGAAAATGCTTCATTCAGTCCTACTATTTGTGCTGAAAGAACAGCAATTTCGAAGATGGTTTCTGAAGGATTTAAATTAATAGATACTATTTTAATAATTGGAGATTCTGATTTTACGTATCCTTGTGGTGTTTGTAGACAAGTAATTAAAGAATTTTCTAACGAAGATACGAAAATAATAATAGCTAAAAATGAAAAAGAGTATAAAATTTATAATATTAAAGATTTGTTACCTCATGGTTTTAGTGGAGATGATGTAAATGTTTAAATCTGGATTTGTTTCAGTTATAGGGAGAAGTAATGTAGGGAAATCAACTCTTTTAAATAGAATTTTAGGAGAAAAACTAACAATTATTTCTGACAAACCTCAAACTACTAGAAATAAAATACAATTGATATATACTGACGAAAATATGCAAGCAATATTTTTAGATACTCCAGGAATACAAACACCAAAAAATAAACTTGGAGATTATATGCTTAAAGTATCAATGTCAACTTTGAACGAAGTTGATGTTATAACATATATAGTAGATACTACTGAAGAAATAGGAAAACTAGACTCTGAAATTATTGAAAAATTAAAATTAGTTAATACAAAAATAATTTTATTAATCAATAAAATAGATAAAATATCAAGTGATAAAGTCAATGAATTAGTAGAAATGTACAGTAAAGTAGGAATATTTGAAGAAATAATTCCAATAAGTGCATTGACAGGAGATAATTTAGAAGGATATTTAACTTCTTTAAAAAATAATTTGCCTGAAGGGCCAATGTATTATGATAAAGATAGCGTAACAGATCAACCTATTAGACAAATTGTACAAGAACTAATTAGGGAAAAGGCCCTAATGAATTTATCCGATGAATTACCACATGGAATAGCTATAACTATTGAAAAATTCAAAGAAAGACAAGGCAGGAATTTAATTGATATAGATGCTACTATTATTGTTGAGAAAAAAAGTCATAAAGGCATGGTAATTGGGAAAAAAGGATCAATGATTAAAAAAATTGGAACTGATGCCAGAATTGATATTGAACAATTATTAGATGCTAAAGTAAATCTGAAACTATGGGTTAAAATAGATGAAGAATGGAGAAATAAAGATTCTAGATTAAGGTATTTGGGTTACAACTAATGGAACAAGATTACATCAAGACACAAGCTATTGTGTTGGAGCATATAATTTATGGAGAAAATTCTATAATTTTGAATGTTTTCAGTAAAGAAGAAGGTATTATTGGGATTTTCATCAATAATATCAACTCCATGAAATCAATTATAGAATTTAATGTTCTATCAGTGAACGATTTTACCTTAAGAAAAGGAAATCAATTCTATTATTTGGTGGATTATGATTTAATTAACTCTAATTTTAATATAAGAACTAACTATAAATCAGAATTATTTAGTTTGGTTATAGTTGATTTAATAAAGTCAATTTTTTACAATGAAGTATGTAATGCAAAAGTATACTCTTTAATATTGAAAACAGTAATATTCTTATCAAAATATTCGGATAGTCAGTATGCTTTAATTAATGCGTTTATTTTGAAGTTAGTATCATATCTTGGGTATCAACCAAGTATGTTTTATGAAAATAGTCATAACAAGTTTTATTTAGATGGCGGATTTATAGATTCCGATGGAGAATACTACCAAATAGATAACTTGCACGCAAAGTATATGATATACTTAATGAAAAATAGGTATGATGATATAGTTAATAAAAAGTATGAATCTATAAATGAAAACGAAATTTTAAAAATTTTGTTAAAATACACCATGAACAATTTTGGAATTGAATATTTGGGGTCATTAGGCTACCTTGAATATTTATAAGGAGAAATAATGTATAACTTATTAATAGATATAGTGACTAATAATATTCCTGAGAATTTTATAGGATTTATAAATAGATCGCTTGACGAAAAAATAAGAAAAGAATTAAAAAAACTGCAATTAGTATATTCAAATATAGATTTGGATACAATAAAAGATCATTTTTTTATTTACATTACTAATATAGAAAATCCAGGATATACACTAGAAGATTATGAAAATGTAATAAATAAAGCTATTGATTCTATAAATTTCAAGTACAAATATGATTCAGAAAGTTTATCATTTAGAGAGTCTATCTTGTACATTAAAATTTTTAATGAAAAAGAAAATAAAACAATAGAATTCAAAGGCTTAAAAGAAGATAAAGATGACAGCTTAGTTAATTCTTCTACTTTTAACAATTTTTCTTCAGAGTTACTAAAAAACCAAATAATATTAAAAAAAGAAGAAAGATTACAATCATTTGAAAAAAGCGCTAATAAACTTGCTAGAGCAAATGGTTGTTCAATCATTAATAACAAAAGCATACTCAACGAATACGCGAATAAATTTGATTATCCTGTTAGCGTTGAAGGATCATTTGACGAAAAATATTTATGTATCGATAAATCAATACTTTATACAGTTTTGATGGAAAATTTTACAGTATTACCGATGGAATTTGATAACGGAAATAGTTCAAACTTTTTTGTTTACGCGAAAAACAAGAATTCTGAAGATTCCCAAGCTTTGATTCAAGAAATTAATAACAAATTAGAAGAAATAGATAATTTGATAAACCAAAAATCAGATAGAAAACTTGAAGACTTTGTTGAGGATTTGAAAACAGTTAATTATATCAATAATTATGGTAACTTTTATGACAAAACTCAAAGACTAATAAAGATATCAATTGAATTATGTAAAATGCTTTCAGTTAGTCAGGAAACTATTGATTCTGTTAGAAGGATAGCATTTTTATGTAAAGCGGATAAAGCTACTGAAATCGTGCAAAAATGTTCTTATTTACACGGCCTAATTGGAAGATTGTATGCTAAGTCTGATGGAGAAGATAAGATTGTTTATGAAGGAGTATATGAACACATTAAACCGAGATTCATATCCGAAAACATTCCAAATTCAACTGCTGCTAGAATTGTTGCAATTTCTGATAAAATGGAATATGTTATGTCCTACATAATATCTAGTAGTGATGATAATTTTAAATATAATTATAAGTTAAGAAAAACTATAACATCTGTGATTTATATAATACTTAGATCAGAATTAGATTTTAATTTAAGTGATTTTATTACTAAAATTTTATATGTATTTCTCCAAGACAAGGGAATAGTAGATTATGAGTATTTTGAAAAAAGTATAAAAGAAATTATTCTTGATGTTTACAGAGATGAGTGTGTAAAATTAGGGTATGATTTTGATGAAGTTGATGTGATAAATTATAACAATTTAAATATTTTTAAGTTAAATCGTTTATTGACTAATCTTCATGACATAAACACAAAAAACAATGGCAAGTTAATGATTCAAATTCTAAAGATGTTGGAGGTAAACTCTAGTGAGTGCAAGTATACTCCGATGGAATTAGATAACAATAATTTGTGCAATTTATTAGAAAAATTAGCAAACTGTTCTGATGAAGATTTATCTTACTATAAATTAATTTTCAAAGGTGTATTTAAGAAAATAAATTAAGGAGAATGTTATGAATAAAACCATGGTAGTTATTTCTGATTCCACGGGTGAAACAGCGAATCAAGTTTTGGATGCTGTTAAAGTTCATTTTGATATTAAAAATGTTAGAATAAAAAAATTCTCAAAAATTATTAGAAGAGAACAGATTGATGAAATATTAAACAAAATTAATGGAGAAATCCTAATATTTTCAACAATCGTAGATCGTGATTTGCTGAATTATTTGATTGAGAAAACAGAAATGAATGAATCGATTTATTTAGTAGATGTTCTATCATATCCTATCTTAGTTTCAAGTAAGTTTTTTAAGCAACAACCTAAATTCGATATTGGATTAAATAGAAAAGTTGACCAAGAATATATTGAAAAGATGGAAGCTTTAGAATTTGCAGTAAAATATGATGATTGTAAGGATAAGTTTGGTATTTTAAAAGCTGATATTATATTAATAGGAGTTTCAAGAACTTCAAAAACGCCATTGAGTTTAAATTTAGCATTCAAAAATTATAAAGTATGTAATATTCCAATTTTACCAGAAGTCGAAGTCCCATTTGAATTATTCAAAGTTGATAAGAAAAAAATTATTGGTTTGATTATTGACTCTGATAAACTTAATAATATCAGAGAAAATCGAATGGCTAAAATTGGTTTGCAATTAGGCTACTCGGATGATTCAAGGATAGAAAAAGAGCTTGATTATGCAAAAGAAATTATGAACAAGATAGGCTGTAAAATAATTAATGTTACGGATAAAACAATTGACGAAACCTCTAATGAAATAATTTCATATATTGATAAATAACAGTAAAATTTAAGTTCTCATTTTTTGAGAGCTTTTTTTGTTTTAGCTATTGAATTATGATAAAATATTAAGAGAATACTGGAGGTAAATGTGGAAAATAGTAGATACGAAATTCAAAGAAAAATAAATGAAGACAAATTTTCTACGACATTTAAAGCATATGATAAAAAATTAAATAGATACCTTAGTTTCAAGGAATATAACGACAAGAGATATTTTGATACATTAGCAAATAATTTAAAATCTTTATCAAACTTACATCATCCTAATATTCTTGAAATGTATGACTTAATGATTAGTTCTAATAATAAGTGTTTTTTAACTTATGAGTTTTTTGATGGAATATCATTGGATAATTTGTTTAAAAGAAAGAATGTTTCAGAATCTTTTTTATTTGATATTTTGAGAAAAATTTTACTTTCATTAATTTATTCAGAAAATAATGGGATATTTTTTGGGAATTTACGAATTTATAATATGTTAGTAGATGAAAATAATAATTTTAAGATTGATATTTTCAAAAACTTTGATGGAGAAAACTTTGGTAATAGTGAAGCTCAGTTAAATCATAATATTAACCTATTATTAGAAATTTTAGAAAATTCTAATATAGATATTGAAAATAGTAATTTAAATAGTTTTTATCAAAATTTAAGAAATAACTCATATGATGATACACAAGGTATTATGAAAGATTTAAATAAAATCGATAATTATAAAATGACAGGTTCAAATAATGAATCTATAGATAATACAATTAAATTAGATTTAAAAAATGAGCATGAGAAAAATATGTCCTATAAAATAGATGAAAATTTATTTGAAGAAGAAATTAAGAACAAAAAGAAATCTCATAATTATCTTAAATCTTTCTTAGTGTATTTTACATCTGTATTATTAGCTTTTATTGCTGCTGCAGCAATAATTTTTTACTATAATTTGAGGCCAAAAGCACCTGACTATGTTGGAAAAAACCTAAGACTTGCTGTTGATCAAGCTACAGCGAATGACATTGAATTAGTTGTGGACAAATCAGTAAGCGTGGATAAGTCAGATTTTAATAAATATGTAGTTATTGGCCAGAGCCCAAAAGTTGGCGATAAGCTTTTATTTAAGAAAAAAATTAAGGTAGAACTTGGATTAGAAAAAGAAGATACTATGATTAATTTAATAGGTTTAAATTTGAAAAAAGCTAAAAAAGAGCTATCTAATCTTGGTTTAAATGTTAAGAAAGTTAGATACAAAAAAAGTTCAGTATATGATGAAGGTGTAGTAATTGACCAAAGCATTGAAGCTGGTAGAAATATTAAAAATGGAGATTTCATTACTATAACTGTAAGTTCTGGTAAAGCAAGAAAAACAGAAACGGTTGAAGATGAATATACTCCACCTGAAGAAAATGAAAGACCTAATGAAGATGAAACTGATAATTCTAGTGTAGATAATAATGATTCTAATTCAGATAATAATCAAGAATCTGATAATGAAAATACTAGGAAAAACGATAATAACAGTGGGGAATAATATGGAGTATTTTTCGATTTCATATAAGGGTGATATCAGAGAAAAAAATGAAGACTACTATAAAAATGAAACTTTCAAAGATTCCCAAATTTTTTTAATAGCAGATGGTATGGGAGGATGCAAATACGGGGAAAAAGCTTCTGAAATTGCTGTTGAAGAGTTTTTGATTTGTTTTAAAAATCATTACGATGAAAAACTTAGCATGAAAGATTTGATTTATGGATCAATTCATCATGCAGGTTATAAAATTTTGGATTTCTCAAAATCAAATAATTGCCTAAATAATATAGGAACAACATTCTTAGCTACTATTATTAAAGAAAATACAATGTATTTATTCAATGTTGGAGATAGCAGAGCTTATTTGCAAAATGAATATGGTTTTTATCAAATATCAAAAGACCATGTTGTAAAAAATAATGAAAATCTTAAAAATGCTATAACAAGAGGACTTGGCTTTTTGAGTATGGATAAACCTGATTATATTATTAAGGAATTAAACTCTGATGATCAGATACTCATGGCTACCGATGGTTTTTACAAATTCATTGATAATAGTAGTATTGAATATATTTTGAAATCAAACTTAACCGTAAACGAAAAATGCAATACATTATTAGAAAATGTAATTAATAAATCCGATGATAATATAACAATTACATTAATTAAAATATAAAAATTATTTATAAGCTATCGAATATCGATGGCTTATATTTTATAAAGGAGATTTAAATGGAAGAAAACAATAATAAATTAGCTTCAAATTCTTATGTTAATTTATTTATAAATAGACACGGACATGCTCCGACTTATTCGATAATTACACATGGTTGTCAAATGAACGAACATGATTCCGAAAAAATCAAAACATTACTAGAAAACATGGGATTTGAACAATCTGATGAAAAATTAGATGCAGACTTTATTATTTTTAATACCTGTTTGGTAAGAGAAAATGCAGAAATGAAAGTCTATGGGCAATTGGGAGCATTGAAAAACTTAAAAAGAGACAATCCCGATATGCTTATTGCAATTTGTGGATGTATGATGCAAACTGGTCCAGCGAGAGATATAATTAGAGAAAAATATCCACAAGTAGATATAGTATTTGGAGTGAATAACATTAATTCATTACCATATCTTATAGATAGACACCTAAGCAGTGGAAAATTAGTTGTAGATATTGAAAGAAAAGATGATATTGACGAAGATATTGCTATCAAAAGGGACAATGAATATGTTGGATATGTAAATATAATGACAGGATGCAATAATTTTTGCACTTATTGTATAGTTCCTTATGCAAGAGGAAGAGAACAAAGTAGATCTGTTGAAAGTATTTTATCTGAAGTGAAAAGAATGGTAGATCAAGGCTATAAAGATATAACTTTACTTGGGCAAAATGTAAATTCTTACGGAAAAACTCTTGAAAAACCGGTTACGTTTACGGAATTGTTAACTAAGGTTAATGACGTTGAAGGACTTGAAAGATTAAGATTTTTGACAAGTCATCCTAAAGATATTTCTGATGAACTAATCGATGCTATGGGTAAATTAGATAAAGTTTGCGAAAACATTCATCTACCATTTCAAGCAGGATCAAATTCGGTTCTAGAAAGAATGCATAGGAGATATACTAAGGAATCTTATTTAGAGAAGGTAGAAAAATTAAAGAAAAGCGTAAAAGGAATTACTTTTTCAACTGATATTATAGTAGGATTTCCAGGAGAAACAGAAGAGGATTTTCAAGACACTTTAGATGTGGTTAGAAAAGTTGGATACGAACAAGCTTTTACATTTAAATACAACAGAAGACCGGGAACAAAAGCTGATTTATTCGAAGATCAAGTTGATGAAGATGTAAAACAAGATAGATTAGAAAGACTTTTGGATGTTGCTTATCCGATTTTTTACGAGAAAAACAAATCTTATCTTGGAACCATACAAGAAGTATTAATTGAAGGAGAAAGTAAGAATAATCCTGAAGTAATGACAGGAAGAACTAGGACATTTAAATTAGTAAATGTTAAATGCGATAAATCTTATATAGGGAAATTAGTAAATACGAAAATTGTAGATTTTAATTCTTTTGCATTAACAGGGGAAATGGTGGAATAATATGAGTTATACTCCTATGATCAAACAATACAAAGAAATAAAAGAACAAAACAAAGATTGTATATTATTTTTTAGATTAGGAGATTTTTATGAAATGTTCTTTGAAGATGCTTTACTAGCTTCCAAAGAACTTGAAATTGTTTTGACACAAAGAGACTGTGGAGAAAATCAAAAATGTCCAATGTGTGGTATTCCTTACCATGTTAGTGATGTTTATATTAATAAATTGGTATCAAAAGGATATAAAGTTGCTATATGTGAGCAACTAGAAGATCCAAAATTAGTAAAAGGTTTAGTGAAAAGAGGAATTATTAAAATCTATACCCCTGCCACAGTTATAGAAAATGAAAATTCTGATACTGGAAATTTTAATTATTTGATGAGTATTTCAAAAAAATCAAATGAAGTAGCTATTTCGTATATAGACATCTCAACGGGTGATGTTTCATATACTAATACTACATCTGATGATATTTATAAAATAATTGAAAATGAGATTTCAAAAATTACTCCGAAGGAAGTTATATTTAATGATCATGAGTTTTCAGCCAAATCATTAGAAACGATAGCAACTAAGTTTTCTATTGTATTAACAACTGTTAATAATAGCACTAATTCTTTAGATTTCATTAATAGTAAGATAGAATACGATAATAGCAACAGTGAAACAACTAATATTTGTGTTGCGAATTTATTAAAATATGTGTTCAGATATCAAGAGGATTTAGTTCATATCAATAGCTCCAGTAAATATTATATTAATGAATTTATGGAGATTGATTCTAATAGCGTTATTAATCTAGAAATTCAAAAAAACTTATATACAAATTCTAAAAATGGTAGTTTGTTCGGAGTATTGAATCATACAAAAACATCTATGGGATCTAGACTATTGCATAGTTATCTAGAAAGACCATTGATGGATAAAGAAGAAATTCTAACTAGACAAAGTAGGGTTGAAGAAATTTTTGAAGATTATGAGTTATTAGTTAATTTAGAATATAGTCTTGATGGTATATACGATTTGGATAGACTGATAGCTAAATTATCATATAAAAGTGCCAATGCCAAGGATTTAATCGCTTTAAAAGTTTCTATTGAAAAGATTCCGTATTTAAAAACTCTCTTAAATTGCAACAAGAAAAACATACAATTAATAGGAGAAAAATTAGATGATTTAGGAGACATATACGATTTGATAGACAAATCAATAGTTGATGATCCTCCAGTAACTTTGACAGAAGGAAATTTAATAAAATCTAATTTTTCTAATGAATTAGATCAATTGAGATACAACAGAGTTAACGGAAAAAATGAATTAGTAGAATATGAAATGTCTGAAAAAGATAGGTTAGGAATTAAAAACTTAAAAATTGTTTTCAATAAAAAACTTGGTTACTTCATTGATGTAACCAAATCTAACTTAAATAAAGTTGGAGATGATTACGAAAAAAGACAAACATTAACAAATTCTTCGAGATTTAAAACTAAACAATTAGAAGATATAGAATCAAAAATATTAGATTCTGAGGATGAGATATTTGAACTTGAGTATAAAATATTTGAGGACATTAGAAAAATAATTCTAAAAAGTTTATCTAGAATAAAAAAATCAGCTGATTTGATTGCAATCATTGATGTATCAAATTCACTTGCTAAATGTGCTTACTTGAATAATTATATTAAGCCTGATATCAATACTTATGGATTAATTGATGTATTAGAATCCAGACATCCTATAGTGGAGTTGAGTGTGGGCCAATCTGAGTTCATAACAAATGATATTTTAATAGGATCAGGCAAAAATGATATACAGTTAATTACTGGACCTAATATGAGTGGTAAATCTACGTACCTAAGACAAGTTGCCTTGATTTGTATATTGAATCAAATTGGTTCATTCGTACCTGCTACTAAGGCTAATATTTCAATTGTGGACAAGATTTTTACAAGAATTGGTTCAAGTGATAACTTATTTAAAGGTGAATCTACTTTCATGGTGGAAATGAAAGAAATGAGCAACATTATTAAATATGCAACATCAAATAGTTTATTAGTTTTAGATGAAATTGGCCGTGGCACATCAACATTTGATGGACTAAGTCTTGCTTGGGCTATCGTTGAGTATATTTCAAAGAATATAAAAGCAAAAACTTTGTTTGCAACTCATTATCATGAACTTACAGAATTAGAAAAAAAGTTGGATAATCTCATCAATATGAAAGTCGATATAAAAGAAACTAATGACTCTATTATATTTTTAAGAAAAATTACTAGAGGTTCGACTGATAAAAGCTATGGTATTGAAGTAGCTGAATTAGCTGGAATGCCAAAGACTCTTATAAAACGTGCTAAATCAATTTTAAAAGAAATTGACAAGGAAGATACTAAAATTGATTTACCAATTGCAGATTTTACAGTTAATAACGATGATGACGATGAAAAAAATATTAATGAATTGGAAAATTTCAAGGATGAAATTAAAAATATTAATATAAATGAGATTACTCCTCTTCAGTCTCTACAACTGTTAAATGAGCTTGTTATTAAGGCTTCGAAATTAGGTGATAAAGATGATTAAGTTATTGTCAGAAGATACAATACAAAAAATCGCAGCAGGTGAAGTTATTGAAAGACCTGTTTCAGTTATAAAAGAGTTGGTTGAAAACTCTATAGATGCTGGAAGTGATACCATTGTTGTAGAAATTAAAAATGGTGGGAAAGATTTTATATCTGTTAGCGATAATGGTTCTGGAATTGAAAAAAATGAAATAGAATTAGCGTTTAAAAGACACTCAACTAGTAAGCTTGAAAAATTTGATGATTTGTATAATATAAGTACATTAGGTTTTAGAGGAGAAGCGTTAGCTAGTATTCTTGCTGTGAGTAAACTTTCTGTTAGTACGAGAACAAAATCAGAAAAAATAGGGAAGAAAGTTGAGTTTAGAAATTCAAAGGTTATAAGTGAATCTGATGTTGCAATGAATGTAGGAACTAAGATAATAATCAAGGATCTATTTTACAATGTGCCTGTAAGAAAAAAATTTATGAAGTCAGACCAGACAGAAGCAAATCTAATAACAACTACAATGTACAAATTTGCTATTTGCAATACAGAAGTTTCAATTAAATACATTAAGGATAACAAAACTCTGTTTGAGACTAAAAAGAATTCCTCAATTAGGGAGAATATTATTAACTTATTTGGTACTTCGATGTCGAATAATTTAATTGATATAGATATAAATTCACGAGATTACAAAATCCATGGCTATATTTCAAATAATAATTTGTATAGAGCTAATAGACAAATGCAATATATATTTCTAAATGGAAGATTTGTTAAATGTGAAGACATAAGAAATACTGTAGAATCTAATTATAAATCTGTAATACCTAATGGAAGATTTCCATTATTTTGGTTGTTTTTTGAAATAAATCCAAAGCTTGTAGATGTTAATGTTCATCCAAATAAACAAAAAGTTAAAATTTCTATTTTAGATGAAGTATTAGAAGAACTTAATAAAAAAGTTAGATTTTTATTAGAAAATAATTCACGAATTGCAAATATTAGCCAGTCAATTCCTGATGATGACAAGTACAAAGATTTAAGAAAAAATTACTTTGAATCTGATTCAAACTTAATAAACTATAAGTATGATAAGGTGTCAGAACCTACTTATTCTTATAATCTTTTTAATGATAATTCAAAATTAGGTAATTTAAGAAATATAAAATACAAAGATGAGTCAGAAGATATTATCAGAAATCCAGAAACTACCGAAGATTTTGTTGTAGACAATAAAATAGAAACTCAAAATACTTTAATTACTAACTTTAACGAACAAATTAAAGTTGAACCTTCTTTAAAAAAATATGAAAAATTCGATATATTAACAGTTTTATTCAAAACTTATATTTTGGCTAAGGATAATTTCGACAGTAAAATTTATTTATTTGACCAACACGCATGTCATGAAAGAATTAATTATGAAAAATTAACAAAACAAATGCAAGATAAAGAAGTAATATCTCAAAATTTAGCTTTTCCAATTAATATATCTTTAACTGATGAATTAATGGAAATATATGCAAATAACAAGAATATATTTGAAGAATTGGGATATGAAAGTGATGTTTTTTCAGATGATTCCGTTGTTATTCGTGCTGTTCCTTATTTATTTGGAAATTCAAATGCTGAGTTTTTATTTACTGATATTTTGGATACTATTGCTAAGAATTCAAATGATCCTTTTGATGTAATAGAGTCTAAAGTAATAAAGAGATCTTGTAAAATGAGCGTAAAATCAGGCGATACATTAAGTAACTTTGAAATAATTAAACTTTTAGAAGATTTATTTAAATGTGAATATCCATTAACTTGTCCTCATGGAAGGCCAACTTTTATTGAAATGAATGAAAAAGATTTAGAAAAAATGTTTATGAGGATAAAATGAAAAAAAAATGTATTGTAATCGTCGGACCTACTGGAGTAGGGAAGACTAGGTTAAGTATTTTTTTAGCAAAAAGATTAAACAGTCAGATTATTTCTGCAGATTCTATGCAAATCTATAAGTATATGGATATTGGTACTGCAAAAGTCGAACCAAAATATCAGAAAGAAATAAAACATCATTTGATAGATATAGTTAAACCAGATGAGAATTTTAATGTAGAGGAATTTCAAAGTCTTTGCATAGAAAAAATTGAAGACATTTCAGCTAAAAACAAAATTCCAATTATTGTTGGAGGAACAGGATTATATATCAATTCTATAACACATAAATTAGAGTTTAACACTGTTAAGTCTGATGAAAAATTAAGATATGAATTGGAAAATATTGCAGAATCACAAGGTAATCAAAAACTTCACGAAATCTTAGAAGATATAGACCCTGAGTCGGCAAGTAAAATTCATATGAATAATGTGAGACGTGTTATTAGAGCAATTGAAGTGTATAAGCTTACTGGACATAAGTTTAGTGAAATAAACGATAAATTTGATCACTATAATGATGATTATGATTTTTATATAATTGGGTTAAATGATGACAGACATATCCTTTATGAAAGGATTAATCAAAGAGTGGATGAGATGATCGATGAAGGCTTTATGGCCGAATGTAAGTACATTTATGAAATGACAGATGAAAATTCCCAATCAATACAAGCTATAGGTTACAGAGAAGCTTTTATGTATTTGAATAATGAGATCTCTTTTAAAGATATGGTTAGTTTAATGAAAAAAAATAGCAGAAAATATGCCAAGAGACAATTAACTTGGTTCAGACAAGATGAAAGAATTCATTGGATGAATTTGAAAGATTTTAAAAAATTTGAAGATATTGAACAAATTTGTTTGGAAAATGTGAAAGAATGGTTATATGATAAAAGATAAAATAAAAGAATGGTATGATGTAGATAATTATAGCTACGATACAGTAATAAAAAGTAATAATCAACTATCAGATAAATTTAAAGAATTGGAGAATTTGGAGTTTGTTAATCAACTTAAGGTTTTGAAAGCTTTCCAAGATAATAAGTTACAAGCTACAGATTTTGCATCAACAACTGGATACGGATATGGAGACGTTGGAAGAGATAAATGTGAAGCGATTTTTAGGGATATTTTTAAGGCAGAAGACTGTCTTGTTAGACCTTCAATTGCTTCTGGAACCCACGCTTTAAGCTTATTGATGAAGGGCGTATTATTACCTGGAGATAAGTTATTATATATTACGGGTTTGCCTTACGATACATTACAAGAAGTGATAGGCATTGAAGGTAATTCACCATGTAATTTAAAAGAGTATGGTATTGACTTTGACTATGTTGATTTGGTCGATAATAATATAGATTTAGAATCTGTAGAATCTAAAATAGACTCTTCAGTAAAAATGATTGCTATTCAAAGGTCAACAGGATATAGCTTGAGAAATGCTATAAATATTGAACAAATTGAAAAAGCAGCTAAATTTATCAAAGATAAGTTTCCTGAAATTATCATCATGGTTGACAACTGTTACGGAGAGTTCACTGAATACAAAGAACCTATTGAGGTTGGATGTGATGTTATTGCTGGATCTTTGATAAAAAATCCAGGTGGTGGAATAGCGCTTTCTGGTGGATATATTGCTGGTAAAAAATCCATCATCGATAGGGTAGCGAATACATTAACAGCACCAGGAATAGGGAAGGAAGTAGGAATAACTTTTGGCACTACTAGAAACACACTGCAAGGGTTATTTATGGCTCCCAAGATTACAATAGAAGCTATGAAATCAGCATTATTATTTTCTCATGTATTTAAAAAATTGGGATTTAAAACAATACCTGATGTGGAAGATAAAAGAAGTGATATAATTTGTGCGATTATTCTAAAAAACGAAGAAAGAGTTGTAGAATTTTGTAGATCAATTCAAGAGTCATCTGTCGTAGATTCACACGTAGTTCCTTATCCTTGGGATATGCCAGGATATGATGATAAAGTTATAATGGCATCAGGAAGCTTTATAGATGGTTCTAGCATAGAGATTTCAGCTGATGGTCCATTAAGAGAACCTTATGTCGCTTATTTTCAAGGATCACTGAGTTATAATCAAGCATTACTTGCTTGTATGAAAGTTGTTAAGAATTTAAAAAATAAAAATTTAATTTAAAATGACAAAAGCCCTCTAATTATTGTGTTAATTAGAGGGCATAGTTTTATTTAATAAATTGTTCTGTATAAACCAATAACTTTTCCTAAAATTTCTACATCTTTTACAATAATAGGATACATAGTTGAATTTGAAGGTCTTAATTCAATATGATCTGAATGTCTGTAAAATCTTTTAACTGTTGCTGATTCGTCCATTAACGCAACGACAATATCACCATTGTTTGCAGTATTTTGTTTGCGAACAATTATTTTATCGCCGTTTAATATTCCGTCTTCAATCATAGATTCTCCTTGGACTTTCAAAATAAAAACTACACCTTGTGATGTATATTCTATAGGAAGAGGAAATGTATCTTCGACATTTTCTATGGCCAAAATTGGCATTCCAGCTTGAACTTTTCCAACAATAGGAACATCTATAGTCTCTTTTTTTATTTCGTTTTCTTGTTCTTCATAAACGCTATCTATAATTTCTAAGGCTCTATTTTTTAAAGGATCTCTTCTTAAATAACCCTTCATTTCTAATTTCAAAATATTATTATGAACAGTTGATGTAGAGTTGATATTCAAACTATCACCAATTTCACGAATAGCAGGGGGATATCCTTTGTAATCTATATATCTTTTTATAAATTTTAATATTTCTATTTGCTTAGAGGTTAAATCATCGTACATTAATATACTCCTTTTCTATTCTTTTCTTGATTATATCATATTTCTTCAAGAAATGAAACATTTGTTTTCTTTTTTTATAGAACATAAAAATTTTTGTTGACATATAAGAACATATGTTGTAGAATAAAACCATAGAACATATGTACAGAAAATAGTTTCTGAACGGGAGGAAATATGAAAAAATATAAAATTACAAATAAGTTCAAATTTTTTAGATTTATATCGATTTGTTTTGTAGCATTGTGTTTGATAACTCTAGTATTAACATCTAATCTTAGTTACGGTAATTATGAAAATCAAGAATATAACACTGAGTATTATATCGTAGAACCATCAGATTCATTATGGAAAATTTCTACAAAATTCAAACCAGATAATATGAGTACAAGACAATTCATATCAATAATAAAACAATATAATCGATTTATAGAAGGTAGCTCAATTAAAGTAGGCGAACATTTGAACATACCTTTAATAAATAAATAAGATACTGTTATACTCCTAATACTATCTAATAACAGTAATGAAGATCAAGCACATGTCTTGATCTTTTTGTTTTTCTTAGTTATTGTTTTTTAAATCGTTGTTTAAGGTATTAAGTGGGTTCTTATTTACTGCACTTCTTAAACTGTTATTATCTACATGGGTGTATATTTGTGTGGTTGACACTGATTCATGTCCTAAAATCTCTTGCAGTACTTTTATATCGACATTACCATATTGATACATTAATGTCGCTGCTGTGTGACGTAATTTATGAACACTGTATATACTTGTGTCAAATCCACCAGCTTTTAAATAATGTTCAATTCTGTACTGTATAGCACGATTACTCATTCGATTTCTTTTTTTACTAATAAAAAGAGCGTCATTATCTATTTCTGGTCTTATTTTAAGATAATTGTCTAAAGCATCTAAACACATATCATTTAGATAAACAGTTCTTTCTTTGTTTCCTTTACCGATAACTCTCAATGTATTTGTTTTTATATGATCAATATTTATGCTGCTAAGCTCAGATAGTCTCATTCCACAGTTTAAGAATAATACTGTAATACAATAATCACGAGCTTTTATTTCTTCATCTTTTTCACGTAATATAACTTTAAGTAAATTTAATGATTCATCAAGCGTGAGATATACTGGTTGTCTAATATTTTTTTTCGGCGAATCTAAAAGTTCTGCAGGGTTTATTATATCTAATTTTCTTATATTGATAAGATACTTATAAAAAGTTCTTATACTAGAAGTTTTACGGCTACGTGTAGATGAACCATTGGATCTGTTATGGTCTAAAAATCCCATGAAAGAGTGCAAATCAATAACATCGATATTTTTGAAAAAATTCAAATCTACATCAGAAGAATCAATCTTAACAATATCATCAAATGATTTTAATTTTATATTTTGCTTACGCGCTAGAATGTATTTAATCATTAAATTGATATCGTAAGCATATTCTTTAACTGTGTTTGACGAACGTCCTTTAATAGTTTCTAAGTAGTCTAAAAAGTCCATAAGTATCATAGGATAGCTATTCATAGTACCTCCAAAATCAATAACCTTAATGTCACAAAATTATTATTTTGTGACATTGTAATTTTATCAAAAACCTCCTCTATTGTCAAAAAAATATAGCAAATTTTAATTGCTATATTTTTTGATCTACTATAAAATTTTTTAAGTTTTCTAATCCTTGTTTAATGTCTTCAATACTTGTTGCATAGCTCATTCTAATATATTTGTCATCTCCAAAAACAATACCTGGTACGAATGCAACGTTATATTTAGAAAGCAATTCATTACATAATTCTAAAGAATTATTAATTGTACTATTATAAAATTGATCTATTTTAATGAATATATAGAAGGCTCCTGCTGGATAAATATATTCTATGTCAAATTCATCTAGTTTGGATACTATATAGTCTCTTCTGGACTTAAATTCACCAATCATTTGCTCTACTTCATCAGATTCGTCTTTTAACGCTGTTAAACCGGCTATTTGGCTCAATGTATTAGCATTGGATGTAATATGTCCTTGAAGTCTTTTTATGAGCTTAGAGACCTCCTTAGAGCTACAAGAATAACCCAACCTGAATCCAGTCATTGCATAAGCCTTTGAAAAACCATTTATTGTTATTGTTATCTGATTAATTTCATCAGATAAGGAGGCTATACTTATAAAATCTTTATCATATGATAATCTTTCGTAAATTTCATCAGATATAATATATACATTATTTTCGACTGCCCAATTACCAATACTAAGTAATTCTTCTTCTGAATAGATAACTCCTGTAGGATTAGAAGGATTATTTAATATAAGACATTTAGTGTTTGAGTTTTTATATTGGTTTAATATATCGACATCGACTTTGAAGTTTTCGTTATATGGTAAAATGACAGGCTTACAATCTGTTAATTTACACATTTCAGGATAACTTAACCAATATGGAGATGGTATAAGAACTTCATCATTAGGATTTGTTAATGCAAATAAGCTATTAACTATTGCTTGTTTAGCACCAGTGGATACAACTATAGAATCTTTATCGCATTTTATATGATTACATTTGTTAAGTTTTAAACTTATTTCTTCTCGTAAATCAGGTATTCCGCTAGTATCAGTATATCTAACAATTCCGTTATCCAAGTACTCTAAAGTTTTATCAATTATATATCTTGGAGTCTTGAAGTCTGGTTCTCCAACTGTAAAGTTATAGACTTTTATTCCTTCTTTTTTTAATTTATTAATTTTAGCACTCAACTCAAGTGTTAAAGATGGATTTATACTGTTAATTTTATTTGATAACATAATTGCTCCTTAATTCGTGTAGTTTTTTTATAGATTTAAGTGTTGTATAATTTAATGCAAAATTTCCCATTAAATAGTTACCATCAAACTGCTTTCCATGACAGTCGCTTCCTGCTGTATATATTAGTTTGTTTTTTATCGCTATATTTAAATATTTTTTGATATCAGTAAATGAATGCTTTGAATTAATTACTTCAATTCCATCAATACCCATTTCTATTATTTCATCTACAATATTATCATCATTCAATGTTATAGGATGTGCTAAAACACATACTCCATTAGCTGATTTTATAGAATCAATAATGTTTTTTAGTGATGTGAAGTTTTTTGCGACATAACATTTACCTTTTGGAGATAAATATTCGTTAAACGCTTCGTTTTTATTTTTGCATATATTAATATCTACTAAATATTGAGCTAAATTACTTCTAGAAAAAACTTTATCCTTACTATAATTTAGGACTTTTTCTTTGTCAATTTCGATTCCAAATTTAGCAAAATTTTTCTCAAAAATATCAATTCTATTTGCTCTATCATTTATGGCTAATTCAGAAATTTTTCGTAAGTTTTCATTGGAACTATCTACATAGTACCCAAGAATATGTACTTCTTTGTTTTTGTAAGTTATACCAAATTCTACAGCTTTAATGATGTTAGTATTATAAAGTTCTGGATCAGCAGACATTAAAATATCATGATCAGTAATTGCAATTTCATCTATATGATTTTTATTTGCAGTTTTTTGAATTTCTTCAATACTTAATCTTCCATCACTTTCTGTAGAATGTACGTGCATATCAATCATTTTTAAATCCTTTTAAAGTTTTTCATATTAGAAGAAGGTCAACAAATGTTGACCTTCTAAATTAATTCTTATTTTGCGTAATCAGATACCCTATTTTCTCTTATGACATTTACTTTAATTTGTCCAGGATATTCTAATTCACTTTCAATTTTATGAGCTACATCTTTTGCTAATATAACCATAGCGCTTTCATCAATAACTTCTGGTTTAACCATAATTCTGATTTCTCTACCGGCTTGTATAGCATAAGAACTTTCAATACCATCAAATGAATTAGCTATTTGTTCTAGATTTTCTAATCTTTGGATATAGTTTTCCATAGATTCACGTCTAGCTCCAGGTCTTGCTGCTGATATTGCATCAGCAGATTGAACTAATATAGATTCGATACATGTCGGTTCAACATCTCCATGATGAGCCTCAATACAATTGATAACATCTTTAGGCTCTTTGAATCTTTTAGCAGCGTTAACGCCTAGTTCAACGTGTGGTCCTTCGATTTCGTGGTCAATTGCTTTTCCTAAATCGTGAAGTAATCCACCTCTTTTAGCTAATTTCACATTTACTCCTAATTCACTTGCAAGCATTCCAGCAATATTAGATACCTCAATAGAATGTTTAAGAACATTTTGTCCATAACTTGTTCTGTAATGTAGTTTACCAAGAATTTTAATCAATTCTGGATGTAAACCATGTACATTAGTTTCATCACAAGCTTCTTCGCCTTTTTCTCTTATAGTATTATCTACTTCTTTCTTGGCTTTTTCAACCATTTCTTCAATTCTAGTAGGATGAATTCTTCCATCAACTATAAGTTTTTCCAAAGCGATTCTTGCAATTTCACGTCTTACAGGATCAAAAGCTGATAATACAACAGCTTCTGGAGTATCATCAATTATTAAATCTACACCTGTTAAAGTTTCAAATGCTCTTATGTTTCTACCTTCACGACCAATGATTCTACCTTTCATATCGTCATTTGGTAAATTAACAACAGACACAGTAGATTCCGCTACTTGATCTGCGGCATATCTTTGAATTGATGTACTAATGATTTCTCTTGCAAATTTTTCAGATTCTTCCTTAGTTTTGGATTCGATTTCTTTAATAATAGCAGCTTGCTCACGTATTGTTTCAGATTTAACTCTATCAAGAATAATGTCCTTGGCTTCATCGCTTGTTAATCCTGCAACTTTTTCCAATTCTAATTCCTTTTCATCTATTATGGATTGAATTTTTTGTTGCATATCGTCAGCTTTCTTTAATTCTGAATCTAGCTTTTTGTGCTTCTTTTCTAATGATGCATTTTTTCGTTCTAAATTTTCTTCTTTAGAATTAAGTCTATCTTCTTGACGACTGATTTCTTTCAATCGAGATTTGTTTTCTCGATCCAAATCACTTTTCATCTTAAAAATTTCATCTTTTGCTTCTACTAATAGTTCTTTCTTCTTAGTTTCAGCATCTTTGTTTGCATCTTCAATTATTTTAACAGCATAATCTTCAGCACTTCTGATTTTTTTCTCGGCCATGCTTTTTCTCAAAAAGAAACCTATTACAATACCTAAAATTGCAGCAATTATAGCAATTATTAAAGATGTCGCGGTGCTCATAAATACACCCCCTTTATTCAATTTTCAATATTCATTAAATAAATCTTTTGGATAAATTTACTCTTTTAGTGTAGTACAAATACCGTTGATTGTCAATATTTAGATATATAATAGAAAATTATATAACATCTATTTCAGATGTATTATTTCTATTTGTAATTCTATAGTTAATATCTCCAATAGCTGATAAGTGAGCGTTATGGGAAATCATTATAATTTGTTTATTGTATTCCTCACTGATCTCATTGATAAAATTTGCTACATTGTGTATATAGTCTTCACTAACATGCTTACAAGGTTCATCAAGTACAATAATATTGGCAAGATTATTTTCATATAGCATGATAAAAGAAATTCTTAGTGCCAAAGAAACTATATCTACTACTCCACCACCTCTAGCATCGACAATATCGTAGGTAAAAGTTTTAATCTCACCATCAATATCTAAGCTTTCTTCTATAAAAAACTTGGCAGAAGGATTGTTATTTTTAATTTTTATTTCGATTTTAAAATTCATTTCTTTTTCAAAGATATAACTTAAACATCTACTTACAAGGTTTTCTATTTGAATTTTGGCTTGTTCTCTTGAATATTCTGAAGTCTTATCATAAAGCATTTTTATGATTTCAAGTTTTTCTATTTGCTTTTCAAGAGTATCAATACTTTTTTTTGTAGCTAATATTTCTTCTTCTATTGATTTTTTTACCGCTAATTCACTTTGATACTTAATTTCCATAGAAGTGATTTTGGATCGAATTTGAGTTAAATCAATTTTTTGCATCAGGAAGAAGCTCCTCAGCTTTTTGTAAATCTTGTTCGATTTGATTTTGTAGTCTAGTAATTTCTGATTCAAGATTTTCAGGATCTATATTTAATTCTTTCAACTGGTTAAGTATATCTTCTTTTTGCTTCTCTAAATTCTCTAACGCAATTTCGGCTCTATTTTTTTCTTCTTTAGCTTTATCAAGTCTTTCTTTTATGTTGTTAAAACGTTCATTAGTATTCATTATTTCCTTAACTCCTTTACTATTTGAGTAACATGATTTTCATCTATTTCACTTAGACAAAATGGACATATTTTTTCTTTGTAAAGATTTTCTTTGTATTTATTTATCAAGTCATCTATTAAAAAATTACATTCAGCTAATACTTTAGTATTCTGTTGATAAATCTCTTGTTTTTCATCTAAGGTGTTTTTTATTATTTTTAGTTTGGTTAACAATTCGAAAGCTTTGTTAATATTTAATAATATAATTTGTAAATTATTGATAGAATTCAATTTATCTAATTTATCATATTGGTCTAAAATGATTTTATTAATTTTTAGATATGAAATGTTAAGTTTATATAGTTGTATATATTTTTCTTTGTTTTTATCAATTCTATTTATTAAATCAGATACTTTAGATGTATTAATACTTGTTAATACCTGACTATTATTGCTTATTGATTGGTTAATTCTATAGTAATTTTTATTTAAATTAGATAACTGATTTAAAATTTGGATATCATTTTGAGTATTTAATAAGATATTATAGGATTTAGGCACTTGTTTAAATTTCTCTAATATAGTTTTATAGTTGGTATAACTACTTTTTACGTAAGTTAATCTATCATATAATGGTTTCAAAAACTTCAATAAAGTAAGATTTTTATCGATGTTATCAATAATTTCTGATATCAAATCCGTATATCTTAAATTATTCAATTTTACATTACTAGATTCGATACCTTTTATTATTTCCTGAGAATACTCATATAGTTGATTAAGTTTTGTAAAGGAAGACATATTATCTTCTGTATTCTGCAAAGTTTCTGAACAAATATCTAGTCCTTTGTAGTTATCTAAGTATTTATAACCATTTTTAATCCTGACATTTAATTCAGAAAGTTTAATGGATAATGTTTTCAATATATTTAATTTTTCAGAATTTTTGGCTAAATTATTGTATAGAACTCTTAGGTTGTCAATTTTTATTTTTTCTTCATTTAAATAATCATATTTATTTAGAGATTCTTCTTTTTCGTTGATAAAACTTTTTTTAAAATTTAATTCTCCTTTTGTGCTTTTTATTTCTCTTGAGACATTTCTGGATGCATTGTCTAGTATATCAATATTTACTAGTTTCCCGATAGCATTTGCTTTTGTAGAATCTGTTTCTGACAGCAAAAATGAATTTTCTAATTGTGAAGCGATTAAAATATTGTATTTCTCGTTCAAGAGATTAACTTTTTTAAAAAGAAAATCATCTTGAATTTCTGATGGTATTTCTCTACCGAAATTTTCATATTTCTTTATCTCTTCATTATCAGGATTATTTTTAATGTAGTAATAATTAGTATTACCTTTTCTACCTCTTAAAATAAAATTACCATTGTTAAATACAATTTTGACTTCAACATTATTGTATCCATTTCTGATTAATAAATCAGTTGTGTAATCATTGAATAAGACCCATGATAGAGCTCTAATTAAGGCAGTTTTTCCACTATCAGAAGCACCTGTAATTAAGTTCACTTTTTCTGAAAGCTCAAAATGACCTTGTTCGTATGACTGAAAATTAGTTAAATATATATCGGTAATATACATTATTCTATTCTCCTTATGGCTTCATCAATAATTTCTTCATCTATTTTCATTTCTCTTCCTATGGATTTTAAGTTGTTATTGATGTCTATAATCGGATTGCTTGATAACTTTGAAAGTCTTTCTTTTATATCCAAGAGACTTTTGTTTTTAATAGAATACGGGTTTAATTTATCATTAGAAAAAATTTCACTACTATTTTTTGCACTTTTTAGAAAAATTTCTTCAATTTTGATATCATCTTTTGTAAGTTCAATTATCAAGACCTTAGGTATTCTTTTTCTTTCTGATTCAGTATTAGTCATTCTAGCAATACTTCCTGGATTTGCAAAAAACTTTTCATTTACCTTTACAGTTTTAAATCCAGTATGATAGTGACCACTTAAAACAATATCACAATCAGTATCCATAATTTGATCGATTAAAGTATACTCAATTTGTTCAATAAATTTCTTATACAATAAAAAGCTGTGTATCATTAGTATATGATAGTCTACATTATCTAATCTTTTAGGATAATAGTAAGATTTATCAGATGAATCAATATCATGAGTATATGGTTGGCCAGATATTTGAACCCTCAAACCATCCCTTTCCATTATAATAGGCTTATCTTCTTCAACTAGTTCTAATACATCTAATGAATTGTATAGTCCCATCATAGCTCTATCTATAGATTTTGGATTATAACCATATATATCATGATTCCCACTTATTATGTGAATTTTCTTCGGAAAAGTTTGAAACAATTTACCAAATTTAGATGCTGTTTTTATTCCAACATCTGCTTTATCAAACAAATCTCCACCGTGAAGTATCATGTCAACATTTTCATTTATTGATATTTCTCTTATTTCTTCAATTTTTTTATAAATAGAATCTTCGTAATCGTCAATTCTAGATCTAGGATTTCTAGATTTTATATGTGTATCTGTAAAAAATAATATCTTCATAATAGAAATAGTGGGCAAGTAATACTTGCCCTAGTCTAATTCATCCTCACTTATTTCGTTATTCGATTCGTCTTTTATATCATCGTTATTTTCTGTTTTGATAGCCTCTGAATCCTCTTTTGATCTTAATCCATAAAATTCATATGTTTTATCGATAATTTCTTCTAGTATTTTTGGATTTTCTTCTAAAAATACTTTAGAGTTTTCTCGACCTTGTCCTAATTTTTCATCTTCATAACTGTACCAAGCACCTGCTTTTTTTACAACTTTGCAGTCAGTGGCTAAGTCTAATATTGTACCTATTTTAGAAATACCTTCTCCGTACATAATGTCGAATTCTACTTGTTTAAATGGAGGTGCTACTTTGTTTTTGACGATTTTAACTTTAGTACGATTTCCTACAATATCGTCACCTTTTCTAATAGCTTCTCCTCTTCTAATTTCAATTCTAACTGAAGAATAGAATTTTAAAGCTCTGCCACCCGTTGTAACTTCTGGATTACCAAACATTATTCCAACTTTTTCTCTAAGTTGGTTAATGAAAATAACTGTACAATTGCTCTTGGAAATAACACCTGTTAATTTACGTAAAGCTTGAGACATTAGTCTTGCTTGTAGACCAACATGGCTGTCTCCCATATTTCCTTCTATTTCAGCTCTTGGAACTAGTGCTGCAACAGAGTCAATGATAATAATATCTACAGCAGAACTTCTAACAAGAGAATCACATATTCCTAAAGCTTGTTCACCTGTATCTGGTTGTGAAATGATAAGATTGTCTGTATCTACACCTAAGTTTTTAGCATAAATTGCGTCTAATGCGTGTTCAGCATCGATAAAAGCTGCAGTACCACCCATCTTTTGTGCTTCAGCAACTACATGGAGTGCCAAAGTTGTTTTACCAGAAGATTCAGGTCCATAAATTTCAATAACTCTACCTCTTGGTAAGCCACCTATTCCTAAAGCAACATCCAAATTTATAGCTCCAGTAGGAATAGCTTCGATATCTTTTTGAACATGATCTCCAAGTTTCATTATAGAGCCTTTTCCAAATTGTTTTTCAATGCTTGCAAAAGCTTCTCTTAAAGCTTGATCTTTTTCAGATCCATTAGAAAAATCCATGACTACCTCCTAAAATTTAAACAGAACATAAGTTCTTGTGTTTATTATACCACAAACCAAAAAATAATTATATATTTTTTAAATCTAATACATTAACATTCTTAAAAATATAATCACATAAGCTGATTACAGTTAATACAATCGATATATAATATAGGTACATATCTAAAGCAAACCCTAATTTATCCCCAGTATTAATCAAAATTAAAACAATAGCGATAAATTGTGTCATAGTTTTTGATTTTCCCCAATAACTTGCTGCTAATGTAACTCCATTAGATGCAGCTAATATTCTGAAACCGCTAATAGTAAGTTCTCTTAATACAACTATAACCACGCTCCATGCAGGAACTTTTCCTAGTTGTACTAGGACAATTAATGCACTGCAACTCAACATTTTGTCTGCTAATGGATCCATAAACTTTCCAAATGTAGTAACTAAATTTTTCCTTCTAGCGAGTTGACCATCAATAAAATCTGTTATTGCAGAGATTATAAATATTAACGCAGGTATATAATTGTCTGTTTTGAATACTAGTAATGATGCCACAAAAAATGGTATTAAAATAACTCTTAATGTTGTAAACTTATTTGCAATATTCATATCAATCACGTCTTTCTAAATAATCTTTAGGTATTAAAATTTTTCTAGGTTTGCTTCCCTCACTAGGACCAACAATACCTTTTTCTTCCATTTGATCTATAATTCTTCCCGCTCTAGCATATCCTATTTTTAATTTTCTTTGCAATAGAGAAATTGATGCAGAATCTTCATTCAAAATAATTTCTACAGCATCTGTAAATAGAATATCTGTATCGTCATCTTCAAGATCTATACTTTCTGATTTATCTATGTCTTCTATGATTTCTTCTTTATAATTAGTTTCATTTTTATTTATTAAAAATTTAACCACATTGTCTACTTCTTCATCAGAAATAAAAGCGCCTTGAACTCTACTAGGTTTTGCCATTGATGATGGGAAAAATAACATATCTCCTCTTCCTATAAGCTTTTCGGCACCGGATTGATCTAAAATAGTCCTAGAATCTATTTGGCTACTAACAGCAAAAGAAATTCTAGACGGTACATTTGCTTTTATTGTACCAGTAATTACATCCACTGTTGGTCTTTGAGTTGCAATGATTAAATGGATACCACATGCCCTTGCCATTTGAGCTAGTCTACAAATAGCATCTTCAACATCATTTGCTGAGACCATCATTAAATCACTTAACTCATCTATTATAATAACAATATAAGGTAGTTTTTCAAGTTCATCATTTTTATTTTTCTTATTGTAAGCTTTGATATCTCGAACGTGATTCTCTGAAAATATTTGGTATCTTCTTTCCATCTCTCTTACAGCCCAATTTAAAGCGGCACTTGCTTTTTTTGGATCCGTAACAACTGGAATAGCAAGATGTGGGATATTGTTATATATGCTCAATTCTACAACTTTTGGATCAATCAATATAAGTTTTACATCATTTGGATTTGACTTATACAAAATACTCATTATTATGGTATTGATGCAAACAGATTTACCACTACCAGTAGCTCCTGCTATAAGTAGGTGTGGCATCTTATCAACAGAAGTTACAATACATTTCCCAGAAATATCTTTTCCTAAAGCTATTGGCATCAATGATTTTTCTTTTACAAAATTATCAGACATTAAAATCTCTTTTAACATTACAGAATTTTTAACGTCATTTTCTACTTCAATTCCCACTACAGATTTACCGGGAATTGGAGCTTGTATTCTAATTCCACTTGTAGCTAAAGAAAGTGATAGGTCATCTGCTAGATTGACTATTCTTGAGACTTTCACACCTGCCTTAGGCTCTAATTCATAGCAAGTAACCGTAGGACCTCTATCGATTTGAACAACAGTCGCATCTATTGAAAAGTTTTTTAAAGTTTCTTCAATCATTTTTGCTTTCTGTAAAACAGAATCATCATTATCTTCCGCATATTCAGCATTTTTCAAAAGTTCTAATGGTGGAAAAGTATAATTACTTTGTCCAGAGAATTCACCAAAGTCTATAACAGATAGTTGTTCTCCGGATTCTTTTTCATTCGATTTATAATCGTTGAGTTTTGGTTTTGGAGGTTCATATTCTGTAGATTTATTTAAATCAGACTTTTCTTTAATAGGAGTTTTAGAAATTCTTTCTTTTATAGGTTTATTTTGCTTAATCTCGTGTGATTTTTCGATACTTTTATTTTTTTTGTTCTTTTTATTTTTTGTTTTTATATCTATAAATGTCTTTTTAACAAAAGTAAAAAATTCTTGAAATAACTCTTTTAAAGTTAAATTCATTATTGCAGATATAAAAAATAAAGAACAAAAAACGAGTGCAACATATAAACCTATGTAGCCTATAGCAATGTTTAATATTGATGCTATAATAGCTCCAATTACTCCAATACCACTGTAGTCATTTGCTAAATTTAAATTCAAATCAATCCTTTGATTAATATTAAGATTTGGATAGTTTGATATATTAATTAAACTCATTACGAAAATTGAAGAAACAGCCAATATATAAGTAATTTTTCTTAGTTTATTTCCATGGTTTATATCAGATATCGTCGATATTGTATACAGTATACCTAATGATATAAAAACGTATGAAAAGATGCCGAAAGTATTGAAGTATATATTTTTTACAATAATTCCCAAAACACCAACTCTACTACTAGCCATGAATATAAGTGAAATAATTAACACTAATATAATTATTAATTTTTTCGAAGACTTAGCATTTTTTTTGCTATTAGATTTTGATTGAGTTTTGTTTCGTGATTTAGTATTTCTAGCCATAATTAGTAGCCTGTATGGCCAAATCCGCCATCATTTCTATCTGTAGCATCTAATACTTCAACTTCTTCGAATTCAATATTTTCGAATTTTTGTAGTATCATTTGACAAATTCTATCCCCCGATGAAATTGTATATTCTTCATTCGACAAATTGACTACAGGAATTCTTAATTCTCCTCTATAATCACTGTCTATAGTGCCAACGCAATTTATCAGAGTTATTCCATGCTTAATACTCAAACCACTTCTTGGTCTGATTTGAACCTCATAACCTTCTGGAATTGCAATATATATTCCGGTAGGTACAAGAGTTCTTTCAAGTGGTTTTAAAGTTATATCATTTTCAGTATAAGCTCTCAAATCCATACCACTAGACCCAATTGTTGAATATTTTGGTAGAGGGTTATTAGATTTATTAATTATTTTAACTTTCATAATGTCCCCTTTCAAAAATATAGTTGAGTAATAGAATTACTCAACTATTAATTATTTATCTTCTGTATTTTGATCTTCAGATTTTTTATCAAAATTCTTTTTTTCTTTTCTTTCTGGTTTTGGTAAAAGCGCTTTTCTGGATAATGTCATCTTACCTTGGTCATCTATATCCATAAGTTTTACCATAATTTCATCGTTTTCTTTTAAAACATCTTCAACTTTATTAGTTCTTTCATGAGCTATATTAGAAATGTGAAGAAGACCTTCTTTTCCAGGTAATATTTCAACAAAAGCACCAAAATTCATAATCTTAGTAACTCTTCCTAAATATTTTTCACCAATTTCTGGTTCTCTAACTATTTCTTTAATCATATCTATAGCTCTTTGTGCACTTTCAGTGTTTTCACCAGCTACTGTAATTTTACCATCATCTTCAGTATCTATTTTAACGCCAGTTTCATCAATAATTTTGTTTATGACTTTTCCACCTGGTCCAATAACTTCTCTTACTTTTTCAGGTGCAATATTAATTACCATAATTCTAGGAGCATACTTTGAAATTTCTTTATTTGGTTCACTTATACATTCGTTCATTAACGATAATATATGAAGTCTACCAACTCTAGCTCTTTCTAGAGCTTCAGTTAATATTTCTTCAGAAATTCCTGTAATTTTAATATCCATTTGCAATGCAGTTATACCATCTTTTGTACCTGCAACTTTAAAATCCATATCTCCTAAGTGATCTTCCAAACCTTGAATATCGGAAAGAATTACAACATTATCATCTTCCTTAATCAATCCCATGGCAATACCTGCAACAGGTTCTTTTATTGGAACACCTGCATCTAGTAAACTAAGAGTTGAACCGCATACAGATGCTTGAGAACTAGAACCGTTTGAACTTAATACTTCAGATACTACTCTTATTGTGTAAGGGAATTCTTCTTCTGATGGAATTACAGGTAATAGAGCTCTTTCAGCTAAAGCACCGTGACCAATTTCACGTCTACCTGGACTTCTTAAAGGTCTTGCATCCCCAACAGAGTAAGGTGGGAAGTTGTATTGATGCATATATCTTTTATCTTCTTGTTCAATTAGTCCATCTAGTACTTGTGCATCAGAAGGAGTTCCCAAAGTTGTAACAGATAAAACTTGAGTTTGACCTCTTTTAAACAAACCTGAACCATGTGGTCTAGGTAAGATATCTACATCACAAGTTATTTCTCTAATTTGATCAAGTTTTCTATTATCGGGTCTGATATGATCTTCTAATATTAAACGTCTTACTTCTGACTTTTCTAAATCATCGTATATAGTAGAAACTTTTGAAGCTATACTTTCATCATATTTTTCAACAAAATGATCCACTACGCTTCTTTTTAGAGTATTAATGTGATCTTCTCTATCTAATTTATCTTCATTAACTGTAATTTTCTTCAAATCTTCAATGCAGAATGATTTAACTTCTTCATCTAACTCTATATTTTTTTCTGGCTGAATGAATTCTTGTTTTGGCTTACCACATTCTTTTTGAATTGATTCAATAAATTCACATATTTTTTTAATTTCTTCATGTGCTCTAAGTATAGCTTTTAATACTTGTTGTTCAGTAATATTATTGCATCCAGCTTCAACCATCATTATAGCATCTTTAGTACCAGCAACAGTTAATTCAAGATCTGATTTATCTCTTTGTTCTTGTGTAGGATTAATAATAAATTCACCATCGATCATTCCTACGGCTACAGAACCAGTAGGTCCTAAGAAAGGAATATCTGAAATGCTCAATGCTATAGATGAACCTATCATAGCTAAAATATCAGGAGTATTGTCTTGATCCACAGAAAGTGCTGTAGCTATAACTTGCACATCGTTATGATATCCTTCTGGGAATAATGGTCTTAGTGGTCTATCTATTAATCTAGCAGTTAATGTAGCCTTTTCACTAGGTCTACCTTCACGTTTTATAAATCCTCCTGGAATTTTTCCGACAGAATAAAGTTTTTCTTCAAAATCGCATGTTAATGGGAAGAAATCAACTCCCTCACGTGGCTCTTTTGATCCTACAGCAGTAACTAGAAGTACAGTTTCTCCAGATTGAATTAAACATGCTCCATTAGCTTGTTCAGCAACTTTTCCAATCGTAACTTCTATTTTTTTACCGCATAAATCATATTCGTATTTTTTTATCATATATTCTCCTTATAAATAAAAAGAGCGGAAAAACCCGCTCTTTAAATTATCTTCTAATGTTTAATCTTTTAATTAAATCACGGTATCTTTCAATGTCTTTATTGCTAAGATAGTTAAGAAGATTTCTTCTTTTACCGATCATTTTGAAAAGACCTCTTCTTGAATGGTGATCATTCTTATGAGACTTTAAATGTTCAGTTAAGTAGTTTATTCTGTAAGTCAATAAAGCTACTTGAACTTCTGGAGAACCAGTGTCTCCTTCTTTTGTTTGGTATTCTTTGATTATTTCTTCTTTGATTTCTTTGTTGTACATAATTTCCTCCATAAAATTTAATATTCACCATTACAGCGATATCGTTGAGGTTTCGAATATCAATGTAAAAGTAGTACTTATTTATATTATCATATAATCTTGTAATTGTAAATCTAAATCTTGGTTTTTTGCAAAATTATAATCGCTTTTTAATTTATTGATAAGTTCAATCTCAGAATTAAATTTTACATTATCTCTTATTTTTTTTATGAATACTAACGTTAAATTTTTTCCATACAAATCACCTTTAAAATCTAATATATGAGTTTCAATTTTAACATCATGTTCATCGTAGGTTAGATTTTCTCCTACAGAAGTTATACCTTTGTATAGTTTGTTATCATAAATAACATTAGTATAATAAACGCCAGCTGCTGGTATAATATATTGTTTACATTCCAAATTAGCAGTAGGGTAACCTAAATTTCTTCCTCTATGTTTACCATCGACGACAACTCCCTTAATACTAAATGGTCTGTAGAGCATTGAATTAGCATTCTCAACGTCTCCACTCATTAAAAATTTGCGAATTGTTGTCGATCTAATAGGGACATTTTTAATAAATTGGTCATCTATAGTGTAGAGTTTATAATTAAAAACTTTTTGAAAATCTTCTAAAGTAGATACATTACCAGATGCATTAATTCCGAATTTGAAATCTTTGCCCACAACTAAATTTTTGAAATTAGTATGCTCTTTCACATAAGTTAAAAACTCTACAGGCTTTAAGGATAAAAAAGCTTTATCAAATGACTTGATTAAGCAGTAATCTACATTCATTCTTTTTAATATATTTATTTTATCATCCGTTGTTAATATATTTTTAAAATTAGCATATTCTAAAACTTCTGAAGTATGTGACTTGAATATAATAACCCCTGATTTACCTAAGCTAACACATTTATTTATAAGTTTTTGATGTGCTAAATGTAATCCGTCAAAATTTCCTAAAGTAATAGCATCAATATTAATTTTTACGTTATCTTTGTCTAAATCAATTATTTGCATATGTCAAATACCTTATTCATTTTTAAAATATTATCTTCAATACTGCCGATTCCAATAAATTTATTCTTACAAACTACTTTGATATTATCAATGTTTTTGTGGTTGATGTTCACTTTAACACCATTGGTAATTTTTTTATATAAATTATCATCAAGTTCGATAGATTTCATTTCTGTCAAACTTTCGTAGACTGAAAATGATACATCGTCAATATTACATTTTCTAAGCGATTCTATTTTTATTGAATCTTTTATATCAAAACCACCAGAATTTACTCTAATAAGTGATTTCATGTATGCTAATCTATCTAATTTTTTGGCAATATCTTCTATTAAAACTCTAATATACGTTCCCTTAGAGCATCTAACTTTGATTATACATGAATTTTCTAGAAGATGTAATGGTTCAATATTATAAATTGTAATTTTTCTGGATTTCCTCTTAATTTCCATGTTTTCTCTTGCATATTCGTAAAGTTTTTTTCCATTTACCTTAACTGCGGAATACATTGGAGGTACTTGTTCAATAGTTTTACCATTTAAATCATCTAAAATTTCCTTTAATTTTTCTTTATCGTATGTTTTCTCAGAAAAACCTGTGACATTACCAGATAAATCAAGAGTATCTGTACTTGTACCAAAACACATTTCAAATATATATGTTTTACCATATTCCATTAGATATTCTGTTATTTTAGTTCCTTTTCCAACGCCTAATAACAAAACTCCGGTAGCGTCAGGATCTAGAGTACCAGCGTGTCCGATCTTCTTAGTTTTTAAAATTCCTTTACATATAGAAACAACATCTTGAGATGTATATCCCTTTTCCTTAAAAACATTAATTACACAATCCATATCTATCAATTTCTTCTTTTATTTTATTTGAAACTGTCTCAAAATCCCCTGTAATTCTTGTAGCAGCAGCATTCTTATGACCACCTCCACCAAGATTTTTGGCAATTAATCCTACATCAATATTTCCCTTGCTTCTGAAACTTACCTTGTACTCATTTTCAGTTTGTTGTTTAATTAATACTGATATTTTGATTTTGTCAGTATCTCTGAAAGTATTAATTACACTATCAATATCTGAAATTTCAACATTATACTTATTTAATTGATCTGTCATTACAAAACCAATTGCAACATAATCATTATAAATTTCAGTTTTAGATAAGATTTCATTTTCTAAAAGTTGTGCTTCAAATTTTTTTGATTGATAAATTAATTCATTGATTTTCATCATGTCTGCACCATTTTCAACTAATTTAGAAGCTTTAGCTAATGTATCTGCAGTTGTAGCAGAATATAAAAATCTTCCAGTATCAGTTGAAATTCCTGTTAAAAGTGACATCGAAATTTCTTCATCAATTGGTAGATTTACTTCGTTTATTACATCAAATACTAATTCGCAAGTTGAGCTATATCCTTTTTTAACTATGTTGACGTCACCGTAAAACTCATTACTTTGATGATGGTCTATATTTATTCTGAATTTTGATTTGTTAAATAATTCATCAATCTGACCTAATCTCTTATAATTAGCACAATCTAGGCAAATTATCATATCAATATTAATATCTGTATTATCTGATAGCAAATCTAGATTAGGTAGAAATTTTAGATTTTCAGGAATTTTGTCAAACTCAATAGGATAAACCTTTTTTCCTAAATTGAGTAAACTTTTTGATAAAGCAGTTAATGAACCTAAGTTATCACCATCTGGGTCTAAGTGAGAAATTAGAGCAATTGAACTTGCTTCATTCAATTGCTCTTTAAATTTCAAGATTTCATCATTAATCTTCATTATAATTTTCCTCGTGAATTGATTTTATTAGATTTTCAATATGCATACTTTGCTCACTAGTTTCATCAATTTTGAAAATCAGTTGTGGTACATGTCTTAAATCTACATTTTCACCAATTTGTTTTTTTAAGAATCCTTTTGCTTTATTCAATCCTTCAAGAGTTTGTTTTTTCTTTTCATCATCGCCTATTACCGCTATATATACTGTAGCAAAACTCAAATCATTTGTTACTTTTACGTCTGTAACAGAAACATTTAGTTTGTCAATCCTAGGATCTTTTAGTGAATTAATTATAGAACTTGAAATAACTTTTTTGATTTCTGATGAAATTCTTCTTACTCTTTTAATATTCATAATTCTCCTATCTTTGTACTTCGTTTAGTACATATGCTTCCAGTACATCTCCTGGTTTAATGTCATTATAATTTTCTAAGCCCATACCGCCCTCATAGCCTTGAGTTAATTCTTTAACATCGTCTTTATATCTCTTCAATGAAGAAATAGGACCTTCAAAAATTAATATTTCATCTCTCAACAAACGAACAACAGCATTTCTAGTTACTTTTCCTGTGTTTACATATACGCCCGCAACAGTACCTACTCCAGGAACTTTGAACGTATCTCTAACTGTAGCTCTACCTAAAACTTCTTCTTGATATTGTGGTTTTAACATACCAGTAATTGCATTTTTTACATCCTCTATAGCATCATATATAACTCTATAAGTTCTTATTTCTATAGATTCATTTTTTGCCATATCCAAAGCCACTTGAGTTGGTCTTACGTTAAAACCAATGATTATAGCACTTGATGCAGATGCTAAGTTAACATCAGATTCAGTAATACCACCGACAGCACCGTGAATTATATTAACTTTTACTTCATCATTGCTTAATTTTATTAATGATTGTTTAATAGCGTCAATTGTACCTTTAACATCAGTTTTTATTATAATATTAAGATCTTTAGTTTCTCCGTCTGAAATTTTTCCAAATAACTCGTCTAAGTTCACGTTTGAAGAAGACTTGATTTGTTCTTCACGGTTATGGTCTTTTATTTTTTGAGCATAATTTCTAGCTTCTTTTTCATCTTTGACAGCGTATATCATATCGCCAGCTTCAGGTACTTCGTTTAAACCTAGAATCAATACTGGTGTTGAAGGACCTGCTTTTTTAACTTGCTTTCCTTGATCATTAAACATAGCTCTGATACGACCACTTGCTTGTCCACTAAATACCATATCTGAATGTTTTAGAGTACCTTTTTGCACCAAAATTGTAGCAGTTGGACCTCTTCCCTTGTCTAACTGAGCTTCAATTACAGTACCTACAGCAAGTCTATTTGGATTAGCTTTTAGTTCTTCCATTTCTGCGATCATTAAAATCATTTCAAGTAATTCATCAATACCTTCACCTGTTCTAGCAGAAACTGGAACTAAAACTGTATCTCCACCCCAGTCTTCAGGTACCAATCCATTTTCAGCTAATTCAGTTTTTACTCTTTCTATATTAGCATTTTCTTTATCTATTTTATTAACAGCGACAATTATTGGAACGCCTGCAGCTTTTGAGTGATTTATAGCTTCCACCGTTTGAGGCATTACACCATCATCTGCAGCAACTACCAATATTGAAACATCTGTTACTTGTGCTCCTCTACTTCTCATTGCTGTAAAAGCTTCGTGACCTGGTGTATCTAAAAATACTATTTTTTTGTCGTTAACTCTAATAGTATACGCACCAATATGTTGTGTAATTCCTCCGGCTTCTCTACCAGCTACTCTAGAATTTCTAATTCTGTCAAGTATAGATGTTTTACCATGGTCAACGTGTCCCATTACAGTGATGACAGGTGGTCTTTCTTTTAAATCCTCATCCTTATCTTCAAAATCTAGGTTAAATACATCATCGTCATCAAAATCTTCGACTTCATCTTGTTCAACGATAACATTGAATTCACCAGCTACTAAACTAGCAGTATCAAAATCAATTTCTTGGTTTTGATTTGCCATTATACCTAATTCCATTAGTTTCATTATTAATTCACTAATAGATACACTTATTTTCTCAGATAAATCTTTTACTGTAATTGTAGGTTGAATAATAAATTTCTTAGGTTCTTTTGGCTCATTCTTGATGATTTCTTCTTTTTTATTTTTATTATTTCTATTATTCTTGTTATTTGTATTATTTTTATTTTTGTTAGAATTTTTATTTTTGTTATTTTTAAAATTCTTATTCTTTTTCTTATCTTTAGAATCATGCTTTTCATTCATTTCGGATTTGTTTTTATGTTTTATCTTATCGAAATGAGATACAGATTCATCATCATTATTTCTTGGATGTTTTGGTTTAAATCTTTTTTTAGAATTATCATCTTGTTTATTAGCTTCAGTATGCGATTTACTTTCCACGTTTTCTTTTGAAATTTTATTTACATCTTGTCTATTTTCTTTTTTTGAATTACTGTTCTTTTGATTATTTTGAACTTTTTTTGGTTTTTCATAAAAAGATTTAACTTTTGATATTTGGTCTTTATCTAATGTTGACATGTGACTTTTAACTTCTATTTTGTTTTCTTTTAATTTGTTCATTAAGTCTTTTGTTGAAACATTCAATTGTTTTGCCAATTCGTATACTCTTATCTTTTCCATACAAAGACCTCCTTTTGATTAATCTTCTACATGGTTAATTAACTCCTCATATATAAGTGCGTCTACATCTGTTTTTAAAACCTGATTTAGTCTTCTGTTTTTCTTTGCCTTGTTTATACATTTTATATCCTTGCATAAATAAGCCCCTCTGCCATTTTTCTTGTTTGTCAAATCTACAGAAACTCCGTCTTCTTTATTAAAAACAACTCTTATTAGTTCTTGCTTTGGTTTATTTTCACCACAAACAACACATTTTCTTAAAGGAATTTTTTTAGTTTTCATTTAATACTCCAAAACTTAAATACATTTAATTTTCAGAATCTTCTGCAATTTCAGTGTTTTCGGATTCTAAAGAATTATCTTCTTCAGTATCCTCAATATCTTCAATTTCTTCTATATCATCTGATTCATGATATTTAATTTTATCAAATACTTTGTCTTTATCTTCATCTCTAACTTCAATACCATTAGATTCTAGAAAATCTACTTCTCCATCGAATTCAACAGACAAGCTACCATCTTCATAAGATTCTAAGTATTGGTTAAGTCCTTTGATGTCTATTTTCCAGTTCGTTAACTTAGCTGCAAGTCTAGCGTTTTGTCCTTCTTTTCCTATAGCTAGAGACAATTGATCTTCTGAAACAATTACACGGCATATTTTTTGAGCTTCGTCAATGAATGTCGCTATTACTTCAGATGGACTTAAACTATTAGATATGAAAGTCTTAATATCTTTTGACCATATAACAATATCAAGTTTTTCTCCATTCAACTCATCCACAATAGACTTAACTCTGGTTCCACTGAAACCTACACATGAGCCAACTGGATCAACATTTTCATCATTACTGAATACCGCGATCTTAGTTCTTGAGCCAGGTTCTCTTGCAACACTAAAAATCTCAACAGTTCCATCATTTATTTCTGGAACTTCTAATTCAAATAATCTTTTTATTAGAGAATTATCTGTTCTCGATAGTATTATTTGAGCTCCTTTTGTAGTGTTTTTGACCTCTTTGATGAAAAGTTTTAATCTCTTATTAGGAGTATATTCTTCAGATTTTATTTGTTCTGAAACTGGTATTATACCTTCTACTCTACCCAAATCTATATAGACAATTCCACGTTCAACACGTTGAACTGTTCCAGTGATTATTTCTTTTTCTCTGTCAATAAATTCGTTATAAATATTATCACGTTCTGCATCTTTTAGTTTTTGGATAACAATATTTCTAGCAGTTTGAGCAGCTATTCTTCCGAAGTTTTTAGGTGTTATTTCAATTTTCACTTTATCACCTAAATCGTATTTACGTTTAATAGTCTTAGCTTCTTCTAAACTTATTTCAGTATTTTTATCTTCAACATTTTCAACAACTGTTTTTATTGCATATAAATTCACCTTACCGTTGTCTCTATTTATGTTAACTTCTACAGAACTTTCTTCGTTTTCATGGTCTTGATAATCAAAATTTTTCTCATAGCTTTTAATCAATGCTTTTTCTAAAGCATCGAAAACAACTTCTCTTGGTATTTTTTTTGATTTTTCTAATTCATCAAGAGCCTTTATAAAATCATTGTTCATATATTACTATCAATCGAATAAAGAAAGCTTAATCGATGATATATTACTCCTTTCAATTTTAATTTGATTTTTTTCTAATTCCAAAGATATTTCTTGATCATTGAAATCTTTTAAAATACCTTTGAACTCTTTCTTACTATCTAATTTTTGATATAAATTTACTATTACAACATTCCCTAAATTTTTTTTGAAATCTTTATCTCTAGTGAATGGTGTAGTTATATCTACTGATGCAATTTCTAAATAATAGGGATCTGAAATAGGATCTATTTCGTCAAGTTTGTCAGTTATTCTATTATTTATTAACTCACAATCATCAATTGATATTAGACCCTCATCCTTTTCAATGTAAAAAGTCAAAATATTTTTTCCATTTTGATTTGAATATTCTACATCATAAAAGTCGATTCCAGTATCTTCAATTAAAGGGCTGAGGTCATTATTCATAAGTTCTCTAAGATATTTCTTATTCATATATCTCCTTTTCGTAAATTATTTAAATAAATAAGAGTGGGATTTCCCACTCTTAGCCACAATTTATTCTAATCTAATTGTATCATAATTAATCATAATAATCAAACTATCTTCTATTTCTTAAAGACAAAGGCTTATCAATTATTTCTTTCATAATGATAGCTTTTTTTAATTCATCTTTATGTTTAAATTCATCATTAATCTCAACTCTAATCAATTCTAATTCGTCGTTTTTTTCTTCGAAAAAATTTTTATCAATTAATTTTTGATTTTCTTTTCTAATATGTGTTTGCTCAAAATTATTGATATTATTTTGATTGTATTGAGAATTGTTTGATTTATTATAAGATAATTTGGCATTTGATTTATCTTTTCTTAAATCTTCTAATGTCTTTTTCTCGCGATAATTCTTACGGTTAAAGTTTTTTTGGTAACGTCTTGAACTATTCATGTGAATAAAATAATTAGCAAAAAACTTTACAACTATTATCGTAATTACAAGAGATAGAAAAGAAAACATTACTTATCATCCTCTTTAATTTTTTCGCTATTTCCTGAGATAGCTTGCCTCATCTCAGTATCACTTATAATATTTTTCATATTATAATAATCCAAGACTCCCAAATTACCAGATTCTAAAGCTTTAGCGATAGCTAGTGGAACCTTTGATTCACTTTCAACTACTTTCGCTCTCATTGAACGAACTTCTGCTATCATTTCTTGTTCTTTTGCAACAGCCATAGCTCTTCTTTCTTCTGCTTTTGCTTGAGCAATTCGTTTGTCCGCCTCTGCTTGATCTGTTTGTAGTTTCGCTCCAATATTTCTTCCTACATCGACATCTGCAATATCAATCGAAAGTATTTCAAATGCAGTTCCTGAATCCAATCCTTTGTTCAATACAGTTTTTGAGATTGAATCTGGATTTTCAAGAACAGATGTATGAGATTCTGATGAACCTACAGTAGTTACAATACCTTCACCAACTCTAGCTATTATAGTTTCTTCTCCTGCACCACCAATTAATCTTTCAATGTTTGCTCTAACAGTAACTTTGGCCTTAACTATAACTTCAATACCGTTCATTGCAACTGCTGCAATGTTCGGAGTTTCAATTACTTTTGGGTTAACAGAAACTTGTACTGCTTCTAATACATTTCTACCAGCTAAATCAATAGCTGCTGCTCTTTCAAATTCTAACTCAATATCTGCTCTTTGTGCAGCGATTAATGCATTTACTAAAGTATTTACATTACCACCTGCTAGATAATGCGCTTCAAGTTGATTAGTAGTTAGATTTAATCCTGCTTTTGTTGCTTTTATAAGTGGATTTATAATGTTTTTAGGTATAACTCTACGTAATCTCATACCAATTAATTGTGAGATTTTAACGTGGACTCCTGAAAACTGAGCAGTAACCCATAAACCTACAGGAACTAACGAAAAGAATACTAATAGCAATATAACTATTAATATAGGTAATAAAAATGGAATTTCAAATGGCATTTTACACTCTCCTTACTATAATTTTAAAATCTTTTATTTCACTAACAACAACTTCGCACCCTTTCGGAATAAAATCTCCCCTAGTAATAGCGTCAATATAATCGCCATCTATTTCGATTTTCCCGCTCGGTCTTAAAGGTGTTATAGTAATTCCCTTTTTGTTCAAGTATTTTTTTGATGACTGAGTAAATGATTTTGAATTAGTTTCCTTTAAAACAAATTTATTGAATTTACTTGAGTCAAAATCTTTACTTAAAAATACTAATATAAACAAAACATCAATTGTTATAGCAATAACTACTGTTAAAAATGCTAGGTACAGATTATTAATAATCATGCTTATTCCTACAATCATTGATAAGACACCCACAATTCCAGCAATAAAACCACCTGGAACTATTAGTTCTAATCCAACGAATAAGAGCCCTATTAAAAATACTAATATCCCCACTATGTTGATATCACCGTGATTATAATAAGACAAAATAAATAGAACAGAAAAAACAGCAGTCAGTACACCGTATTTAATCTTCTTGTTTGATAACATAAGCAGTGTTATACAAATAAATGTTACTGCTAGAAAAATCATACTTAAAATATGATTAGAAAATATATTCATAGAAAACGATAACACCTCCTAAATATCTTTATAACATAATTATACACTAAAAAAAGCAATAAAAAAAGATTCCTATAAGGAATCTTTCATTAAATATCAATTTCATTAGAAATTTCTTTTTTTTCTTTTAGCTGCTTCAGATTTTTTCTTTTTCTTTACGCTAGGCTTTTCATAATGTTCTCTTTTTCTATATTCAGATAAAACTCCAGATCTAGCACATTGTCTTTTAAATCTTTTTATAGCATTATCTAATGATTCGTTTTCTCCTACTTTAATTTCTGACATGGTTTCCCTCCCCTCTTTATTGCAAGAATGCTCACAAAAGAGCAGAATTTATACCAAAATAGTATAACACAATTCTAATAAAATAACAATATTTTTATGGCCAGCTAAGTTTTTTCTTACCTAACACGTGAAAATGCATGTGATGTACTGTTTGTCCACCATCTTCTCCACAGTTATTTACTATTCTATAGCCAGACTTATCAATATCGAACTCTTTTGCTAGTTTTGCAATTACTTCAAATATATGAGCAACAATTTGTGAATTTGATTCATCAATATCATTAGCACCAGAAATATGTTCTTTAGGTATAACTAAAAAATGTACTGGAGTAACAGGATTGATGTCGTGAAAAGCGTATACCAAATCATCCTCATATATTTTTTTAGAAGGTATTTCTCCATTAACTATTTTACAAAATACACAGTCCATGACTCGCCTCCGGTGATATTATACCAAAAAATATTTAAATTTTCAATTATTCACACACAAGTTCTTCATTTTCTCTTCTATTACATATGACGTCTATTATTTTATTTGAAAGATTTGGATTATATTCTCTTTTTACTCTTATATAATTTGTTGTATATCCTTTAATGTAGCCATCATCATTTTTCGATTCGAACAATACTTTTATTGGTTGATTTAACATATTATCTAAAAATTTATCTGTATAGTATTTTGATTTTTCTATTAGTAGTTTACTTCTCTCTTTTTTTACAACTCCAGATACTTGATTTTTCATTTTACTTGCTACAGTGCCTTTTCTGTTAGAATATTTAAAAACATGTATTTTTGAAAATTGAATCTTATCAACAAAGTTTAATGTTTTTTCAAAGTCTTCATCAGTTTCTCCAGGAAAACCAACTATTATATCTGTAGTAATTGCAGCATTTGGGTAATATTCTCTTATTAAATTGATAGTTTTTTCATATAAATCCGTATCGTATTTTCTATTCATAGATTGAAGTATTGAATCAGAACCGCTTTGCAAAGATAAATGAAAATGATCACAAAATTGTTCCACTTTACTTAATCTATCTAAAAATTGCTTGTCGACAATTCTTGGCTCTAATGAACTCAATCTAATTCTCTTTATTTTATCTATTTGTCCGATATCTTCTATTACATCTATTAAACCAATATCTTCATTTTCTAAGTCTTTTCCGTATGATGCTACATGGATACCTGTCAGTACAATTTCTTTGAAACCATTATCTGCGAGTCTTTTTGCTTCTAAAACAATATCTCTAATATTTCTAGAACGTATAGGTCCTCTCGCATAAGGAATTATACAGTACGAACAAAATTGACTACAACCTTCTTGAATTTTAATATAAGCTCTTGTCATAGAATGCTCTGTATTTATAGTTAATTCTTCAAATTCTCTATTCTTACCTATATTTTCGACCTTGTTTATAATTTTATTAGATGATTTTGCTAGTTCGCATAATTCAACAATTTCTTTTCGATATTTTGTTCCGAGAATTACATTTACACCTTCAATGTTTTCTATTTCATCAGGACTAACTTGAGAGTAACAACCTACAACAGCAATTATTGCATCACTGTTTTCAGATCTAATCTTAGATATTTGTTGTCGACTTTTTCTATCGGACAAATTTGTAACGGTACATGTATTAAGCACAAAAACATCGCAATTATAATCTTCAGTAATTTCATAACCATTTTTCACAAATAATTCGGCCATTGCTTCTGTTTCGTATTGATTAACTTTACAACCTAATGTTGAAAATTTTACTTTTTTCATTATTTTATATCTCCTAATTCATATTGAATAATACTCAAAGCACAAATTGGAGCTGTATCTGCGCGTAAAATTCTGTTTCCCAATGAAACTGATTTAAATCCTTTTGACTTTAAAACATTTAAATTTTCTTCAGATAAGCCGCCTTCTGGGCCAATGAAAATATTTATATCTTTATAATTTGAATTAGTCAACAAAGATTGAATGCTTTCTGTTTCATTTTCATAGAATACTAAACTTAAACTATTATCTTGATTTGAAATTTCATGGATATTAAGTAGTCCTTCTATTTCAGGGATAGATGTTCTCTTTGACTGTTTCGATGATTCTAGTGCAATTTTTTCAAATCTATTCTGTTTTTTAATCCACTTTTTTTCGTCTAATTTGACAACAGTTCTTTCAGTTTCTACAAATACAATTCTATTTACACCCAATTCAGTGGCTTTTTGAATGATATACTCATTTTTATCTGATTTAAGGATACATTGATATAAAGTAATGTTCAAAGGAGATTCATATTGAACGTCATCTTCATCTATTATTTTACAAATTATTTCATCGGGAGTAATATCTTCAATTTTAGTTACAAAAGTTGTATCTCCAATTACTTGATGAATCAAATCACCTTTAGAAAGTCTTAAAGAATTTTTGATATGATTATAATCTTCATCTTTTATTATAATTTTATCATCTATCTTATCTTTGGGATTTCGAAAAGTTCTATACATTTTTGAACCTACTTATTACGCTAATCCACTCACCTTTTTTAGATATTTCTACAATTTCAAAGTTGTTTTTTTCTAAAATATTTACAATGTTATCTCTTTGAGAATTGATCAATCCTGAGCAAATGAAAATGCCATCTTTTTCTAATGCTTTTGGTAAATCTGGAATTAAAATATCTAATACGTTCAATAAAATATTAGCTATTACTACATCGTATTTTTTATCAACTTTATCTAGTAGAGAGCCTTCTACAGCTTTGATATTAGATATTTTATTCAGTTCTGCATTATCTAATGTTGCTTCTACAGCTAATGGGTCAATATCTGTAGCAAAAACATCTTTAGCACCTAATTTTGAAGAAGCTACAGAAAGTATTCCTGATCCACAACCAATATCTAAAACACTCTTATTATCAAGCTGTAGCTGTTGAAGTTGTTCAATACATAAGTTTGTTGTTTCGTGGAGTCCTGTACCAAATGCCATTCCCGGATTAATTTCTAACACGGTGTAATCTGTTTCATCTATTTCAATCCAGCTGGGTTTTATAAGAATATTGCCGATATAAAATGGTTCGTAATACTTTTTCCATTCATTAGCCCAGTCCATATCTTCAATTTCTTTGTTTTTACTAATTTGAACATCTATCTTGTTATTGATAGAGAATTCATTAATTTTTGCTTCAATTTCTTCATAATTTACTTTATCATCTTCGTAAAAAGCTTTAATGATGACATTATCATGTGGTGTAAAATCTTCGTCGTCTATTACCACCCAGTAAGGTTGATCTTTCTTAAAATCTAAAACATCTTGATAATCATCTATTTGTAAATTTTCTATTCCTAAATCGTATAGTATAGAACTTATGATTTCGTCATATCCTTTTGGACATTTAATATCAAAGCTTAGCCATTTTTCCATTATTCAAACATATCCTTTATTTTATCAAATATTGATTTCTTTTCATTTACATTTAATTCTTGATTCATACTTTCTGAAAATTCAATCAATTTTTCTTTTTGATCTTTATTTATTTTTTTAGGAACAATGATCTTAACAGTAAATAATATGTCTCCTCTTGTATTAGAATTTAAATATGGAACACCCTTTGATTTAAGTTTAAATGTTGTATTTGGTTGAGTTCCTTCTGGAAGTTCAAATTCTTCTATGCCATCTAAAGTTGGAACTTCAATTTTTGAACCAAGTACAGCCTGAGCATATGTGATAGGCATATCAAAAACAATATCATTATTAATTCTTCTGAAAAATTCATGTTCTCTAATCTTTATGATAACATATAAGTCGCCTGGACTACCATTGTTTTCGCCATCATTACCTTCGCCCTTTACACTCATAATAGCTCCGTTGTTTATTCCTTTAGGTATAGTAATGTTTATTGTTTTTCTTTGAACTTCGTATCCTTTACCTTTACAATTTTCACATTTTTCATCGATTACATAGCCTTCTCCATGACATTTATCACATTCAGATTGTTGTGTAAAAATTCCAAAAGGTGTTCTTTTAGTATCGTTTATGATCCCAGTACCATTACATTTATCGCATTTTCTCTTTTTTGTTCCTGGCTTTGCTCCATCGCCATTACAAACATGACATTTTACCTTTTTCTTATAAGAAATTTCTTTTTTGGTACCGTTAATTGAATCTTCAAAATCTATTTCCAATTCAACTTGAATATTAGAGCCTTTTCTAGGGGCATTTGGATTTCTAGAATATGATCTAGAACTAAAACCACCAAATATATCACCGAAAAAATCGCCAAATATATCACCGATATCTGAAAATCCTCCACCTGATCCTTGATCAAATATTCTATCTCCGTACATATCGTATTTTTTTCTTTTTTCTTTATCACCTAAAACCTCATATGCTCCGTTAATTTCTTTAAATTTATTTTCAGCTTCAGGATCACCACTGTTTATATCTGGATGATATTTTTTTGCTAATTTTCTATATGATTTTTTTATTTCTTCTTGAGTTGCGTTTTCATTAACCTCAAGTATTTCGTACAAATTTTTCATTATTCACCATCCTAATCTACTGACTTTTCTATTTTACTAAAAGATACAAAAAAATCAAGGGGTAAGAATTTTACCCCTTTTTTAAGATTTTTTAGTTATTATTTATTTTCGTCGTCATCAACAACTTCATAATCAGCATCTACAACATCATCATCTTTTTTAGATTCTTGTGAAGCTCCCGGTTGTTGAGCTGTGTTTTCATATAGTTTAGAACTTAATTTGTACATTTCTTGAGTTAATTCATCTGTCTTAGCTTTAATATCGTTGTTATCTCCTGAGTCTAAGATTGATTTTAAAGCTTCTACTTTTGAACTGATATCAGATTTTTCGGATTCTGAAACTTTGTCACCTAAGTCTTTGATTGTCTTTTCAACTTGGTAAATTACAGATTCAGCGTTATTCTTTGTTTCAATAGTTTCTTTTTTATTTTTATCTTCTTCAGCATACTTACTTGCTTCGTCAACTTTTCTCTTGATTTCTTCATCGCTCATTTTAGTTGAAGAAGTAATTGTCATAGCTTGCTGTTTTCCAGATCCTAAATCTTTAGCACTTACGTTTACAATACCATTCGCATCAATATCAAATGTTACTTCAATTTGAGGTACTCCTCTTGGGGCTGCTGGAATTTCAGTTAAGTTGAATTGTCCTAACAAAGTATTGTCAGCTGCCATTTCTCTTTCGCCTTGTAGCACTTTGATTTCCACGGATGTTTGACCGTCAGCTGCTGTTGTAAATACTTGAGATTTTTTAGTTGGAATTGTAGTGTTTCTTTCGATTAATTTTGTACATACTCCACCTAAAGTTTCGATACCCAATGATAAAGGTGTAACATCAAGTAACAATAAATCTTTTACTTCACCAGTTAATACTCCACCTTGTAATGCTGCACCAATAGCAACACATTCATCTGGGTTAATATCTTTTTGTGGATTTTTTCCGATTAATTTTTTAACAGCTTCTTGAACAGCTGGAATTCTTGTAGAACCACCAACTAATAATACTTTTTCAATATCGTTGTGACTTAATCCAGCATCTTCTAGTGCTTGTCTTACTGGTTTTAAAGATTCTTCAACCAAGTCAGATGTTAATTCATCAAATTTTGATCTTGTAATATCCATATTTAAATGAACTGGAGTTCCATTTACTGCAGAAATAAATGGTAAGTTAACATTAGTAGAAACTCTTGTAGATAGCTCTTTCTTAGCGTTTTCTGCTGCATCTTTAAGTCTTTGTTTAGAAGTAGCATCTTTTCTTAAATCTACACCATTTTGTTTCATGAATTCATCTGCAAGATAGTTTAATAATTTTTCATCAAAATCATCTCCACCTAGTCTGTTATTACCACGTGTAGCTAATACTTCGAAGACGCCATCTCCAACTTCAAGGATTGAAACGTCGAATGTACCACCACCTAAGTCATAAACCATAACTTTGTGTTGATCAGTTTCTTTATCAATACCATAAGCCAATGCAGCCGCTGTTGGTTCGTTGATTATTCTTTTTACGTTTAAACCAGCAATCTTACCAGCGTTTTTAGTTGCTTGTCTTTGAGAGTCTGTAAAGTAAGCTGGAACAGTAATTACTGCTTCTGTAACTTCTTCTCCTAAATAACTTTCAGTGTCAGCTTTTAATTTTTGCAAAATCATTGCTGAAATTTCTTCTGGAGAATAATCTTTACCATCAATGTTTACTTTGTATTCAGTACCCATTTCTCTTTTAATTGATGTGATTGTTCTGTCTGGATTTGTAATTGCTTGTCTTTTTGCTGTTTCACCAACTAATCTTTCACCATCTTTAGTAAATGCTACGATTGATGGAGTAGTTCTATTACCTTCAGAGTTAGGAACTATAACAGATTCTCCACCTTCCATAACTGCTACTGCTGAATTTGTTGTACCTAAATCAATACCTATTACTTTACTCATTATAAAATCCTCCTTTTAGATTTTTATCTATATTTAAAATTCTTATTTACTAACTTTGACCATTGCAGGTCTAATACATTTGTTATTCAAAATGTAACCTTTTTGGAATACTTCTAAGATCATATCTGAATCCTTATCACTATCTTCAGTAATAACCGCATGATGATAGTTTGGATCAAATTTATCTGAACAATCTACTTCTTCCAATCCAAAGTCTTTTAAAGATAAAAGTAGGTTGTCTCTAATTAATTCAACACCGCTAGAGAACTCATCTTTTTCTTCTTTACTACTGATAGCTCTATCTAAGTCATCTATTATAGGTAGAATTTTCAAAATCAAAGACTCATTGGCTAATTCAATAGACTGTTGTCTTTCTCTATTTGTTCTATTCTTATAGTTGATAAAATCCGCTTGTAATCTTTTTAAAGAATCTTTTAAATCTTCTATTTCAGAATTTACAACTTCATCTTTATCGCTTTCGACTTCTTCTTTTACTGACTCATTTTCATTTTCATTTTTATTTATTTTTTCTTTTTCTAAGTCTTTTTCTCCATTTTTTACATCTTCTGAAGACTGATTTTGCTTCAACTTTTCTTCATTATCTTTCATAATAATCCCCCCTAATAATTAATCCATTAATTCTTCTAGATAATTTAAACATAGCTTCTATTGAAAGTTCATAATTCATTCTCATGGGAGCAACAATAGCTATAACACCGATGTTATTCTTGTTGAAGAAATAAGAACTCTTGATGATTGTGTTTTCAACAAGTGATTGTTCGTTATTTTCATCTCCCACTTTAATGTCCAAGAAATTATCTGAAGAATTCAAAATATTCACTATTTTGTCTTTGTCTTCAAGGTATTCTATTATGGTTTTGACTTTGTCTAAGTCGCTGTATTCACTATACTTGAAAATATTTGATAAGCCTTCAACAGATATATACATTGAAGATAACTTATCTTTTTCATTTTCAATAATATCGGTAATTGCACCTTTAAAAAGATCATTATATTTGTATTTTGAAGAAAATTCATCTAAATTATCATAAACTTCATTTAAATTTTTCCCTAAAAAAAGTTTCTTCAATAGAAAATTAATCTTAATTAATTCATTTGATTCTATGACTTGCTCTGATGAAATGACAGTATGATTTAAATCACCAGAATCATATAACGTTAATAAAACATAATTATATTCGCTAATTGGAAGCAGCTCTATGTGAGATAAATGCATCCTATCCGATTTTTTTAACATAGAAATAACTGGATACTGAGTTATCTCAGATATGAATTGAGAAGAAGATTTAATTAATTTCTCCGGTTCAACAATTCTTTCATAGGGTTTTCTTATAGACATCAACGAAGAGCTAGAATCATCAGTTTTATAAAGTTTGTCTAAAATATAATCCACATACAATCTGAAAGCTTTTTGCGATGGAATTCTTCCTGATGAAATATGAGATTGAACTAAATATCCCAAATCACCTAAGTCGCTCATTTCATTTCTGATAGTTGCTGGACTGAAACCTATATTATAATTCTTTGATAAAACTCGAGATCCTATTGGCTGAGCAGTCTTAATATAATTGTCTATAGTAGCGATTAAGATATTAAATTTTCTTTGTGTTAAATTTTCATTCAAGACCTCACCTCTTTTTTGTTAGCAACCTATTACCTTGAGTGATAATAAAATTATACACTACGATTTATACTGTGTCAAGTGTTATACTAAAATATCTACGAAAAAACTATTTGACACGAAAAAGCCTTGATTTGTAAAGCTTATATGGTTGTTGTTTAAAGTTAACAATCCTTTATTGATCCAGTTATCGATTAATTTTTTGTTATTCGTATATAAATTTATACCAAATTTTTCAAAGTATTCTTTTAAATCTAATCCATCTTTTAATCTCATATTGGTTATTATGAATTCAAATTCTCTTTTTTCTAAATCAATTATCTCAGAAAAACTAATAGGCTTTTCATTTTTTATTATTTTGTTTTTGTAATCGGGGTAGAAAAACTCATTTGTATATCTCATTTGATTTAAATATCCAGATGAAGATAAACCAAATCCGTAATACTGCTCGTCTTTCCAATAAATCTTGTTGTGAATGGATTCAAAATTATCTTTTGCAAAATTAGAAATTTCGTAGTGTTTGTAATTTTCTAATCCATTACAAATCTTCATATACATTTCGTATTCTATATCATCATTTCTATTTATGTCTTTATAGTTTTTGTAAAATTTTGTTCCAGGTTCTAATATCATGTTATACCAAGAAACATGGTTTGGATTAAGTTTTCTAATATAATAAAGATCATTATCTAGAGACTCTAAGGTTTGATTTGGAAATCCAAATATTAAATCAATTGAAATATTATCAATGTAACCTTTAATTATTTCAAATGACTTAAAAACATCTGATACTGTATGCTGTCTTCCTAAAAATTTGTTGTACTGATCATTAAATGATTGAACTCCTAATGATACTCTATCTATACCAACTTTTTTATAGTTTTCAATTTTTTCTTTTGTGACGAACTCTGGATTGCATTCAATAGTAAATTCCTTTAATTGTAAGTTAAAACAGCTATCTATTACGTTATACGTTTTTTCAATATATTTAGAATCCACAAGATTCGGTGTTCCTCCTCCTATATAAATGGTATCTATTCTGTCATTAGGATTATTGTACATATTTATTTCTTTTTGTAATAAATCAAAGTATTCATCAATTCTTTGGTATTGTTTCGTCATTGTTGAAAAATCACAATAATTACACTTATAAGCACAAAAAGGTATGTGAATATAGATTCCTTTCATAACTCCTCCTATAAAAATAAGCCAAACTTTCGCTTGGCTTAATAAATTTAATTTCCTTCATCATATTTTAAGACTGATAAGAAAGCTTCTTGAGGAACATCTACGCTACCTACCGATCTCATTCGCTTTTTACCTTCTTTTTGTTTTTCTAATAGTTTACGCTTTCTAGTTATATCTCCACCGTAACACTTAGCAAGTACATCTTTTCTGTATGCTTTTATAGTTTCTCTTGCGATAATTTTATTTCCTATTGCAGCTTGTACAGGAATTACAAATTGATGTCTTGGTATTTCATCTTTAAGTTTCGTTACTATTTTTCTTGCTCTTTCATAAGCTAAATCTTCGTGAACAATTAATGTTAACGCGTCAACTTTTTCTGAATTAATCATTATTTCTAGTTTAATTAAATCAGATTTTTCATAACCAATTAACTCATAATCCAAAGATGCGTAACCTCTTGTTTTTGATTTTAAAGCATCATAGAAATCATAAATCACTTCATTTAATGGTAATTTGTATTTTATTGTTACTCTTTTTTCATCAAGGTAAGTCATATCTATGAAAGTTCCTCTTTTTCCTTGACAAAGTTCCATAATTACTCCGACATAATCTGTAGGAGTCATGATTTCAGCATGAACAACAGGCTCTTCAACATAATCAATTTCAGTTTCCTTTGGGAAATTTGTAGGATTTTGTATTTCTACTTCAGTTCCATCTTTTTTATGAACTTTATATATTACACTTGGAGCAGTAGCAATGATATCTAAGTCAAATTCTCTATCTAATCTTTCTTGAATAATTTCCATGTGTAACAACCCTAAAAATCCACATCTCAATCCAAAACCTAGTGCGATTGATGTTTCATTTTCAAATGTTAAAGCTGCGTCATTAACTTGAAGTTTTTCTAGTGCATCTCTTACAGAATTGAAATCTTCACCTTCAGCAGGATAAATACCACAATAAACCATTGGTGTAACTTGCTTATATCCCTCCAGAGGTTTATTTACAGGATTGTTTTTATCTGTTATAGTGTCACCTACTCTAGCATCTTTTACATTTTTGATACTGCAGACAACATATCCTACATCTCCAGCGCTAATTTCATCTGTGCTTATCATTCCGGAAGATGTGTAACCACATTCAGTAACTTCAAATGATTTGTTAGTAGACATCATTAAAATTTCAGATCCTGGCTTTATACAACCATCAAAAACTCTGACATAAACGACAACGCCTTTATAAAAATCGTAATATGAGTCAAATATTAATGCCTTTAGAGGCTTATTTTCGTCCCCAATTGGTGCAGGAACGTTATTAACTATATCTTCTAGAACATCTACTATATTTATTCCTTCTTTTGCCGATACTGCAGGAACATTTTCAGCATCTAATCCAATAATATCTTCTATTTCCTTTTTTGCAAAATCAATGTCGGCACTTGGTAAGTCTATTTTATTTATTACAGGTAAAATTTCTAAATTTTGGTCGATGGCCAAGTATACATTTCCTAATGTCTGTGCCTCTACACCTTGCGTTGCATCGACAATTAATACTGCACCTTCACACGCTTTTAATGATCTACTTACTTCATAAGTAAAGTCAACATGACCTGGTGTATCTATTAAATTCAGATTGTATACATTACCATCTTTAGCCTTATAAGATAATTTAATGGCTTTTAATTTGATTGTTATACCTCTTTCGCGTTCCAAGTCCATAGAATCCAAAACCTGTTCACTCATTTCTCTATGAGTAAGCATACCTGTCTCTTCAATCAATCTATCAGCTAATGTTGATTTCCCATGATCTATATGCGCAATTATTGAAAAATTTCTTATGTATTTTTTATCGTTTTTCATTTAAATCTCCTAAATCGAACCAATCTTATCAACAGGATATAACCTAAAGAAAACTACACCGATTATCGAATCTTTATTAATAGGTCCTATGTACCTGCTGTCATTATAATTATCTAATTCTCTATCATCATTTATAACAAAATATTCATCTTTACTTAAAACCCATTTATTGTTGTTTAATTTTTTGGACTGTTGTAGCAGAATATAAGGTTCATATATTCTTTTTCCATTAACAAAAATATCATCATTTATAATTTCCACTGAATCCTTAGGCATTGCAATAACTCTTGCAATATTAGATTCTGAATCCTTCTGATCATAATACTGAACTATATCAGTTTTTTTAATATATCCAGTAATTTTGTTTAATTTGTTAATGAGAACAAAATCTCCAGAAGTTAAAGTGGGACTCATATTTGATGATTTTACTATTTGTGTTTCTAAAATAAAAGTTTTTATTACGAAACATACTACTAAAGCTATAAATATTGCAAATAGCAAATTTGAAAACTTACTATTTAAAAATTTCTTCATACTATCACCATTCTTTACCAACCTATTATAACATAATTTACAATTAATGTTCTAGATTACTTGAAATAATTAATTCTATAGTGTATAATAATAACACTGTTCAAAAATAAAGGAGGGATATTATGGCAAATATTAAATCAGCAATTAAAAGAATTGATGTAACTAAACTTGAAACAGCTAGAAATAAATCTAAAAAATCAGCTATCAAAACTTTCATAAAGAAATTTGAAGCAGCTGTTGAAAAAAACGATAAAGAAGACGCTACTAAATTATTTAATTTAGCAACTAAAAAGATTGACCAAGCTGCAAGTAAGAACACAATTTCTAAAAACAGTGCAGCTAAAAAAATTAGCAGAATGGCTAAAGAATTAAACAAATTAGCATAGAAATAATGTAAAGGATCCATTACATTATTTAAAGGTTGAAGTAAATTCAACCTTTATTTTTTTGCTAAAATTTCGCAAATACTATTTTCTATATAGTACTTAGAATTTAACGTATTTGTTTTTAAGGTAGTTTCTATTTCATACATTTTATGAATCGCAAATCTTAACTGGTCATACCTCCAATTTTTCACAAAAGTTTGAACTTTATTTAATTCGTATGATGATATTTTTACTCTCTTTGTGATTTCAGTTTGCGAAACTTTCAAACGTAGAAGTTCTTTTATATATAATAAATTTCTAAATAATCTAATAACCATATGAAGTGTTTTAAAAGTGTCTGATGTGTCATTTATAAGTAAATTTAAGTAATATATCGTCTTAGATAAATCTTTTGATGCTATTGAATCTGTTAAATCGAAAATATTTTTATCATATTGATTTATTAGAGAATTCAAATCATGTTCTGTTATTTCATCTTTCTCTAAATTTATAAACTTATCTAATTCATTATTAACATCAATTAAAGTCTTTTCAGAATTTTTTATAAGATAAAGAGAATATTCAATAAAAATGTTAACGATATTATTATTAATCTTCTTCCCTTTTAGGTAATTTATTATATAAGCTTTTAATTGATTTCTGTTTAACTTATTGAATTCAATATCTGATCCATAGTTTATTATTTCTTTTAAAAATTTAGACTTAAATACATTTCCGTATGATGTCATTATAATCAAAGTATACTCTGGAATCTCTCTAATATAAGGTAATAAATTATCAATACTTTCCTTGTTTTTTGAAATTCCTGTTTTAGTTAAATCTACATCATCGATTAAAATGAGTCTTTTATCACTAAACATAGGAATAGTTTCAGAAGAACTATATATTTTTTCGAAATTTGATATTTCGTACTCATCAAAACTTTGAGCCTTGTAGTGCTCTTTTATTAATGACAGATATTTTTCTATATAAAACTTTTCTTCTCCGTGTATTAAAATTAGATTAGACAACAAATTATTATCTAATTTTTGTTTCGCCAATGAAAAATCCATCTTTTGCTCCTCTACTCTTAAAGTAATATAATACGAAAATTGTTGTAATAATTGAATTTTGTTCTTTCACTAAAATATTATAAATCGAATACTTATCTCTATTAGATCTTATAGTATTAAATATCTTGCTTGAGACAATCTCAATGTTTCCATCTTTATCAGTTCTTTTTATTGGAATATTTAGTTTATTTAAATTATCTAGTGTTTCATGATGTGGGTGTCCATAATCATTTCTTAGACCTACAGAAATAATAGATATTTTGGGATTAACCTTTTTTAAGAAATTTAAATCTGAACTGTTTTTACTTCCGTGATGGGAAATTTTCAACACATCAGATGTTATATCTTCATTTAAAATATTTCTTTCATATTCTCTAGAAATGTCTCCTGTAATTAGTAATGAAATATCATTAACATATACTTTGTAAACTATAGATTTATCGTTCTCTTCATCACTTATGGGTTTATCAATGACTTTGATATAAACATTTCCAATTTTTAGTAATTGATTATCTTGTAGATTTACGTAATGGTTATTTTGATTATACTTGCTTTTTAATATTTTTTCTCCATTAGTTCTAGATAAAACTATTGGATTATAAGATTTGTTAATATTAATTAAATTTTTACTATGATCTTCATCAAAATGAGTCAAGAATACATAATCAAGATTATTTAAACCTATTTTGTGTAGATATTCTACAAGGTAAGTTCCAGATTTATCTTCTGATTTGTATGAACCTCCTGTATCTATCATAAAACTTTTAAAATATTGTCTTACAAGTAAGCAATCACCTTGACCAATATCCACAAAGTTTATATGCGTAATAGGATTAAAAATATTTAAAATTATCGGCATAATTACGCTTATAAAAAACATATTTTTTAAAGTTTGTTTATTAAAATCGTTTAAAGTTTTAATGTAGTGTCTGTTATAAATCTCAAATATTATTATATAATAAACAAAAATCATCAATATAGAAAAGCTCATAAAACTATGAATTTGTATATTAAATGAATTAATTGTAATGAAGATATAATTTATAATCTTTAAACAAAATTTTATAATTTGAACAAATACATAATTAAAGCTATTAGGTATCAAAAGTACAATAGCCGACAATTGTATGATAAGTGTAAAAATAGGTAAAATAATGGTATTTCCAATGATAAAACCAAATGTAAATTCATTAAAAAACCTAAGTTGTATTGGTAATAATATTATATAAACTAAAGAGGAAAGCATCAAATAATTACGTAGTTTGCTGTTTTGTTTTTTGAATTTTGGATACAAATATAAAATAGTAAATGTTGCTAAAAATGAAAAAATAAATCCGACATCAAATAGATTATATGGATTCATAAGCAAAATTAAGATAGCTGCAATAATTAAATTATTTAAATTATACCAGTCTATCTGCATTTGATTAGATAATTCCACTATAACTAACATAATAAACGCTCTTAATATTGATGAAGGTAGTCCTACTGCATATCCATATATTGCAATTAAAAACAAAGATAACCAAGAAATAATTTTTCTGTTAATCTTAAAAATACCAAATAATTTATTAAAAATCGTGTATAGAATAATAATATGTAGCCCACTTATTGCAAATATATGACTTATTCCTAATGTCTTAACATTATTAGTGTAATCTTCACTCAAAAAATTAAACCCTGTAAATACTGACTTTAAAACAGATGATTCAATATCATTAAAATTTGAATATAATTTAAAAACTATGTGGTTTAAAATTTTGCTTCTAATACTTAAAAAAAGTGAATTAGACTTTCCTATTATATCAGGATCAGTCCTACAGTATATATCTCCATATATATTGCTCTTTAGTAAATAAAATTTATAGTTGAACATATATGGATTACCATTTGTATATGCTTTATTAACTTTTGATCTAATATTGACAATATCACCAATATTTAAATCTTTTTTTGTTGTTAATAAAAATTTTATTTTATATTGATTAGTTCCCTTTACAATATACTTTTTATTTGATCTGTTTTTATTTATTACTACAGCGTTAATATCTACAAATTCATTATCCTTGATATTGTTGTAATTATCATTAATAAGGTTTAAATGAAAAATAGTCAGAAATAATACCAACAGTGATACAATAAGTTTATTTTTATCTTTAAACAGAAATATTCCTGTAATCACTACATCAACTGCTAGAAATATTGGATTGAAATATATGTATAAAATTGTTGTTAAAATTATCTGTATTAAAATTACCGTAGTGATTAACATTTTTCACCTAATTAATAGGAATCACAGCTAATAATCGCTGTGATTCCTTGTATTTTTAATTATTTGCTTAAATTATAAAAAGTCTTTATTCCATCGTATACTGCAGTGGATTCTAGCATATCTTCAATTCTTAATAATTGATTATATTTACAGATTCTATCAGTTCTTGATGTTGAGCCAGTTTTGATTTGTCCAGCATTAGTAGCGACAGCAACATCGGCTATAGTAGTATCTTCTGTTTCTCCCGATCTATGAGATATTACGGCAGTGTATCCATGTCTTTTAGCTAGTTCTATGGCATCAAGAGTTTCAGTTAAAGTTCCTATTTGATTTAATTTAATTAGAATGGAGTTACATACACCCATTTCTATACCTTTTTGTAATCTCTTAACATTTGTTACAAATAAATCATCGCCAACTAATTGAATTTTTGAACCTAATTCTTTAGTTAGTTTTTTCCAACCATCCCAATCATCTTCAGCTAATCCGTCTTCAATAGAAATAATAGGATATTTTTCAACTAAGTTTTTATAATACTCAATCATTTCATCACTTGATCTAACTGCATTGTCTCCAGCCATATTGTACTTACCATCTTCATAGAATTCACTAGCTGCAGCATCTATAGCAATCATTACATCTTTTCCTGGTTCATAGCCAGCTTTTTTAATAGCTTCAACTATAGTTTGTAATGCTTCCTCATTAGATTCGAGATTTGGTGCAAAACCACCTTCATCTCCTACAGCAGTATTTAATTTTCTAGACTTTAATACATTCTTTAAATTATGAAATACCTCAGTACCGATTCTTAAAGATTCTTTGAAGTTTTCTCCACCTACAGGCATAATCATAAATTCTTGAATGTCTACATTATTATCAGCGTGTTGTCCACCATTTAGAATGTTCATCATTGGTACAGGTAAAGTCTTACCGTTTACTCCTCCAATATATTCAAATAATCTTTGTCCATTTTCATCTGCAGCAGCTTTTGCAACAGCTAAAGAAACACCTAAAATAGCATTTGCGCCAAGTCTAGATTTATTTTCAGTGCCATCTAATTCTATTAGATAATTATCTATTCCAACTTGATCAAACACATCCCAACCTACTAATTCATCTGCTATTTCTAAGTTTACATTATCAACAGCAGTTTCTACTCCTTTTCCAAGAAATCTTTTTTCATCATTGTCTCTTAATTCCACAGCTTCGTGTACTCCAGTAGAAGCACCTGAAGGAACTATCGCTGATCCCATTGCTCCGGCTTCAGTATAAACTTCAACTTCAACTGTAGGATTTCCCCTAGAATCTAAAACTTCTCTTGCATAAATGTCAATTATTGAGCTCATTATTTATTCTCCTTTTTTAATTAAAGATTTACCTGTCATTTCAGAAGGTTTATCTATTTTCATCAATTCTAAAATTGTTGGTGCTATATCAGCTAAGATACCATTATTCAATTTGATATCTTTGTCTGGATATTCTATAAAAGGCACAGGATTAGTTGTGTGTGCCGTGAATGGTCCTCCTGTCATTTCATCGATCAAATATTCACTATTCCCATGATCAGCAGTTATCAAAGCGTGATATTTTCCATTTTTATCTATAGATTGTAATATTTCGTCTAGACATTTATCAACAGTTTCAACGGCTATTTTGTCTGCTGAAATTACACCGGTATGACCAACCATATCCGAATTTGCAAAGTTTAAAATGATTAAGTCGTATATATCTTTATTAATGACATCAACTACATGATTTTTAACTTCTACAGCACTCATCTCTGGCTTAAGATCAAAAGTTGATACTTTTGGGGATGGAATTAGTATCCTATCCTCATTTTTGAATTCTTTTTCTATACCACCATTAAAGAAAAATGTTACATGGGCATATTTTTCTGTTTCTGCAATTCTTAATTGCTTTAATCCATTTTCAGAAATAATTTGTCCTAACACATTATTATATCTTTGTTTTGGATAAGCTATTTGGACATTTTGGATAGTTTTATCATATTCTGTCATTGTTACAAACAAAATATCTTTGTATTTTGTTCTTTTAAAACCATCAAAATCATCGTCTACAAAAGCTCTTGTAAGTTGTCTTGCTCTATCTGGTCTAAAATTAAAGAATATAAAAGAATCTTCATTTTCGACTTTTGTTATGTTATCATTTTCATCGACTATTGCACATGGTTCAATAAATTCATCAGTGATATTTTTATCATAACTATCTTGTAAATATTCGACTGGGTCATTATTTTTATTTCCTACTCCATTAGTAATGCAATTATATGCTTTTTCTACTCTGTCCCATCTCTTGTCTCTATCCATTGCATAATAACGACCACAAACAGATGCAATCTTACCTACACCAATTTCTTTTATATCACCTAGTAATTTTTGTAAATCATTTTTTGCAGATGTTGGTGATACGTCTCTTCCATCTGTAAAACAATGTATTACTACATCATAAAAATCTAACTTTTTGCACATTTTAAGGATTGCTACAAGGTGATCATAATGAGAATGAACTCCACCAAAAGAAACTAATCCTAGTAGATGAAGTTTTTTATTTTTTTCTTTAGTTTTTAAGATAATATTTTTTAAAACTTTATTTTCATAAAATTTTCCAGATTCTATGTCATTAGTAATTTTACTTAAATCTTGATAAATTATTCTACCAGAACCAATATTCATATGTCCTACTTCGGAATTTCCCATTTGGCCTGCTGGAAGACCTACTTCATTTCCTGAAGCAATCAATTGTGAATTTGGATATTCACTTATTAGTCTATCAAAAGTTGGAGTATCAGCTAATTTAATAACATTTCCTGGATAGTCTTTGCCTAATCCCCAACCATCTAAGATTACAAGAATTAATTTGTCTTTCTTATTTCCCATAATTAATTAGTTTAGAAAAACTTTCTGCTTCTAAACTTGCACCCCCTACTAAAGCTCCATCAATGTCTTCTTTTGACATAATATCAGTTACATTTTCAGGTTTTACGCTTCCGCCATATTGTATTCTAATTGAATCAGCCAGATCTTTGCTATACATTTCTTCCAATAAATTTCTTATAAATTTACACATTGATTGTGCATCGTCACTTGAAGCTGTTTTACCGGTTCCAATAGCCCATATTGGCTCGTAAGCGATTACTAGTTTAGATCTTAATTCTTCTTCACTTATTCCTTTTAAGTCTGATTTTATTTGTGATTCAACAATTTTTTCGTGATTGTTAGATTCTCTTTGTTCTAAGTTTTCTCCACAGCAAAGTATTGGCTTAAGATTGTGATTTAAAGCTGATATTATTTTTTTATTTAACAATTCATCGTCTTCTTTAAAAATAGTTCTTCTTTCAGAATGACCAATTATAACATAGTCAACTCCTAGATCTTTCAGCATGTTCGGAGAAATTTCTCCTGTAAATGCACCACTATCTTCGAAATACATATTTTGTGCTCCAGTAGAAATATTTGTACCTTTTAAAGCTTCTGTGAGAGTTTTTAGTGATGTAAATGGAGATATTATACAAGCTTCTACATTATCAGAAAATTCGAAATTCTTTAAATCATTTAGAAACTGCTTAGTTTCTCCATCTGTCATATTCATTTTCCAGTTTCCTGCAATTAATGGTTTTCTCATATTACTATCTCTCATCAATACAATCAATACCAGGTAAGACTTTGCCTTCTAAGAATTCCAAAGAAGCTCCGCCGCCTGTTGAAACGTGTGTTACTTTGTCTTTATTTCCAGATTTTGCAATTGCTGAAGCACTATCTCCACCACCAACAATAGTTGTAGCATCAGATTTTACTAAAGAATTTGCAACTTCAAAAGTACCTTTACTAAATTGTTTGATTTCAAATACACCCATTGGTCCATTCCATACAATAGTCTTGGACTTTTGTATTTCTTCATCAAAAATCTTTATAGTTTTAGTTCCAATGTCAAATCCTGCAATATCGTCCGTAAATTCATCTATACCAATTACTTTTGAATCAGATTCTTCTGTCATTTCTTTAGCTGCGACAAAATCAACTGGCAAGAATATTTTAACCCCTTTTTCTTGGGCTTTTTCTAATAGTGATTTTGCTAAATCTAATTTATCTTCTTCGATTAAAGATTTACCGACATTTTTTCCTTGTGACTTGATGAAAGTATATGCCATAGCACCACCAATTAGTATAGTATCAACTTTATCCAATAAGTTTTCTATAACCCCAATTTTATCAGAAACTTTTGCACCACCTAATATTGCTGTAAAAGGTCTTTCTGGATCATCAAGAGCTTTTCCCATGATTTCTATTTCTTTTTGAACTAAAAATCCTACAGCACTTGGTAAGAACTTAGACACTCCTACGTTTGATGCGTGAGCTCTATGACTGGTTCCAAAAGCATCATTTACATATAAATCAGCTAATTGTGATAATTCTTTAGAAAACTCTTCATCATTTTTTTCTTCTTCTTTTCTATACCTTGTGTTTTGAATTAACATAATTTCTTTGGGTTGTAATTTTTTACTTTGCTCAATAACAGAATTATCCACAACTTTATCATTATCAACAAATTTTACTTCTTGACCAATAATTTCAGAAAGCTTTTCTGCAACCGGTTTTAATGTGAATTCAGGTTTTGGTTCGCCTTTTGGTCTACCTAAGTGACTCATTAAAATAACTTTAGCATTATTATCTATTAAATACTTTATTGTTGCGATAGATGCTTCTATTCTATTCGTATCAGTAATAATACCATCTTTAATTGGAACATTAAAGTCTACTCTAACTAATACTCTTTTATTTTCAACATTTAAATCTTTTAGTGTTTTTTTATTCATAGATTAACCTTTCTTTGAAAAGAGTCGATTGCAAAAATATTTTACCATCGACTCTAAATAGTTTTATTATCTTGTAGCTATAATCTTTGCTAAATCAAATACTCTTGAACTATAACCCCATTCGTTATCATACCAAGAAGCAATTTTTACCATATTTCCTAAAGCATAAGTCATATCAGCATCAAATATTGAACTTCTTTCATCTCCAATAATGTCTGAAGATACTAATTGATCTTCAGAATATCCTAAGATTCCTTTTAATTCGCCTTCACTAGCTTTTTTCATAGCATTATTGATATCTTCTTTTGTAACTTCCTTACCTAAAAGAACTGTTAAATCAGTAATAGATCCAGTAGGTGTTGGTACACGAACTGCAAGTCCTGTCATTTTGCCTTCTAATTGTGGTAGAACTTTACCAACAGCTTTAGCAGCACCTGTAGTTGTAGGAATCATACTTAAAGCAGCTGCTCTTGCACGTCTTAAATCCTTGTGGTGAGCGTCTTGAATGTTTTGATCATTAGTATAAGCGTGAATTGTTGTCATTAACCCTTTTTCAATTCCAAATTCATCATCTAAAACTTTAGCTACTGGAGCTAAACAGTTAGTTGTACATGATGCATTGGAAATAATCTCATCATTTTCTGGGTCATATTCTTTGTCATTTACTCCAACTACGATCATTTTAACATCTGATTTACCTGGAGCAGTTAATAATACTTTCTTTGCACCAGCTTTAATATGTTTTGATAAACCTTCTTTGTCTTTAAAAGCACCCGTTGAATCGATAACTAGATCAACACCTAATTCTTTCCAAGGTAATTCTTCTGGATTTCTGTTATTTACAACAGTTATTTCCCTATCACCAATTTTAATTTTGTCATCCGCTAATACTTCAACGTCTTTTTCAAAAGTACGATAAATTGAGTCATACTTTAAAAGATGTGCATTTGTTTTAAGGTCACTTGTAATATTCAATGCCACTAATTCAAGATCAGGGTCATTTTTTTGAATTAAAATTCTTGTTACATCTCTACCTATTCTTCCAAATCCACTAATTGCTACTTTCATTTAATCCTCCTTGAAATATTTCATAATACATACTTTTATTATATACCCGATATATAATCTTATTAATCAAATTTTAAACCTCAATATGAAGAGTATAATTGGATATATTTGTGCAATGGTCAGATATTCTTTCCAAATTCGATAGAATATCTAAGAAATTAACTCCAACTGTAGAATCACATTCATTGTTGTTAATTCGTTTGATATGATTATGTCTATATTTTTTTTCTAAAAAGTCTACATTATTTTCAATATTTGCGACTTTAGAAGCCAATGATTGATCATTATTTTTAAATGCCATAGTTGAATCTATAATTGCATTTTCTACATTTGAATATAAATCTTTATATTCATCGATAGCTACTTTGCTAAATTCTTTTTCTTCGTCATAAACAAGAGTTACAATTCCACATATATTTTCAACATGATCTCCTATTCTCTCGAGATCATTAAGCATATCTTGCATAATAAAAATTTGTGTATGTTCTTCATCTGAAATAGATTTATTAGATAATTTTACAAGATACTCAACGATATGTTTTTCCAAATTATTAATTCTTTTTTCTTCTGCTAATATTTTTGATCTTAGTTTTTTGTTACCTGTCATAAAGTATTCATCAACATTTTTAAAATTTTGATATACAATGTCACTCATTCTAATAACTTCAAGTCTAGCTTGTTCAACCGCAATAGAAGGAGTCTCTAAAATTCTGTCATCTAAATATTGTAAGTCTTTTGCGTGTTCTTCACCTGGAACAATTTTCATAGCAGCTTTAACTAAAAAGTTTGAAACTGGAAGTTGAATTGCAACGTTTATTATATTGAATAAAGTATGATAATTTGCTATTTGTCTTGAAACATTTAATGGAGTTAACATAGATACTATGTTTTGCATCAATTTATTTAAAAATAGTAGGACAATTATTGTACCAATTGCGTTAAATAACAAATGTATTATGGCTGCTCTTTTGGCATTTTTCCCCGCTCCTACAGATGAAAGTAATGCAGTAGTTGTAGTACCAATATTTCCCCCTAATAAAAGAGGAGCTGCTTGATTGATTGTCAATAATCCTTGTTTACCTAGAGCTTGTATCAAACCGATTGAGGCTGAAGATGATTGTACTGCAGTAGTTAAGAAAAATCCTACAAAAACTCCAATTACCGGTGAGTTTAATTTTAATAAAGCATTTTTAAACCACAATTCTTTTGATAGTGGATTCAATCCATCTCCCATGGTATTCATTCCTATGAAAATTAAACCTAGACCAACAAAAACTTCGCCTAGATTTTTTTTCCTATCATCTTTTGCACTCATATATAAAAGTACACCAAAAGCTACAATTAATGGTGCATATTTTGCAATATCAAAAGCGATTATTTGCGCAGTAATTGTAGTTCCGACATTTGCTCCTATAATTACTCCAACAGCTTGATTCAAAGGCATTAAACCTGCATTTACAAAGCCCACAACCATTACTGTTGCTGCAGATGATGATTGTATTACCATCGTTACTACTATACCTAGTAACACACCTATGTATTTATTCCTAGTTAAAGAACCTACTATCTTTTTTAATTTATTACCTGACGATTTTTGGAGACCTTCACCCATTATTGTCATTCCGAACAAGAAAAGTGCCAACCCACCTAAAACCGGAGTTATAATATCCATAATACCTCCTACTTTAATCCTGGAAAATCTATCTGTCTCAATGCTTCAAATAAAACTATATTGCACGAATTTGCTAAATTTAATGATCTATCAATTTCCATATTCATTGGAATCTTTATAGAATGATCATTGTGCTTAGCTACCAAATCTTTATCTATACCTGAAGATTCCTTTCCGAACACGAAAAAATCACCATCTTGATATTCAAGCTCATGATAATATTTTGTTGCAAAAGTTTCAACATAAAAAACTCTATCATTTCCTTTAATATATTCTAAAAATTCATTCATATCATCATGAATAACTAAATCAACTTTATCCCAATAATCCATGCCGGACCTCTTTAATAATTTGTCATCTAGTCTAAAGCTAAATGGCCTAACTAAATGTAATCTAGAATTAGTTAGAACACAAGTTCTTCCTATATTTCCTGTATTAGAAGGTTTCTCAGGTTCTAAAAGAACAATATTTATCATATCCACCTCTTTACGATTCTTTAACTATATTTTAATATTCCCATAAAAAATATACCATAAAAGAAATAGTATTTCAATTTTAAAAACGATTAAAATTTTAAAACAAAAAGACCATCAACACAAAATTGTTGACGGTCTGTCGATTATAAATATTGTTTTATTTTTTCAACTATTTTTTCTGTTGTAAATCCAAAGTGATCCATTATTTTACTACCTGGAGCGCTCATTCCGAACTCATCTATTCCTATATTTAATCCATTAAGTCCAGTATATTTTTGCCATCCATAAGTTGACAAACATTCAATGCTAACTCTTTTTTCAACATTTTTTGGAATAACAGAATTTTTGTATTCTTGATCTTGTTTGTCGAAAATTTCTTGACACATCATTGATACAACTTGAGCTTTAACTCCTTCTTTTTCAAGAGCCTCACATGCATCTAATGCAAGCTTAACTTCAGAACCTGTTGCTATTATAACTAAATCAGGAGAATTTTGTTTTTTAAGAATATATCCACCCTTTAGAGCTTCTTCGTTAGTTTCTTTTAAATTTACTAATTTTTGTCTAGATAATACTAAAGCTGTTGGTGTTTCTTTATTTTCTAATGCTATCTTGTATGCCATTGATGTTTCAAATCCATCAGCAGGTCTAATAGTATTAAGATTTGGAATAGTTCTAAGCATTGCTAATTGTTCTATTGGTTCATGAGTAGGTCCGTCTTCTCCAACACCAATTGAATCATGAGTCAATATATATAGAACTTGTCTCTTCATTAAAGATGACAATCTCATCGCTGGTTTTAAATAATCTGAAAAAATCATAAATGTAGCGCAATAAGGAATTAATCCACCATATAAACTTATACCATTCGTGATAGCAGCCATTGCGTGTTCTCTAACACCGAATTGTATGTTCCTTCCGGATCTATTTGTTTGCGTAAATACATCTAAACCATCCATAAATGTTTTATTAGATGGAGCTAGATCCGCAGATCCTCCAACAATATTTAATTGTTTATCTTTTAATCTATTTAATAAAACATGTGAGTATGATCTTGTAGCATCATCTTTTTCGAAGCTAGTAAACTCTTTAGATGTTAAATATTCTTCATCAATTTCTTTAGATAAAAATTTCATTAATTTATCATAAAGGTCTTTGTGAGTGTGTTTATAGTCTTCAAACATACTTTCCCATTCAGAATAATATTTTTCCTTTTCTGAAGTTGATTGTGCAAAAAGTTCCTTAACTTCTTGCGGAATATAAAATTCTTCTGTAAAGTCTAATCCTAATTTTTCTTTTAAACTTGGAATGTTTTCTGCGCCAATTGGAGCTCCATGCGCTTTTGCAGTTCCTTCAACAACACTTCCATAACCAATTTTTGTTTTTATTTCAATAAATGATGGTTTATCTGTTGTTTTCGCAAGTTCGATAGTTTCTCTTATTTTTTCTATATCATTTCCATCTTCTACAAAATAAGTATCCCAGCCCAACGCTTCATATCTAGCTCTGACATTTTCCGAGAAAATATTTTTTGTATCGCCTTCAATTGTTATATTGTTAGAATCATATAAACAAATCAATTTTGAAAGTTTTAATGATCCAGCTATTGAACTAGCTTCATTAGTTATTCCTTCTTGAAGACAACCATCACCAACAATTGTGTAAGTATAGTTATCAAAAATTTTGTGGTTTTCGGTATTAAATTGGCTGGCCATATATTCCTGAGCAATTGCCATACCAACAGCCATGCTCAATCCTTGTCCTAGAGGACCAGTCGTAGCATCAATTCCTTTTGTATGCAAATATTCTGGATGTCCTGGTGTTAAGCTGTTGTATTGTCTAAATTCTTTTAAATCATCAACAGTTATTCCAAATCCAAATAAATGTAAAAGTGAATATAACATTGCAGACCCATGTCCAGCCGATAAAATAAATCTGTCCCTATTTATCCAATCGCTGTGTTTTGGTGAAAAATGCATTATGTCATTAAATAATGTAAATGTCATAGGGCTTGCACCTAAAGGAAGTCCAGGGTGGCCTGAATTCGCTTTTTGAATCATTTCTACAGATAATAATCTAATAGTATTAATAGCTAATTGTTTTTTGTCCATATCATTCTCCTCTATAAAATTCCAATGTTATTATATCACATTATTTAATCTACTTTAATGAGTATTTGCTTCCAATATCCACAACAATTCCCAACAATTCCATTTTTGTTAAACTCATCAATACATCAGATATATCTTCATTTAATTTTATAGAAATTTCATCTGGTGAATTGGCCTCAATTTTCAATAAATTATATATTTTACGTTCTAAATCATTCAAATCAAAACTTAATTGTGGCTTTTCTATATATTTATTTTGAAATTCAGGGATTTGAGTTATAATATCCAAAACGTCGGTTAATATGTAAGCTCCATCTTTTATTAATTGATTAGTTCCAGTTGAATATACTGAATTAATATTTCCGGGAACTGCAAATATATCTCTACCTTGAGACAAGGCATAAGATGATGTGATTAATGTACCGCTTTTCTCTTTTGCTTCAATAACGACAGTTGCAAGTGATAAACCAGAAATAATTCTATTTCTAAATGGAAAATTATATGGCAATGGTGCTATTCCAAAAGGATATTCGCTCATAATTACTCCGTTATGTGATGAAATCATATCTTGAAACACTCTATAATTGCTCCTGGGATATACTTGATCTATTCCACACCCTAAAACTCCAATTGTTTTATTATTATTTTCAAGAGAAGTTTGATGAGAAATTTTGTCTATGCCAAGAGCCAATCCACTAACAACTGGTATTTTATATTGTGATATTTCAGATACAAATTTTTTACATGCATAAGATCCATATTGACTACATTTTCTAGCTCCGACAAATGAAACACAATTATTGAACTCTTCAGTCAAATCACCTTTATAGTACAAAGTATATGGTGCATCATCTATTTCAAGTAATTTTTTCGGATATTTTGAATCACCGTATGTAGTAAATTTTATACTGTTTTTCCATAATTTTTCTTTGTACAAATTTATATCGAATTTTTTCATATTTTTTAGAATAAATTCGTAAATTTTAGGATCTACTTCTAAAAGTTTTTTTGCATTATCGTAGATAATATCCTCTAATGAGCTATAATTTTCAAGAATTGGACCTATCCAATTATAATTCGTGTTCAAACTACTTAAAAATAATAATAAATCTGAATCCATAATTTACCCCTTTTCTTTACATATAGAATACCATTAATATATATTTTTTTTCAATAAAAAAAGTCGACTATCATAAAATAATCGACTAATTTTTAATAGATTACAACTGGCATTCCATTTTCAGCCGAATTGAAAATTGTACGAACATGATTTATAGGAGTATTTATACAACCATGACTTCCAGCACCATTAAAGATTTGTCCACCGTAGGCGGCCCTTCCCTTTGTATCGTGAATTCCTACACCAGTATAGTCAATTTGCATCCAATAATCTACATGAACTTTATATTTTGATCCGTCTGGATTAAATCCTCTTAAAAATCTATCAGTTTCTTTTGACCAAATTTCAAATAAGCCTGTTGGTGTTTCATGGTCAATTGATGGATCTCCTGTAACAACAGGTGTGTCTAATACTAGTTTACCATCTTTAAAATACCACAAATGTTGTGCTCCCAAGCTTATTTCAATATAGCTTTTTCCAAGAACTCCATTATTTCGGCTTCTTCTGCTATATACTAAATCACTATCTATGGTTTTACCATTTTTTAAAGCATCTGTAATCATAGCTACTGTTTGTTTTTTGTTAATTTCATTTCCAAAAACTTTTGCTTTAACTTTTATGGATTTACCATTATGAGTTGTAAAATCAAAATCTTTCCCAACAACTTCAAATTTTTCTTTCAAGTCATCTACAAAAATTCGAACTTTTTTATCTTCAAACTTATAATTTTCATCTAAGAAAATAGAATTATCTTCTATTTTTTGTGATTCTCCGTTTGGCAATTTTAAGGTAATAGAAGCTTTTGCAATATTTTCAAGTTCTTTTTTGTTTGGCTCCAATGATTTTTTTGTAACTTGAGGATTAATATATTCTGAAGATAATTTGATTTCATCCTTGTGTTCATTAAATCCTTTTATTACGGATTCACAAACTTTATCCAAATCAAGCTTATTACCTAATTCTTCAGGTTTGATTATTGCTTTTTTGTTTTCAAAAATCAATTGGGCGTTTTTTGGTTCTTTGATATTTTTAAATAACTCACTATTTTTTAAGGTTTCTTTTAATTTATCAGAATCTACACTTTTCTTAACTTTTACATCTGTTTCTATTCCTTTTATAAGTTCTACTGGCCACAAAAAACCATGTTGCACATAGGTTTGATTTTCCAAAGCAACTTGTTTTAAACCCGCTTGTGAATTATTCAATGCAACAGTTTTATTATCTCTTCCGATAATTGATGTGGTTTGTTCATCAAAAATATTTTTAACATCAGAAATTTTTCTTACACCTAAATTTTCACCATTAATTTTTGCGTTAGGATAAGTCATGAAGCTAAAAAATATTGAAACCAATATATAAATACCTAAAAGAATTGATACAACCCAAATCCATAAGTGTGATTTTTGTGATTCTTTCAGTTTATAAATACTATTATTTTTTGAAGACTCATTATTTACTTGACTAGTTTTATTGTCTTCATATTTTTGTAAATCATCTTTCAATTTATCACCTTCTATTAATTATTTCTGTACCTAGAATGATATCATAAATACACAACACTAGTAAACATTTATATTAAATTATACTTTTTCTATAATCTATACTTAATTAAATTTGTGATAATTTTAAATAAAATAACAAAGATTTGCTTTAAAATTGTAAAAAATGATGTATAATTAAATTGATGATACATTAAAGGGGTGAATTATGGAAAATATTAATCTGGTAGTTTTATCAGATTCTACCGGGGACACAGGTGATCAAATAGCAAGAGCCGCTTTAGCTCAATTTGATATTACTTGTGAAAATGCTAAATTTCACTTATTTGGACATATCCGATCTATCGAGCATCTTAATTCTACATTACAAAAATGCTTAGAAATGGATAATATTATTATATATTATAGTTTAGTTGAAGAAAGTTTAATTGATAGTTTAAAGAAATTTTGTGATATGAATAATCTCATATCGGTAGATATTTTAACTCCATCAATTGTAGCCATCCAAAGGCTAACCAAACGATCTCCAGCAACAAATCCAGGTGCATTACGTAAACTTGACGAACATTATTTTAGAAGAATTGATGCAATTGAATTTGCTGTAAGATATGATGATGGAAAAGATCCAAGAGGAGTCGCTAGAGCTGATATAACGATTATTGGTGTTTCTAGAACTTCGAAAACACCATTATCTATGTATCTTGCAAATAAGCATTACAAAGTTTGCAACATTCCACTTGTACCAGAGTCACCAGTCCCAAAGGAACTTTTTGAAATCGAACCAAAAAGAGTCATCGGTCTTACTAACTCTCCTGATAAGCTAAACAAAATCAGAAAAGAAAGACTAAAATCTATGGGATTGCCAACTGAAAGTACATACTCTGATTTGGGTAGAATACTTGACGAATTAGATTATGCTGAGAAGGTAATGAAGAAAATCGGATGTCCTATTATAAACGTTTCTGACAGAGCAATTGAAGAAACGGCAGAAGTTATTATCAGACATCTAAAAAAAATGAATGATTAAAAAGGAGTTTTTTAAATGACAGAAAAATATGTTTACAGTTTTAAAGAAGGTAATAAAGACATGCGAAGCCTTCTTGGTGGAAAAGGTGCCAACTTAGCCGAAATGACTAATATGGATATACCTGTTCCAACAGGATTTACTATTACTACTGAAGCTTGTAACAAATTTTATCAAGAAGACGAAAAATTATGGGATGGATTATTTGAAGAAATCAAATCTCATATTGAAGAAACAGAAAAAGAATTAAACAAGAAATTTTCCGATGAAGAAAATCCTCTACTGTTTTCTGTTCGTTCTGGCGCTGTAATATCTATGCCAGGTATGATGGACACAATCTTAAACCTAGGTTTAAATGATAAATCTGTTATCGGTTTAGCCAAATCAACAAATAACGAAAGATTCGCTTATGATTCTTATAGAAGATTTATTCAAATGTTTTCAGATGTTGCAAGAGAAATTCCTAAAGTATTATTTGAAAACGAATTAGATAAAATAAAAGAAGAAAAAAACGTTACAGATGATACAGATCTTGATAGCGAAGATTTAAAGAAAATTGTTGAAAAATTCAAACAAATCTACAAAGAAGAAATGGGCGAAGATTTTCCACAAGACCCTATCGATCAATTGAGATATGCAATAGAAGCAGTTTTTAGATCTTGGAATAATCCTAGAGCCAAAATTTATAGACAATTAAACGGCATCGATGATAAATTAGGTACTGCAGTAAACATTCAATCAATGGTATTCGGTAACATGGGAAATACATCTGGAACAGGTGTTGCATTCTCAAGAAACCCTGCAACTGGTGAAAATAAATTATTTGGTGAATTCTTAATGAATGCACAAGGTGAAGATGTTGTTGCTGGTATAAGAACTCCTCAACCAATCAGTCAATTACAAGACGTTATGCCTGAAGTATATGAACAATTCCATTCTATAACTAAAAGATTGGAAGAACACTATAGAGATATGCAAGATCTGGAATTCACAATTGAAAATTCTAAATTATATTTACTTCAAACTAGAAACGGAAAAAGAACTGCTATCAGTGCATTAAACGTTGCAGTAGATCAAGTAAATGAAGGTTTAATTTCAAAAGAAGAAGCTATCTTAAGAATAGAACCAAATAGTTTAAATCAACTCCTACACCCTACTTTTGATCAAAAAGAATTAGAAAATGCTGAAGTTATTACAAAAGGTTTAGCTGCTTCACCTGGAGCCGCTAGTGGTCACGTTTATTTTAGTGCTGAAGATTGTAAAACAGCTGCATCTAAGGGCATTAAATCAATATTAGTTCGTCAAGAAACATCTCCTGAAGATATCGAAGGAATGATTAAAGCCGAAGGTATATTAACTGCAAGAGGAGGTATGACATCTCACGCTGCAGTAGTTGCTCGTGGAATGGGTGCATGTTGTGTAGCAGGTGCTAGTGAAATAAGAGTAGACGAAGAGAACAAAATAATAAGAGGTAAAAATATCGAAATCAAAGAAGGAGATTTGATTTCATTAGATGGTAGTACTGGATATGTTTATAAAGGAGAAATTTCTAAAGTAAGTCCACAACTTACTGGTAACTTTGCACAATTTATGCAATGGGTTGATGAAATTAAAAGATTAGGCGTAAAAACAAATGCTGATACTCCTAAAGATGCACATCAAGCAAAAGAATTTGGTGCTGAAGGTATAGGATTAACAAGAACTGAGCACATGTTCTTCAACGAAGAAAGAATTCCAATCGTTAGACAAATGATTCTCTCAAACACTACCGAAAGAAGACAAAAAGCTCTTGATAAATTAAGACCTTTCCAAGAAGATGACTTCTATAATATATACAAAGAAATGGGAGATTTGTCAGTTACTATTAGACTTTTAGATCCACCACTTCATGAATTCTTACCAAAAGAAAAACATGATATTGAAGAATTAGCGAAAGAAATGGATTTAACTTTTGATGAAGTAAATGATATTATTTTAGAACTTCACGAAGTAAACCCAATGCTTGGACACAGAGGTTGTAGACTAGCTGTAACTTATCCAGAAATTTATAGAATGCAAGCAAGAGCAATTATTAGTGCTGCTCTAAAAGTTAAAGAAGAAACTTCACATGAAATAGTTCCTCAAATTATGATTCCGCTTGTTGGAGAAAAGAGAGAATTAAAATACGTTAAGGATCAAATAATTGAAGAAATCAATCAAGTATTTGAAGAAAAAAATCAAAAATTAGATTATGAAATTGGTACTATGATTGAAATCCCAAGAGCATGTTTAATGGCTGATGAAATTGCCGAAGAAGCTGATTTCTTCAGTTTTGGTACAAATGACTTAACTCAAATGTCTTTTGGTTTCTCGAGAGATGATGCTGGTAAATTCTTATCAGAATATAAAGAAAATAAAATCTATTCAAGAAGTCCTTTTGAAAGATTAGACCAAGAAGGTGTTGGTCAGCTAATCAAAATTGCTATTGAAAGAGGTAAATCTTCAAATCCTGATTTGCACGTAGGTATTTGCGGTGAACATGGTGGAGATCCTGAAAGTGTTGAATTCTGTCACAGAATTGGATTAGATTATGTATCTTGTTCCCCATACAGAGTTCCAATCGCAAGATTAGCAGCAGCTCAAGCAGCAGCAAGAGAAAAATTAAAATAATTAGGTTAATTAGATAGAGTAAACATGTTTACTCTATCTTTTTTTTGATTTCTAATAACTTATTATAGAAACAATTTGTGGTATAATGTATGAAGTTAAGGAAGTGATAAAATGGCTTACGAAATGATTACACTTAGTAGTGAAGAACATGATAATTTTGTTAAAAACCATAAATATGGAGAATTAAATCAAATATATAAATGGCAATTTGTAAAAAAAGGATGGATTGGAAAAAATATTGGAATTAAAAAAGATGGCAAACTTGTTGGTGCATGTTTAATTTTATTGAGAAAACTACCGGTTCTTCCCTATTATTTTGCTTATGCTCCAAAAGGACCTGTGATTGACTATGAAAATAAAGATGATTTAAAATCGACTATCCAAATTTTAAAGGATTTTTGCAAACAAAACAAAGTTTTTTCTTTGAAATTTGACCCTCAAGTTTCTGTGGAAATTGATGGATTAATTGACTACTTAAAAGAACTTGGATGTTACCATCATGGTTTAAAAAAAGGGTTAGAATATAATCAACCTAGATATTATATGATAACTGATATAGATAAATCTGAAAAAGAAGTCTTGAATTCTTTTCAATCTAGAACTAAAAGTGTTGTAAAAAAATCTTTAAAAAATGGACTTGTATGTAAAAGATGCGACAAGAATGAATTATCTAAGTTTTCAAAATTAATGGAAATTACAGCTAAAAGAGATGAATTCAATCACAGAAGTCATGAATATTTCGAGAATTTATATGATGTTTTAAATCCAGATGATGATTGTGAATTATACCTAACTAAGCTTATTCCATCAAGTGTAAAAAAATCAAATGAAGATGAATTAGATCAAATAGATAAACAAGAGCTAAAAACTAAAAATAAATTGGAAAAAGATATAACGGAAGAAAAAAAGAATAATTTCTTAAAAGAACTAGATGTATTAGATAATAGAAGAAAAAGATGTAAAGATTTAATCGAGCAAATGAATGGATACATCGAAAATGATGTTGAGGAAATTGTATTATCAGGAGCATTATTAACATTTTGTGGAAAAAAATCATACTATCTTTACGGAGCATCTTCAAATGATTTCAGAGATTTAAGTCCAAATTATTTAATGCAATGGACTATGATGAAAAGAGCTATAGAAAAAGGATGCACATCTTATGATTTCGGTGGAGTATCAGGTTATACTCCGGAAGATAATGTAGAAGACCATGAAGCTGGATTATATGAATTTAAGAAAAGATTTGGCACTGAAATGTTAGCTACAATTGGAGAGTTCGATATAGTATTTAATAAATTTATAAATAAATTATTTGAATTTGCGCTAAAACACAGATAATATAAAAACTAGGATTGATATAATAATCAATCCTAGTTTTTTAATCCAATAAATATTTTAATTTATTTTTGTAAACTTTTCTGTAAAATACAATAAACAAGCTAATTCCCTTACATATAACAAGTGAAGATATAATTACCCATATCCATTCAATTCTCAAGTTATTATACATAACCAGAAGGGACAATGGAATTCTGATGAAATTAAATATAATTCCGTTTATAGAAGGATACTTAGTTAATGAAATTCCATTCAAAAATCCAGTAGTAGCTATTTCTACACACATAAATATTTCAGAAATTGATAATATTCTTAAATACACTACCCCAATATTTAAAGTATCAGGATCATCTGGAATAAATAGCTTAAATAATTGAGGAGCAAAAGTGAATAAGAATATAGTTGTGAATATTCCTATACCAACACATATCTTCATACCTTTTTTGTATCCTTCCATTACTCTGGAATAGTTTTTCGCTCCATTATTTTGAGCAATAAAGGTAGATAATGCAACACTGAATCCACCTACAGTTAACCATGTAATAGATTCTATTTGATTGCCTATTTTTTGTGCAGCTATAGCTTCTTTTCCCCAATGAGCTATAATAGCAGCCATTATTATAGAAAACGTCGCAAAAAGGCATTCTTGGAGGGCTATAGGAAATCCTAAATTAAAAAGTCTCTTTGCATAAATTAAATGCATTTTTTCTTTCAAGTATTTGAAATATTCAAATCTAACTATCATAAACATAATACATGCTGACATTTGAGCGATAAAAGTGGCAAGGGCGGCCCCTTTTATTCCCATTGGGTTTATAAAACCAAATCCAAATATCAAAATAGGGTCTAACACTATATTAATTCCTAAAGCAATTGTGTTTATTATAAAAGGAATTTTACTTTCCCCTTGTCCATTTAATATTCCTGTTAGAACTGGATTTATGAAGTTAAAAAATATTGAAGCTACAAAAAATCCGTAATACTCAAATGCTAGTTTTGTGACCGATTCATCCAGATTAAAGAAATGTATTATTTGTACTTTAAATAAAATCATTAATAAAATAAATACAAATCCAACTATTAATGCAAATTTTATCGCATTAGATATGTATTTTTGTACAGAATCCATATCCTTTTTACCAATGCAATCTGCTACAGATATTTGTGCACCTACGCTTAACATCATACATATCGCATAACTCAACCATCCAAAAAACCCTACAGTTCCAGCCGCAGCTACTGATTCTATAGACAATCTTCCCAACCAAAATAAGTCCATCAGATTATAACTCATCTGTATAAAAGATGTTGCCATAATTGGTAATGATAAGCTTATTAATTCCTTATAAATATTACCTTCAGTAAGATTTCTAGTTTTCAATTAACACCATCCTTTATATATTATCTCTTAATTTTATCAAGTCTTCTTTAGTAAAATTGTATTTTTCATGGCAAAAATCACATACCAATTCAGCCTTTCCATCCTCTTCAATCAATTCATTTAACGTTTCTTTTCCCAATGAAATCAAAGATCTTTCAACTCTATCTCTATTGCAATCACATAAATATTTTACTTCTTTTTCCCCCAATAATTTTAAATCAAAGTCTGCAAAAAATTGATTTAAAACGTCAAAAGGATTTTCATGATTTACAAATAGAGAAGAAATTGGTGGGAAATTATTAATATCTTTTTCCAATTTATCAATTAATGATTCATCATATCCTGGCAATGCTTGAATAAATAATCCTCCAGCGCTTTTTATCGATAAATCAGTATCTACCAAGACACCTAAAGCCACAACTGTTGGTCTTTGATCAGATTGATAGAAGTAATTACTAAAATCTTCAGCTATTTCACCACTAACTAAACTAGTTTGACCTATATAAGGTTCCTTTAATTTAAAATCTTTTATAACAGTAAGTAGACCATCATTTCCTACAAAATTACCAACATCCAATTTTTTATTAGATTTTGGTGGTAAATCAACTTCTGGATGACTTACATAACTCTTTACCTCTCCTCTACCGTTAACTGTAGAAATTAACATTCCACCTGGTCCGTTTCCTTGTAAATTTAATGTAATATTGTGTTTGTCATTTTTTAATTCGTGACTCATAATTGACGCCATAGTACTTAATCTTCCCAACGCAGCGGATGCTGTTGCTGATGTATTATGAATATCTCTTACTGAGTGTACTAACTCCGTAGAATCTACAATTATAAATCTAAATGATTCTGTAGAATCGGTAGCAATATATAATTTATTTATCATATAACCTCCAAATAAAAAACCCCCTAAAAAGGGGCATATTAATAATATTTTATTATAATTTTTTTACATTACAAGCTTGAAGACCTCTAGGTCCATCGGCGATATCAAATTCAACTTCTTGATTTTCTTCTAGTTTTCTATATTCGCCGTTATCTTCCAATGCAGTATAATGCACAAACACATCTCCATGATCTTCTGTTGAGATAAATCCGAAGCCTTTTGTAGCATTAAACCATTTTACAGTCCCTTTTGTCATATTTCCTCCAATATTTAACGTAGTTTTCATTTACTATATTAATATAACATACACAATAAAAATATACAACGAAATAATTATCGTTACCTAATAACATATAAATAATGCACGTTGGGTACAATTATTAAGAGTTTTACCTGTATCAAAATCTATTATTTTAACAGTATTAAATCCACTGTTGTACAACATAAATCTTAGTGCATCCAAACTATAAACTTTTTCTGTTTGAGTTTCCCTAATCCTTTGATAAGAATTATCCTGATTTTTCACAAAAAAGTCAATATAAAAATCTATCAAATTATCTTCTTCGTAATATTGATTAACCCAAGTATAAAAAATATCCTCATATTCATACACAAAGTGATTGTTACCCATTACTTCTATTAGCTTATAAGGAGTGTTTACATCAAACATAAACACTCCTGTACAATTTTCATTAATATTTGAGAACAAATTCTGTAGTTTTTCTGAGTCTAGTATATAGTTTATTGTATCTAAAGTAGAAAAAATAAAATCATAATTTTTTGTTAGCTCTAATTGACATAAATCCCCATTAATAATATTGATATTAGAAAATTTATCTGCACAAATTTTCAACATTTCTTTACTAAGATCCACTCCAGTATAATTAATTGAAGAGTTATAGAAGTATTTTGTCATATTTCCACTACCGATTCCTAACTCAAGAATAGATTCTGGTTTTATGTCTAATTTTTTTAATTCTTTTTTGATAACTTCAGAATACTCTTCATAATCAATATCAAAAGTTAATTTATCATAAATATACGCAAATTCTTTATACATCTTGATTCCAAATGAAAATGTAAGGTATATTTCGATATGATGATTTATAGTTCAAACCATAACCAACTATAAAAACATCATCAATTTCAAAACCAACGTAATCAGCGTTATATTCAACTTGTCTTCTGCTTGGTTTATCTAGCAATACACATGTTTTTACACTTTTTGGATTTTTTTGTTTAATATATTCCAAAGTATTTACGATTGTATTTCCAGAATCAATAATGTCATCAACTATTAACACATCATAGTTTTCTAAATTTTCTCTTACATCAGTAAGGATTTTTACTTTACCTGTTGATTTTTCAGCGTCTTCATAAGAAGATGTAGTCATAAAATCAATACAAATTGGCATATCTATTTGTCTAACCAAATCAGACATGAACATAAAACTTCCTCTAAGAAGAGATACTACACATAAATTCTTATCTTTGTAATCTTTGGTAATTTGAGCACCTAATTCTTTAACTTTTTCTTTAATTTGTTGTTCACTTAATAATATTTCTTCTTTCATTATTCACCCCTGTATTTGAACTATTTACATTCTCATCTATCTTTTTTTCAATCTTCTCTAATAATACTAAAATTTTATTTAAAGTATATTGTACGCTGACCAACACCATAATCAAAACAAAACCAAATATGATTTTGAATTTCATTACATATTTTCCTTAATAGAACTAATAGAATTATTAATATCGTCAATTAAATGTGAATATTTTTCGACTTTTTCTTTTTCTTTCTCTACAAGAGCTTCAGGAGCCCCTTTTAAGAATCCTTCATTGTTAAGTTTTGATTCCGCTCTCTTTAATTCTGATTTAGCTGTATTTAATTCTTTTTCTAGTCTTTCTAATTCTTTAGAATAATCAATTAAATCATTCAATGGAATAATGATTTTATAAGAATCTTTAACAATTACAATATTATTATCTTCTGATATATCTTCGTTAACCTTATATTCGTTTATAGAAACGCTTGATCTAAATAGTGACTCTAGTTGTTTAAAATCTTCCTCTAAGCTCTTATCAGATGTCAATATATATATATCAGATTGTTTTTTAGGCGCAATATTCATTTCTTGTCTTGAATTTCTAATACTAATTACAGATTCAACTAACTTGTCAATAATTTGTTCTTCGTTTTTATATGATTTTGTTTCAGAATATTTTGGCCATGTTTCGTTAATCAACATATCATTTTTATTAGGAAGATAGCTATATATTTCTTCTGTGATATATGGCATAAATGGATGTAATAATTTTATTACATTAGTCAACGTATAAATCAAAACTGAGATTGCAGATTCTTTTAAAATAGAATCATCTCCATAAAGTCTTGGTTTAACTAGTTCAATGTACCAATCACAGAATACATTCCAAGTAAAATCATATATTTTTTCAGCTGCTATACCAATTTCATATTTATTTAAATTAGTAGATACTTCATCAATGACATCATTTAAGCTTGATATAATCCACTTGTCTTCAATTTGTAATTCGACATCATCGATGTTTTTAACATCATCTTCTACATTCATGAAAACAAATCTGGATGCGTTCCATAATTTATTGCAGAAATTTCTATTCGCTTCTACTTTTTCCATGTAGAATCTTGAATCATTTCCAGGGGTATTACCAGTGATTAACGCAAATCTTAACGCATCTGCTCCATATTGATCTATAACTTCTATAGGATCAATACCATTTCCCAAAGATTTTGACATTTTTCTTCCTTGAGAGTCTTTAACTAATCCTGTCAAGTAAACATCTTTGAAAGGAACTTCCCCCAAATTATAAAGTGAAGAGAATACCATTCTAATTACCCAGAAGAAAATAATATCGTATCCAGTAACTAACACATTTGTAGGGAAGAAATATTTCAAATCTTCTGTTTCGTTTGGCCAACCTAATGTTGAAAATGGCCATAACGCAGATGAGAACCATGTATCCAAAGTGTCTGGATCTTGAGTATATTTTTCAGGGTCTGGATTTTTTCTTGCAACTACAACTTCACCTGTTTCATTATGGTAATAAACAGGAAGTCTATGTCCCCACCATAATTGGCGAGAAATACACCAATCTCTAATGTTTTCTAACCAATTTACATAAACTTTTTCGAATCTTTTTGGAATAAATCTAATTTCTTCATTTTTATAAGCGTCTAAAGCTAATTTTGCTAACTTATCCATCTTAACAAACCATTGTTTACTGATTAATGGCTCAACAGTAGTATGACATCTTTCACAATGACCTACAGCATGTTCATGTTCTTTTACTGAATCTAGTTGTCCGATTTTTTCCAAATCTTCGATAATTAATTTTCTTGCTTCATATCTATCTAATCCAGAATATTTACCATATCCTTCAACAATCTTTGCATCCTCATCAATTACAACACATTGACCTAGCTCATGTCTTGCACCTACTTCAAAGTCATTAGGATCATGTGAAGGAGTAATCTTAACAATTCCAGTTCCAAATTCCATATCCACATAGCTATCAGCAATAACTTTAATTTCTCTATTAACTAATGGTAATATCAAAGTTTTTCCAACAATGTCAGTATATCTTTCATCATCTGGATTTACAGCGACTGCCAAATCACCCAACAATGTTTCTGGTCTAGTAGTAGCTATTACAATATAATCATCAGAATCCTTGAATTTATATCGAATATTCCAAAAATGTCCCGATTCATCTTCGTGGACAACTTCTATGTCGCTTATTGCAGTATGACAATTTGGACACCAATTTACAATTCTGTCACCTTGGTAAATCAAATCATCATTGTACATTTTTATGAATACTTCTTCTACTGCTTCTGTTAAATTGTCATCAAGAGTAAAAGCTTCTCTACTCCAATCACAAGATACTCCTAATTTTTTTAATTGATTTTTGATATTTCCACCGTATTCACGTGTCCAGTCCCAAGATGCTTCCAAAAATCTATCTCTACCTAAAGATTCTTTGGATTTTCCTTCTTCTTTTAATTTACTTACAACTTTTGCTTCAGTTGCAATACTAGCATGGTCTGTTCCTGGAACCCAAAGAGCACTATATCCATCCATTCTATTTTTTCTAATCAATATATCTTGAATAGTGTTATTTAACGCATGTCCAAGGTGTAAATTACCTGTTACATTTGGTGGTGGCATTACAATTGTAAATGGTTTTTTATCATTATCAATAACGCCTTTGAAGTAACCTTCATTTTCCCAAATTTTATATATCTTATCTTCAAAATCTTTTGGATTGTAATTTTTTTCTAAATTTTTCATAATTCTCCTAAATTTTATTTAAAATATGGATTGTATTTCTTTTCGTCACCAATATTAGTTTCTGGTCCGTGTCCAGGATAAACTTTTATATCATTATTTAAAAGTTTTAGCTTTTCAACACTATTTTTAATGTCTTCAAAACTTGCAGTTGGCAAATCATATCTACCTATTGAATTCTTGAACAACATATCTCCTGAAAACATTACATCCTTGTAAATATAGCAACTAGAGCCATAAGTATGACCTGGAGTTTCTAAAACTGATATTTTAGAATCATTAAACTCAATTGTATCTCCTTCTTTTACATAATAATCTGCTTTTAAAGTAATTGGATTTCCAACTTTTCTTGTATAATTTTTTTCAGGATCTTCGAGTAAATCTTTTTCTTTTTCTGGAGCGTAAATAACTGTATTTAGCTTATTTTTTAATTCTTCAGCTGCAAATATATGATCAAAATGACCATGTGTAATCAATATAAATTGTATTTCTAAATTACGATTTTTGATATATTCACAAATATCATCAGATTGTGCACCTGGATCCACAACAAAACATTTATTATCTTCCGATAAAATGTACATGTTTTCTCCATATTTTGTAGTAACTATTTTGTCTAATGTCATTATTCACTCCTACTATCTATAATTATCGTAACTGGTCCATCATTTGTAAGTGATACCTTCATATCAGCTCCAAATTCCCCAGTTTGAAAAGGTACATTTTCTTTTTTTAACTTTTCAATAAACTTTTCGTATAAATCTCTAGCAAATTCTCCTTTGGCACATTTATCAAATGATGGTCTATTCCCTTTTCTAGTACTTGCATACAATGTAAACTGAGAGACAAGTAAAATTTCATAATTTAAATCTTTAATTGAAAGATTAAGCTTATCTTCTTCATCAGAAAATATTCTTAAATTAACAAGTTTTCTGATGCAATAATCAATATCCTGTTCATTATCTTCCATATGAATTCCTAATAGTACTAAAAAACCATCTTTAATTTCACTTTTTGTTGTACCATCTATTTCAACTTTTGCTTTATTAACTCTTTGAACTAATAATTTCATTATGAATTCACCCTAAAAACGTCTATAGTTCCTTTAATATTTTTAATTCTAGCAATTACTGTATCGATCTGAGAACTAGAACTAATTTCTAATATTATATTAATCGTTACTGTTTTATCTTTATTTGTTCTAGTGTTAAATGTTTTAATGTTTAATTTGCACTCACTTATAACTTTAGTTATATCAGCAAGATAACCGACATTACTAAAAGATATTATTTGAAGTTCAACTTGATAATTATGATTGATTAAATTATTGCCCCATCTAACTGTGATTAATCTATCTTTGTCATTGACTGATTTTACATTGGAACAATCTCTTCTGTGAACACTAATTCCTCTACCTCTAGTAATGTAGCCAACTATTTCGTCACCAGGAATTGGGTTACAACATTTAGCAAGTTTTATTTCTACATTATCAATTCCATCAATGACTACTCCACTTTCTTTTGGCTCTTCATTAACAAAATCGACATGATTTGGTTTATTTACAACTTGGTCTGTTTCGTAATAGTCTTTGTGGTATTCCTTTAGCTTAGGAATAACTTGCGTAACCCTTGTAGATCCGTAACCAATAGCAGCGTACAAATCATCAATAGATGAAAAGCTTAATTTACTTGCAATTTCTTCAAGCCATTCTCTTTTTAGTAATTCATTGAAACTATAGCCCATTTTTGCAACTTCTTTTTCAAGCATATCTCTTCCAGAAACAATATTCTCAGTTCTTTGTTCTTTTTTAAACCACTGTTTAATTTTTGTTTTAGCTTGAGATGATTTTACAATTTTTAGCCAGTCTTTTGAAGGACCTGAATTTGGATTTGTAAGAATTTCAACAACATTTCCTGTTTTTAATTTGTAAGTTAATGGTACAATCTTTCCGTCTACTTTTGCACCAACACATTTGTTTCCTACTGCAGAGTGAACTTTGTACGCAAAATCAATCGGTGTTGAACCAGATGGCAAATCCATTACATCACCTTTTGGTGAGTAAACAAAAACTTCATCATTGGCAAATTCTTCTTTGAATAAATCCATGAATTCTTTTGAATCAGTATAATCTTTTTGCCAATCCATGATTTCTCTTAGCCATGCTAATTTGCTATCATATTTCGATTTTTTATTAGTTGTACCTTCCTTGTACTTCCAATGTGCAGCGATACCATATTCAGAAGTTTTATGCATTTCCCAAGTTCTTATTTGTATCTCATACGTTCTTCCGTCATGAGCTAATATTGTAGTGTGTAAAGATTGGTACATATTAGGTTTTGGAGTTGCAATATAATCTTTGAAAGTATTAGGAATTGGTCTGAAGAATCTATGAGCAATTCCCAAAACATCATAGCATTCACTTTCTTTGTTGACTATAACTCTGATGGCTGATAAATCTTTGATTTCTTCAAAAGCCAAATGTTTTTTGTACATTTTTTTATATATTGAAAAAATACTTTTTGGCCTTCCAAAAATCTCCGCTTTTATATTATATTTTTCAAGTTCATCTTGAAATTGTCTTATAATATTTTGTATTTGGGATTCTCTTTGTTGTCTAGTTTCGTTTATTTTATTTACAATATCTTGATAAATATTTGGTTCCAAATACTTTAAGCTTAAATCTTCTAATTCCCATTTTATAGTGGACATACCAAGTCTGTGAGCAAGTGGTGCATAAATTTCTAAAACTTCATTGGCTTTTTCAATCTGCTTTTCTCGAGTCATGTATTCCAAAGTTCTCATATTGTGAAGCCTGTCAGACAACTTAATTATTATAACTCTAATATCTTTGGCCATTGCCAATATCATTTTCTTTAAATTTTCCGCTTGATTGTCTTTTTTAGTTTTAAATTTAATTTGTTTTAATTTTGTTACACCATCGACCAGGTCAGCTATTTCTTTACTAAACAGATACTCTAGGTCTTCGTAGGTTATTTCTGTATCCTCTACGACATCGTGAAATAGCCCGGCTATAATAGTTGCATCATCCATGTTCAAAGAAGCCAAAATTTTAGCTACAGCCATCGGATGAATTGCATAAGGCTCACCAGAATTTCTAAATTGTCCCTCATGAGCTCTAACCATGTAGCCATATGCTCTAGTTATCTCATCTACATCAGTATTTGGATTATATGATTTTATAGATTTTATCAAACTTTGTAAATCCGATTGTTCATAATGCATAAAGCTACCTCCTAATAATTATTTTGTTATAATTATACCATAACATGAGCATTATTGTTAACACTTATCTTAAATCAATTAAATTTAATTGAATATTCTTCACATTATTAAAATTATTAATCTCAGGGTAATATATTATATCTATTTTTGCATTACTAGAAATACTGTTTTCAAGTTGAATCATTACATTTTCACCGAATTTTTCTAATAAATAATTATATTTTTCTATAGCTTCTGAAAACATAATTGCATCAATTGTTTTATTATTTTTGAGTAATTTCAACTTCAAAACATTCTTATTTTTTCCAATCATCCTTGCAAAAATAATTTCCAAGTTTTTATCTCCCAAAATCGGTCTAGGATTATCCTTGCCAAAAGGACGAAGACGGTCGATTTCTTCTATCAAATCAAAATCTATCTTGTCTACATAAAAGCTTGAATCAATAAGGATTTTTTTTACAAAATCCTCTTTGGTAAGTCTGCTTCTTTGATTAACTTTAGTTCTAAACTCATCTAATTTATCTACTTCAATTGATAATCCACACGCCATAGGATGACCACCAAATGATACAAACAGTTCTCTAAACTCATCAAATTCTTTGAATATATCATACTCTGAAATACTTCTTCCTGATCCTTTAAGAACATCTTGATTTTCTGATTGTGTTAGTATTAACGTTGGTTTATTGTATTTATCTTTAATTCTTCCAGCTATGATTCCACAAACACTTTCATGAATTCCTTCAACATTACAAATCAATATATCATCATTTATCAGTCCTGTGTTTTCAATTATTTCAACAGCTTTATTAAATCCATCTTCTGTTAATTTTTTTCTTTTTTCATTTAGATCAACTAAAACTTTAGCGTAAGCTTCTACATTATCCATGTTTTCATCACGAAATAGTTCAACGCCTAATTTTGCAGTATCTAATCTTCCGGCGGCGTTAATACATGGACCAATAATAAATCCTAAACTGTAAACATTTACTCCATTTTTAATTCCAGTCATATCAATCAAGCATTTTAATCCGTAATTCTCTGTATTATTGATTTCTTCTAATCCTTTAGTCACAAAATATCTATTTTCGTCCTTTAAATCTACGATATCACATACAGTTCCCATTGCTACATATTGGAGCAAATTTTCACATTCTAACATACCGTATCCTTTTTTGTTATTTATAGCCTGAATTAATTTATAAGCAACCCCTGCGCCACATAAACTTTTAAATGGATAATTGCAAGTCAGCTGTTGGGGGTTAATAACTGCATCAGCATTTGGAATGATTTCTTTTCCATCAAGTTTTATTGTTTGGTGATGGTCAGTCACAATTATTTTTATTCCATTTTGTTTGGCATAATTACATTGTTCTATAGCACTTATACCATTATCACATGTTATTATTAAATCAATATTATCTTCAATACATTTGTCTATTATGCTAAAAGAAATCCCATATCCATCAATCATTCTATTAGGAATATCATAAGAAAGTTTATCTGTAAAATATCCAAGACCATCTAATAAAGTCATAGTCGATGAATTTCCGTCTTGATCGTAATCACCAACTATTCTTATATTTTGCTCATTTTCAATAGCATTTATAATTATTTCCACAGCTTTGTCCATATCTTTCATTAAAAAAGGATTATGATATGAATTTTCGGCATTAGGATTCAAAAATGTTTCAAAATTTGTAATATTTCTATTTAATAAAATCTTTGCTATTAATGGATGAATATTATATCTTTGAGATACTTCGCTAAAATTATTACCTCTATTGTTTATTAACCATTTATTCATTCATTTTCTCCAAATAAAAAAATGGATTTATAGCTCAAATTTTAAGTTTGAGCTATAAATCAATTTCTATTTTTCTTCATTATCTTCTTTTTTGCTTTCTGTTACTTTTGCTGCTTTTACATTTGATGCAATAGCATTTTTAACAAATTCAAGTCTTGTTTTTTGTGATGAAGTTTCCAAGATGACACTATCATCAGTTACAGAAACTATTGTTCCCTTAACTCCACCAATTGTAATTACTTCGTCTCCAACTTTTATAGCGTTTCTCATATCCATTAATTGTTTTTGTTGTTTTTGTTGTGGACGAATCATTAAAAAATACATTACAGCAAAAAGTGCAATCAAAGGCAATAATGATGCTAACATTTTTGGCATAATAATCCTCCTTTAAATATTTACTTATTTAATATTATCACATTTTTGATGATAATCATAACCATAATTTCTATAGAATTCATCTTTGAATTCTAAGTATCTATCTTCTTCTATAGATTTTCTAATATTTTCCATCAATTTGATTAAAAATCTCAAATTATGAATAGACAATAATCTAGCCCCTAAGATTTCATCTACATTTAGTAAATGTCTGATATATGCTCTAGTATGATTTTTGCAAGCATAACAATCACAATTATCGTCAAGTGCAGAAAAATCATCTTTATATTTTGCGTTTTTTACGACTAATTTACCTTTAGAAGTTAAGGCTGTACCATTACGAGCAATTCTTGTAGGAAGAACACAATCACACATATCAACACCATGTTCTACTGCTTCAAATAAATAATCCGGTGTCCCAACACCCATTAAATATCTTGGTTTATTTTCTGGCATAAAATCAGTTGTAAAATCTAATAAATCAATCATCAAATCTCTAGGTTCGCCTACGGATAATCCACCTATAGCATAACCTGGCAAATCAAAATCAATTGTATTCTTAGCAGAATATTCTCTTAAATCTTTGTACATACCACCTTGAATAATCCCAAAAAGATTTTGCTTATCAGTGTTTTTATGATAATCTTTACATCTTTTAAGCCATCTTAGTGTTCTTTTCATTGAGTCTTCTGTGTATTCATAACTTGCTGGATAAGGAACACATTCATCAAAAGCCATCATTATATCGGATCCCAAATCATTTTGAATTTCCATTGATTTTTCGGGAGAAATAAAATGTTTTGATCCGTCAATATGACTTCTAAACTGAACTCCTTCCTCAGTAATTTTTCTTGTCTTACTTAAACTAAAAACTTGAAATCCACCACTATCTGTTAGAATTGGTCTATCCCAATTCATGAATTTATGAAGGCCATCTGCTTTTCTGATAATTTCTTGACCCGGCTTTAAGTATAAATGATATGTGTTAGATAGAATTATTTGAGAACCAATAGATTTCAATTCATCATTGTTCATTGCTTTAACTGTTGCTCTTGTGCCTACAGGCATAAACACAGGTGTTTTTATAACACCATGATTTGTTTCTATTGTCCCTGTTCTTGCTTTGCATTGAGACGATTTTTTCTCTAGTGTAAATTTAAACATTCTTGCCTCCATTTATGAACATAGCATCCCCAAAGCTAAAAAATCTAAAATCATTTTGCTTTGCTTTTTCATAAGCATCAAAAATGTATTCTTTCTTTGAAAAAGCACTAACCAACATCATTAAAGTAGACTTAGGTAAATGGAAGTTAGTGATTAAGCTGTCCACGATATTAAATTCAAAGCCTGGATAGATGAAAATATCTGTCCAGCCACTTTCAGCTACTAGTTTTGAATTATTATTGTGTGTAACTGTTTCTAAAGTTCTTACGCTTGTAGTCCCTACCGCTATAATCTTATGTCCTTCACTTTTTTGCCGATTAATAATATCTACAGCTTCTTGACTTATAGTATAATATTCAGAATGCATATGATGATCTTTAACATCATCTACTTTAACAGGTCTAAATGTTCCTAGTCCCACATGTAATGTTAAAAATACTACATAAATTCCTTTTTCTTTGATTTTTTCTAAAAGTTCATTTGTAAAATGAAGACCTGCCGTAGGTGCTGCTGCACTTCCTTTGTGTTTTGAATAAACTGTTTGGTACCTTTCTTTATCATCCAATTTTTCTTTAATATATGGAGGAAGTGGCATATTTCCAAGTTCATCTAATCGTTCTTCAAAAATTCCTTCATAATCGAATTTTAAAATTCTAGATCCATCTTCTGTAATGTCTACGACTTTTGCGCTTACTTTATCAGAAAATTCTATTACTTGATCTAATTTCATTTTCTTTCCAGGTTTTACCAAACATTCCCACTTATCTTCTGTTTGTTGTAGAAGTAAAACCTCAATTTTTTCTTCTTTTCCTGGTCTGTGTCCAAAAAGTCTAGCGGGAATAACTCGTGTGTTATTACATACTAAAACATCACCAGGGTTTAAATAATCTATAATATTATAAAACTTTTTTATTTCTGTATTTCCGTTAAATCTATCCATAACCATTAGCTTAGATTCATCTCTTTTATCTAATGGAGTTTGTGCGATAAATTTTTCATCTAACTCGTAATCAAAATCATCTGTATTCATCTTATAAAATCACCTCTTTCTAACTATATTAAAATGTTTGTACGCTTTATCTGTGACAATTCTTCCTCTTGAGGTTCTATTGATGAATCCTATTTGCAACAAATAAGGTTCATAAACATCTTCAATAGTAATTCTTTCTTCACCAGTTGCCGCTGCAATTGTATCAACACCAACAGGTCCCCCATCAAAATTATTAATCATTGTCATTATTATTTTTCTATCAACATAATCTAGCCCACATTTGTCTACTTCTAACAAATTTAAACCACGATTACTTATTTCCTTTGTAATAGTTCCGTCTGCTCTAACTTCTGCATAATCCCTAACTCTTTTTAATAGCCTGTTAGCGATTCTTGGAGTGCCTCTACTTCGTCTTGCTATTTCCATAGCACCTTCTTCATCAATACCTATTCCCAAAACACCCGCAGATCTAGTAACTATTTTCTTCAAACTTTCTATATCATATAGTTCTAAGTTTAATAGAACACCAAATCTATCGCGAAGTGGTCCTGTTAATTGACCTGATCTTGTTGTAGCACCAATAAGTGTAAATTTCTCCAAATCTATTCGTAAGCTTCTTGCAGAAGGTCCTTTTCCCACTATAATATCCAAAGCATAATCTTCCATTGCAGGATACAAAATTTCTTCAACAGAACGATTAATTCTGTGTATTTCATCTATAAACAAGACATCATCTTTTTGTAAATTTGTAAGAATACTTGCTAAATCAGAAGGCTTTTCGATTGCAGGTCCACTAGTAACCCTTAGGTTAACTCCCATTTCATTAGCTATAATGTGTGCTAAAGTAGTTTTACCTAATCCAGGTGGTCCATATAATAGAGCGTGATCCAATGGTTCATTTCTATTCTTTGCAGCTTCAATAAAAATTGACAATTTCTTCTTGACTTTATCTTGACCAATATAATCGCTCATCCATTTTGGTCTTAAATTAAAATCAATATCTTCGTCGCTTTTCGTAAAAGATGCTCCAACAATTCTATCGTTTTTATCTTCCATTTTCTCACCTACCTACTACTGTCCAAGCTTTTCATTGCTTTTTTCATTATATCTTCAATTGATAATCCTGAAATATCAGTGTTTTCGATAAATGCATCCACATCATTTTTAAAATAACCAAGTTGTAATAATGCTTCTCTTGCAAATTCTGAATCACTTGATTTTTTCACTTCTTTGTTAACAGGTTTTTCTGATGGCACAAAATCTTTTTCGATTTTTTCTTTTAGCTCTAAAATAATCCTTGATGCTGTTTTTTTGCCAACGCCTGGTGCTTGTGTTAGAAGTTTAATATCATCAGTAATAATAGCGGTTTTACATTCATCAACAGTCATAGTTGATAGTATATTCATTGCATATTTTGGACCAATAGATGTTACATCTGTTAACAAATTAAATAAGTCTCTTTCTTTTTGAGATGAAAATCCGTACAAAATACTTGCGTCTTCTCTTTCGACAAATTCAGTATATACTTTATATTCATCAAATGCACTAACATTATCCCTAAAAAAATCAGTTATGAATATTTTATAACCAATTTTGTTGTTTTCCAATACTATGTAATTTTCATGAACTTCAGTAATAACTCCAATAATATACGAATACATATTATCTCCTATTTCATTTCATTTAGATATTTAAATTTACTTCCAAAAATGTGACACAAAGCCACAGCTACAGCATCTGCAGCATCATCAGGTTTAGGTATATCGTTAAATTTTAAAATTGTTTTAACAGTTTCTTGTACTTGTCTTTTATCAGCTCTTCCATATCCTACAACTGCTTGTTTAATTTGAAGAGGCGTATATTCATAAAGACATAAATTCTTATTGATACAGCTTAGAATTTCTACTCCTCTTGCTTGAGATACAGTTATTGCTGTCTTTACATTTTTATTGAAAAACAATTCTTCAAATGCGCAATCTTCAGGTTGAAATTCATCGATAATTTTGTTCATCTCGTTGTAAATAAATGATAATCTGTCAGGTAATGGTGATTTTGAACTTGTTGTGATGCAACCATATTCAAGACATTTTATTTTGTTATTATCATAATCCAATATAGAATATCCAACGATTGCTATACCAGGGTCAATTCCTAAAACTCTCACTTATTATCAAATCCTATACTCTAATATATTTTAACATGTTTTAATATTATATCATAAACATTTTGACTTGTTAATTTGACTATATGTTATAATATAATCAGTTACAAGGAGAAAAAATGAAGACAATTTTAATAACTGGTGCTAGCGGTGGTATTGGAGAAGGAATTTGTAAAATGTTAGAAAATCATCCAGAATACAGAATCGTTGTGCACTATTTTAATAATGAAGAAAAAGCAAAACAAATCGTTGAAAATATTAGAAATAAAGGCATAGATGCAATAGCTTATAAGTGTGATTTAAGAAAATTTGATGAATGCGAAAAAATGTTCGATTTCATCAGAAATAAATTTAGATGTGTTGACATATTGATTAACAACGCTGGAATATCTATTGTTAACCAGTTCCAAGATATTAGTGTTGATGATTGGTATAATATGTTCGATGTTAATGTTCACGGAACATATCACATGTCTAAATTGGCATTGGAAGATATGTTAGATAACAAGGAAGGAAATATTATTAATATTTCTTCAATTTGGGGAATGATCGGTGGTTCTATGGAATCTTGTTACTCCGCAACAAAAGCTGCAATAATTGGTCTTACAAAATCTTTAGCTAAGGAATTTGGATACAGCAACATTAAAATAAATGCAATCGCACCCGGAGCTATAGATACACCTATGTTAGACAATATCTCAAGTAATGATTTAGATTACGTTATAGAAGACACTCCTATGGGAAGACTTGGAACACCTGAAGATATTGCAAATCTTGTAGAATTTTTAATATCTGATAAAAATTCATTTATGACTGGACAAATATTAAGTCCAAATGGAGGTTTTGTAATTGTTTAAAGAAAATTTGACCGATATAAAAATTTTAATAGTTGAAGATGAGAAAAGCATATCAAACGCAGAAAAAAAATACCTAGAAGTTGAAGGATTTGAAGTTGATCAAGCATTTGATGGACAAGAAGCAATTGATATGATTAATACAACTGATTATTCATTAATTATTTTAGACTTAATGTTGCCAAAAATTAGTGGTGAAAAAGTAATGGAAATAATTAGATCAAGAACTGAAACACCAGTAATAATGGTTACAGCTAAAATAGATGAATCCGAAATATTAGAAGGTTTAAAACTTGGAGCTGACGATTATATTACTAAACCATTCAGTTTAAAAATCTTAGTCCAAAAAGTAAAAACTATTCTCAGAAGAGTTGAAAAGCTTGGCCTTCCAAAATCAGAAAAAATTTATTTTGATAATGGACGTGTAAGTATTTCTTTTGATGATAACACATTTATCAAAGATGGAGAAAGCATAAATCTCACTAGCAATGAATTTCAAATAATCAAAACTTTATTTTCGAATCCTAATAAAATATTTACGAGAGATGAAATAATAGAATTATCATTTGGTTATGATTATGAGGCGTTTGACAGAGCTATAGATACTCACATTAAAAATATTAGACATAAAATTGAAGATAATCCAAAAAAACCTCGTTATATTAAAACAATTTATGGCGTCGGCTATAAGTTAGGTGTATACGATGAAGCTTAAGTCGGAAATATTATATGAGTTTTTAAGAGCTATTATATTTCCTATCATGTTATTGTCATTTATTGCGGTATTCATTTTTCAATTATCATTCAAAAATTTTGTTGACAATGAAGAACTAAACAGACGAAACAAAATTGAACAGCTAACTAAAAACTTATTTTTAGATCAACAACAAGGACTGAGCATAAAAAGTATTGATAAGTACATGTGGTATTTGAGCGAGTTAGATCTTGATGTTATTTTTTATGACAATAACGATAAGGAATTATATTCTTTTAAAGAAGGATTCGAATTAGCTAAGAAAACTCCACTTTATAACACTATAGTAAAAGATGTATACGATGAAAACAACAAAAAAATAGGTCATATCAAATATATTTATAGGATTAATAATAATTTCAAACAAAGAGGAGAAGTGTTCATAACAAACTTATTAAGATTAATAATTTTATCCACATTTTTATCATACTTTACAAGTTTGATAATATCAATTTTCCTTTCAAGAAAGGTGACCAACCCTATTGAAGAATTGACTCAAGCTACCGTCAATATAAGAAAACAAAACTACATTCTACCAATTATAAAAAGTAATATAGTTGAAGTAAATCAATTATCCCAAAATATCAATTACATGGCAAATTCTTTAAAATCTCAAGAATTTAATCGAAAACAATATGCACAAAATATTAGTCATGAATTGAGAACCCCTTTAACTAATTTAAGGTTAAATTTAGAATTGATTCAAGACGGCATTATGGAACCTAATGAACAAAATGTAAGTACTCTTCTTATAGAAATTGATAGATTGACTAGCTTAATTAATCAGCTAAATAATACATTTAAAAAATCAACTCCAGAAACTATATATAATCCTACAGATTTTAATCTAACTGAATTTTTACATGAAATATTTAAATCTATGAAAACACAATATGATAAAGCAGGAGTTTTATTTGATATGGAAATATCAGAGGATCTGGATATCCATACTGACAAAGAAAAGTTAGCTAATATAATTATCAACTTATTATCTAATGCACTTAAAGCGTGTCAAACAAAAGATTCAGTATTATTAAGAGCTAGACATATCAACAGAAAAATTGTTATCTCAGTAAAAGATACTGGAGTAGGAATTAGTGAAGAAAATAAGCCTAAAATTTTCGAAAGATTTTACAGAGTTGATGATTGTAGAAACACAAAAGAAAATGGTTACGGGTTAGGTTTGTCAATTGTAAAAAACTACGCTGATATAATCGGAGCTGATATATCAGTTAATTCAAAACTAAACTTAGGTACAGTTATGATGATTTCTTTTGATGACGATATAATTGTAAAATAAAAAAGATTGGTAACAATAATGCTACCAATCTTTTTTTATGACCAAATCTATAAGCCGTGTTCTGTATTTGATAATCATCTATCTAGACTAATTGTTACCAATTAGTTCAAGCAATCTACCTACCGGAGACGACGAGCAGCCGTCTTTATTCCTATTTGATTTTGCACTGAATGGGGTTTACATAGCCATAAAGTCACCTTTATGCTGGTAGGCTCTTACCCTACCTTTCCACCCTTACCAATAAATGGCGGTATATCTCTGTTGCACTAGCCTTAGGGTCGCCCCCACTGGACGTTATCCAGCATCCTCGCTCTATAGTGCACGGACTTTCCTCATGAATTCATGCGATTATCTGATTTAGTCACCATAACATTATAACATAATTAGAAAATTTTTCTAGTTGGTTTTTTTAAATAATGAACATCTATTTTGATATCTGGAAAAGATTTTTGAATAGTTTGTCTTAACGGTTCAAGAATAAATTTTTCTGATTCATAGTGGCCAATATCTATTAGTATAAGATTGTTATCTTGTGCATCTATCTGTTCATCGTGTTTAAATTCAGAAGATACAAATACATCACAATTAGTATCAATACAATTTTCAATGAAGTGGCCACCACTTCCGCCTAGCACCGCTATTCTTTTAATCTTTCGATTTGTATTACCGTATACAATTACACTTTCAAGATTTAATTTATTTTTCAAATCACAAATAAAATTCTCTGCAAAATCCTCTTCAATATCAGAATATTTTCCATATCCGGTATTGTTTTTATGAGAATCTAAAATTTTAGTATTAGTCAAGCCTAATTGTTTAGCTAGCGCATCACTTACTCCAAATTCGACACTATCTAAGTTGGTATGCGAAGAATAAATACAAATTTCATTTTTTATCGCACTAATTAATCGTGTATTTACACTATTTTTTTGTTCTATAATATTTTTTAATGGATGAAAAATAACTGGATGATGTGTAAATATCAAATCATATTTTTCTCTAATAGCTCTATTCAGACAATTATCATCTAAATCTAAGGAAATCAAAATCTTATTTATTTCTCTATTTAAATTACCAAATTGAATACCACTATTGTCAAAGTCTTCCTGAAGTTCTAAAGGAACTAATTTTTCATACCAAGTTATAAAATCTTTAAGCTTCAATTTTATTAAACACTTTCTCAAGTTCTTTTATTTCGACATTAATATTATCAATAGCATTTTTTACATTATCAGAGTCTTTTTCTGATATATTCGACAATATTGTTTTTTTATTATCTACCTGCTGTTGTATATATTGCTTCAAATTTTCAGATTTATTATCTATTAAAAACTTTCCAAATTCATACTCATATTCATTTAAAAATAATTGCTTACCGACTTTAACTTTAATTATTTGATAATATTTGTCATTTTCAAACAAATCAACTTCTTCGACAATTTCAAAAGAATTATCATGTAAAAATTTTCTTAGTACTGAAAGCGAATTATTTGCTCCTAGGATTAAGCAGTTTGCACTTTTAGCTACATCGATATTTTTGTTCAATATATCAACGATTAAATTTCCTCCCATTCCTGAAATTATTATCGTGTCAACTTGATACTCGTTAAGGTTATCCAAGCCATCGGATACATTTAGTATTATTTTTTCAGGTTCATCAAGATAATCTAGTTTTTCTCTTAATTTATCTAATGATTTTTCACTAATATCAGATGCGATAACTTTCTTTGCTTTATTTGATTTTATTAATTCATACGGAACAATTCCATGATCTGTTCCTATATCAGCAACTATTGAATTATCTTCTACTAAGTTAATTATTTCTTCAAGCCTACGTTTTTTCATTTTATTCCAAAAAATCCTTTAATTTTTGACTTCTAGATGGATGTTTTAATTTTCTCAAAGCTTTTGCTTCTATTTGTCTGATTCTTTCTCTTGTGACATCAAAGTCTTTGCCAACCTCTTCAAGTGTTCTAGGAGTACCATCAACAAGTCCAAATCTTAATGCTAATACTTTTCTTTCTCTTTCATTTAAAGTGTTTAAAATGCCTTCTAATTCTTCTCTAAGCATAGTAAAATTTGCTGCTTCATCTGGAGCGATAGCAGTATCATCTTCAATAAAATCTCCTAAATGACTATCTTCTTCTTCACCAATAGGTGTTTCCAAACTTACAGGTTCTTGAGCTATTTTTCTAACTTCTCTAACTTTTTCTACTTCAATTCCCATTTCTTTTGCTATTTCTTCATTTGTAGGGTCTCTTCCCAAATCTTGTAATAATTGTCTTTCAATTCTTACAAGTCTATTAATAGTTTCTACCATGTGTACAGGAATTCTTATTGTTCTAGCTTGGTCAGCAATCGCTCTTGTAATAGCTTGTCTTATCCACCAAGTAGCGTATGTTGAAAACTTGAAACCTCTAGTATAGTCAAATTTATCCACTGCTTTCATAAGACCAAGATTACCTTCTTGAATCAAATCCAAAAAGCTCATTCCACGTCCCACGTATCTTTTAGCAATACTTACAACCAAACGTAAGTTTGCTTCTGCTAACTTTTTCTTAGCTCTCTTAGATCCATTTTCCATTTCTTGCGCTAATTGAACTTCTTCTTCAGCTGATAACAAAGGAATTTTTCCGATTTCTTTTAAATACATTTTTACTGGGTCGTCGACATTAATTCCTTTAATATCAGAAACATCTTCGATGATTTTTTTGTCATCCTTAATATCGTCATCTTCTTCATCATCAATAGACTCGTCATCTTCGATATCGTCTTTGTCGTCATCCTTTGAAGATGATTTCTTTTCTATTTCATCATTACTTTCAAAAATTTCAATATTATTTTCAATTAGCAAATTTCTTATATCTTCTATATCATCTTCATCAAGAGAAGAAATATCATCAATCTTTTTGAAGTCTTTGATAGTTACTATGCCATCATTCTCATTACCTATCTCTATTAATTGATTTAATGCTTCTTTTTTTATTTGTTCAACATCCAAGTTTTCTTCTGACATAAAAAACTCCTTTCTGACTATTTGTACTCTTTAATTTGTCTATTAATTTCTAAGATTTTATTCAAAATTTCATTATATTCTTTATTAATCTTTTCATTAAATTCTACTGATTGCATTAGATCTAACTGAGATTTAATATTCTCCTTTTCCTGGGTCATTAGGTATTTTTTAATCTCCAATACAACCCTTCCGATGTTATTAATATTAATTGAATCTCTAGATTTTTGATATAAATAATCGATAGTACGATCCATTTGAATATCATTTTTGAAATAATCTCTAGCCGATTTTTCATCAATTTGATTTTCATTATTTTTAGAATAATAAAAATCCACAAACTCCATAAAATTATTATAAGAACTGATTTTAGTCTTGAATTTTAAGAATTCTTCTTTTAAATCATCATATATATCTCTATGAAAACAAGCAATTGTCATTATATCAATTGCGGTTATTTTCTCCTGATTGTTAATACTATCTTTTTCTGTAATTTTTTTATCATCAGTTCTCTCATTATGAAAAGTAATGTTAGGCTTAACTTCATTCAATTTACTAGAGACATCTTTTTTTAAACTTAAATATTCTATATTTAAATCATCAGAAAATCTCTTAATATATTCATCCCTAATGACTTCTCTATCTAATTTTGATAATAAAGTTGTCAAATCATCTATAAGTTGTATTTTTTCTTTTACATCATTAATATCGTATTTTTGAAGTATTTTCTTGTATTCATAAATAACACTATCCATTGCGTTATCTATTAACCTATTAAAACTTTCATTTCCGTATTGTTTAATATAATCATCAGGATCCATATTATCAGGTATGACAATAATGTTAGGACTAATATCCTGCTCTTTAAATATTTCTATAGCACGTGATGTTGCGTTTTGACCTGCTGAGTCACCATCATAACATATATAAATATTTTTACAATATCTTTTGATTAATTTTGCTTGATCATGTGTTAGAGAAGTACCTAATGAAGCAATAGCATAGTCAAATCCATAATTTGTCAATGAGATAACATCCATATATCCTTCTACCAATATGATTTTCCCAACTTTAGTAGAATTTTTTAAATTAGAAACTCCATAAACATTCTTGCTTTTATCGTAAGCTAGGCTCTGAGGAGAATTCATATATTTTGCCCTTGAATCCGCAAGAGATCTACCACCAAAACCAATAACATTGCCTCTTATATCTATAATAGGAAACATCAACCTATTTCGAAATTTATCATAAACATTCCCTTTTTCGTCCTGATTTATGAGGCCGACTTCTATTATATCATCTTTTTGATACCCTTTTTGTAGTAAATGACGATAAAGACTGTTTTTCCCATCAGCGTAACCTATTATAAACTTATTAATCAAATTATTATTAAGATTTCTTTTTTTTATATAATCCTTCGGTATGTCATTTATCAATAGATTTTTGTAATAAAATAATTTGGCTTCATTATTAATTTCAAATAATTTTTTGCGATGTTCGTATTTTTCTTTATTTACTTCATTTGTTTCGACTAAAATACCTAACTTATCTGCCAAAAATTTAATAGCTTCAGGATATGACATGCCCTCTTTTTGCATTATAAAGGATATAACATCGCCACCAACACCACAACCAAAACAATGAAAAATGCCTTTTGATGGCGATACACTAAAAGACGGCGTCTTCTCATTGTGAAATGGACATAGTCCAACATAATTTGAACCAGCCCTTTTCAATTCAACATAATCTCCAATTACAGAAACTATGTCTGCAACACTTTTTATCTCATCTATTTTATCTTGTGGTATAAATCCCATCTTATCATCCTATCTTTATATGCTCCAAGAATCTGGTATGAAAATTTCTTTAAAAGTTCTTTTTGCAAATGAATCAGTCATACCAGCGATATAATCTGTAACTATATCATCTTTGGTTTTATTTTGTAACTCAATATTATTGTAAATATCTGTGTGTGATTTTGGTAATCTACTAATATCTTCTAAATAGTAACTATATAGATTAGTTAGTACATATTCTACTTTTTTATCATCTTTTCTTACTATGTCGTTAAAATATACGTTCTTAAACATAAATGATCGCAAATCTTCCATTAGTCTATAAGTTTTATCAGACATTTCAATGTGATTTTTATCGAAACTATTTTCAACTAAATCATTTACTAAGAAATTAATTCTTTTTGAACCTCTATCTCCTAGTTCTTCTGTAATTTCTATAGGTAAATCACTATGTTTTATAATATTTGATCTAATAGAATCATCAATATCGTGATTAATGTAGGCAATTCTATCTGAATATTTAATAATTTGCCCTTCTAAGGTATTTGCCTTGTTGCTACCTGAATGATTCACTATTCCATCTAATGTTTGTTTCGTTAGATTAAGACCTATTCTAGAACTTGAATGTTCAATATATTGGACAACATTAATGGATTGTTTATAATGTTTGAATCCTTTTGGATTGAGTTTATCTAATATCTTTTCACCTACATGCCCAAAAGGTGTATGTCCCAAATCATGTCCCAAGCCTATTGCTTCTACTAAATCTTCGTTTAAACGTAAACACCTTGCAATAGTTCTAGCTATTTGGGTAACCTCTAATGTGTGCGTTAACCTTGTTCTGTAATGGTCTTTTTCAGGATTTAAGTACACTTGTGTTTTATGTTTAAGTCTTCTAAAAGATTTTGAGTGAATAATTCTATCTCTGTCAATTTGAAACGGATTTCTTAAATTATCATTTGGTTCGGATTGAATTCTCGCAGCTTCATTTGATTTTGTAGCAAATTCACTATAATAATTTTCATATAATTTAAAATCTACATTCATATTAAATCACACCCTAATCTATATTTTTTATATACCCCAAAACACGGTGTATAATTCATAAATACATTAAAAAAAGCCAAACACCTGTTTGGCTTTTGTATATAAAGTAGATTTTAGTTATCTTCTTCGATTTCTTTTAATTTTAAATCTAATAATGCACCTAAATCACTGTTAATCAAAGTTTCTTCACTTGATTCTGGTTTAGTTTCTACTTTTTTAGGTTTAACTTTTTTAGGTCTTGGCTTTCTTTCTGGTTTTTCAGGTTTTGGTAATAAAGCTTTCATACTTAAAGCTATTCTTTTCTTTTCAGGATTGATTTCTAAGATTTTAACTTTAACTGTATCACCAATATTTAATTCATCTGATGGTTTATCAACGTGTTCATTTGAAATTTCAGAAACGTGAACTAAGCCTTCAATTCCTTCAGCTAATTTAATAAAAGCACCAAAGTCAACTAAGTTTACAACTTCTCCTTCAATAACATCCCCTTCGTGATTGTTTTCAACGAAAGCGTCAAATGGTTTTTGTTGTAATTGTTTCAAGCCAAGTGAGATTCTATTCTTTTCTCTGTTAGCTTTAAGAACTAAAGTTTCGATTTCATCTCCAACTTTTAAAACATCTTCTGGGGATTCAATTCTATTCCAAGAAATATCTGAAATATGAAGTAAACCATCTACTCCACCTAAATCGATAAATGCACCAAAGTCTGTTAATCTTTGTACCTTACCAGTTATTATTTCACCAACAGTTATGTTTTCCCAAGCCTTATCTTCAATTTCTTTTTGTTCTGCTTCTACAACAGCTCTGTGAGATAAAACTAAACGTCTCTTCTTTTCATCTATATTCAAAACTTTACATACCAAAGTTTCTCCTACATATTTAGATAAATCTTTTACAAAGTGAGTAGTTACTTGAGAACCTGGTATAAAAGCTCTTACATTATCAATTGTAGCTATTAAGCCGCCTTTTACTACTTGTGTTACTTTTGCTTCTACAGTTGAATCATTATCAAAACTAGAAACTAAATTCTTCCAGTTTTTAATTCCTTCAACTCTTTTTGTAGAAAGTACAACATTTCCTTCTCCGTCATCTAGCTTAATAACGTAAACTTCGATTTCGTCGCCTTGTTTGTACAAATCCTTAGGTAATTTACCTTCTTCTGTTGATAATTCGTCTAATTTAATAATACCATCAGCCTTATAGCCAATATTAACCATGACTTCATCATCTGTTACATAAATAACTTCACCCTTTACGATTTCTTTTGGGTAAATCTTATTCATGCTTTCTTCTACTTGTTCCATAAAATCCTTGCTGTAATTATCCATTAAATTTACAACCTCCTCAATAATCCAAGCCGGTGTGGACGCACCAGCTGTAATACCTAATAATTTAGATTCAATAATACTATCATCGATACAAATATCCTTGTATGTTTCAATTCTTAAAACTTTTTTGCAATTTTGTTTTGCAATATCATACAATTTATTTGTGTTAGAACTATTCAAGCCACCAATCACAATCATACAATCGACATTCTTAGAAAGCTCTAAACAAGCCATTTGTCGGCTTTTTGTAGCCCCACAAATAGTATTATCTATCACAACGTTAGTATTACCTCTTACTATTATATCAGAAATTTCCAAAAATTTCCTCTTTAAATTAGTAGTTTGTGAAATTACATATAATTTTTCACCTTTTATTTTTTTTGCCTCATCAATTGAGTTAACAACTTCAACATTATTTTCGACTTGTCCTTTCATCGCTATAATTTCCGGATGATTTGGATCTCCAATAATAATAATTTTGTAACCTTCTTCGTGTTTTTTATTTATTTTTTCATAAATTTTTAATAGTGATGGGCAAGTTAAATCTACTAATTTGTATCCATTATTTTTTATTTCTTCTTTTAATTTTAATGTTGCACCGTGAGATCTAATAAAAATCGTAGAGCCTTTCTCAGCTTGAGTATAATCGTCTATCTGTTTTATACCCAAAGCTTCTAATCTTTTACATTCTTGTTCGTTATGGATAAGCTGACCCAAAGTATACTTTAATTTTGATGGGTCATTTTCAATTATCTCTATTGCTCTTTTAACTCCATAACAAAATCCCGCATTTTGTTGTACTATTATATTCATCAATTCACCTTGTAAATATTTTCGTATATAGCTCTAGTTATTGCTTTATTTCTTCTATCTTTTGAAACATCATCAAAACTTGATATAGCTATTTTATCTCTTACAAACACTTCTACTTTTGATCTGAACTTATAATTAGAATTTATGAATACTGGGATAACATCTGCTCCTGCTCTTGACGCAATCATAGCAACTCCTGTTTTCATATTTTCTTCACTAACTGTTTTTACTCTTGTTCCTTCTGGAAATATTCCCAAAACTTCATTGTTTTTTACAAGCTTGATAGCGTCTTTTATCGTTTTAATATTTACATTATCTCTATCAACCGGAAAAGCTCCAAACTTGTTTAGTAAAAAACCTAGAAATTTATTATCAAATAATTCTTTTTTTGCCATAAATCGTATGGGTCTCTCAAAAATTATCGCTAATAAAATTGGATCCCATAAATTTATGTGATTTGCACAAATAATTAAAGGAGTTTCAGGAAGTTTCGTATTTCCATGAACAACTAATTTGTATCTTATTTTAAATACTATTTTCAATAAAAATCTTGCAAATCTATAAAACATTTCTACCTCTAATTATCTCTATTATTTTTTCAACAACTTCATCAATATTCATATCATCAGAATTTATATAAACAGCATCTTCGGCTCGTTTCAAAGGAGCATATTTTCTATTTTTATCCTGTTCATCTCTTAATTTTATGTCTTTTAGAATCGTTTCATAAGATGAATCGTCTTTTTGTTCGTTAAATCTTCTTTTGGCTCTAACTTCGGGTGATGCATCCAAATAAAACTTGTAATCAGCGTTCTTTAGTATGTTAGTACCAGCATCTCTTCCATCAATAATAATCGCTTTGTTGCTCGCAATCTGTCTTTGAATTTCAACTAATCTTTCTCTTACAGAATAATATGTTGAAACTTTTGATGCTGTCATAGATACATCATTAGTTCTTATTTTATCTCGCAAGAATTCGCCATCAACTTTAATCTTAGATGATTCAAATGTTATGTCCAAATTGTTCAATACATGCATGACCGCTTCTTCGTCTTCCAAATTTATATTTTTCTTCAAACAAAAATAAGCAAGAGAACGATACATTGATCCCGTATCCAAATACTCAATGTTTAATATATTTGAGATTAATTTACAAACTGTTGATTTGCCAGATCCACTTGGTCCATCAACAGTAACAGAATATACGTCATTATTAATCAATTCAATATAAACATTATCATCGTCATTTTTTCTGAGCATTCTTGATGAGATCAAAATATTTTTATTTGTTTTAATTAATCTATCGTCGAAAATTTCTTTCATAACTCTAGGCGTCGATATCAATAATATGTCAAAATTTTTGTCTTTGATATATTCATTAATATCATCATAAAGTTTTGATTCGTTTTCGTATTTGATTTTTTTCATATATTTATCCCCGCTAAATAACCCGTTGAAAAAGCAAATTGTAAGTTAAATCCTCCTGTAAAACCATCAACATCAATAATTTCTCCACAAAAATACAAATCTTTTACAAGTTTAGATTCCATTGTGCTTGGATCAATCTCATTTACATCGACCCCTCCAACACTAATAATTGCGTAATCAAGCTTTTCATTTGATACATAAGTAAAATCGAAACTTTTCAAAGTTCTTCTTAAATTATCACGTTCAGATTTTGTTATTTCATTTACCTTTTTATTTGGATTTATATTTGCAGATTTTAAAATTGGGAGTATCAATTTTTTTATCGTTATTTTACTTATGGCATTTTCAATGGTTTTGTTTTGATTTTCGCTGAAATCTCTTAAAATCCTATCATCAAGTTTTTGATCTGTCAATCCTGGTTTCAAATCTATCGATATTTTAATGTCACCATTTTTATTGCACAATATACTTGATAAAGTAAGTACTAAGGGACCTGAAATTCCTTTTCTTGTAAAAATCATTTCACCTATATCATTGAATATCAATTTCTTATTCAAATAACATTTTAATCCGACGTTTTTAAGACTAACACCTTCTAATTCTTCTACATTTTCTTTTAAAATAATTGCACTTAAACCAGGCTTCATTTCATGAATAGTGTGACCTAGCTTAATTATTTGATTGTAAAGTGATCCATCTGAGCCTGTATTTGGATATGATTTGCCACCACATGCTATGATTACTTTATCAAATGCATATTCATTAGTACTTGTAGTAAGATAAAATTTGTTCGATTTATAGATTTTATTCACCTTTTCATTTAAGTGTAAGTTTACATTCTTATCTTTCAAAATTTTTTCAAATACTTTTATCACATCTGATGATTTATCACTCTTTGGAAAAACTCTATTTCCACGTTCTACTTTTGTTTTAAGACCATTTGAATTAAAAAAATTTATGACTTGTTCGTTAGTAAAGTCATAAAATGGGCTGTAACAAAAATATTTATTTGTATTAATATTTTCAATTAATTCTTGTATATCACATGAATTGGTAATGTTGCATCTTCCTTTCCCGGTAATGAACAATTTCTTACCTATTTTTTCATTATGATCAAAAATATGAATTTCATATTCATCTTTAATGAAGCTTGCAGCCATTAATCCTGCTGCACCTGCTCCTATTATCGCTACATTCATTATTTAATCCTTTCAATTAAGCAAACAAAAGGGGGATTGTTTATTTGATTTATAAAATCGTATCTAATAACGTTGAATTCTTTTTGGTTTAATTTTTGAAGATATGCGATTATGTTTATACTTTCTTCAAGTCCTGGCTTGTGTCCAGGATAGAAAGTAATAACAACTTGACCTTCTGTGCTTAGTACTTTCAAAAGTTTTTCTAAAGTTTTAATTATAGTATCATAATCAGTAGTTATTTTTTTATCTCCACCTGGAAGGTATCCCAAATTAAACACCACAAAATCAATTTTCTGATTAATATATTTGTCAAAATTTAGATGAGAATCATTAATAACTTTTAAATTATCAATTTTTCTAGCATTATCGATACAACTTTTTTGAATATCAAACGCATAAACTTCTATATTTTCGTTTATAGATAGCATTTTGTATGAATCATTCCCGTTTCCAAATGTCATATCTAAACAAATTTTTGAAGTCGGAACTTTATCCTTCATCAATGAATCAACTAATATTTTCGTGTTATTATAAATCATTGCAACTTCCTCTAAAAAGTAAATTAAAGTCTATCTTACCCTGATTTGAAAAAAATGATTTTACTAAGCCATTGTTATCATAAAACTCTTCAATACCAAAATCTCTCAAATTCATTCCTATGCTTTTTAAGAAAAATAACTTACTTGAATCATCCTCTTCTAATTTAAAATCTGAAATATTCGCTCTTGTGCCTTCTGTCGTAATCAGAGAATATCCTTTTGGTTTTAAGTCGGCAATATATATAAAGCAAAAATTCCCCACGATTTCTTCCATCTTTAGGTTAAATTTTTTTAAAATTTTTTCGTCTTTGTTATTTGCAAGTCTTACTTCTATCATATTTACCTCTTATTAAATCCAAATCTTTGCCTTTTAACAATACATATTCTCCACTTTTTAAATTATCTTCCATTTTGTAATTACCAATTTGAACTCTTTTTAAATCTAAAACCGGATGATTTATATAATCAAACATTCTTCTAATTTGTCTGTTCCTACCCTCATAAATAGTTACCATGTATTTTGTATTGTCTTTTACATTGGCAATAAATTCTATATTTGATTTTTTTAATTTATAACCATCTAATATTATTCCATTTTTTAATTCTTGTATTTTGTTTTTGGTTGGTTTACCTTTAACTAAAACCTCGTAAACTTTTTTATGCTCAAATTTAGGATGAGTTAATTCATAAGTTAAATCACCATCATTCGTTAATATTAATAATCCATGAGAATCCTTATCCAAACGACCAACTGGATAAACCCTTGTATTAGATTTAATTAAATCAACAACTTTTTTATTAGCGAATTTATCCTTAACTGTTGAAGTATATCCAACAGGTTTATTGATAGCAATATAAACTTTTTCTTCTTTTTTTCTAATTTTCTTACCTTCAACTTCAACAATGTCACCATCATTTACTTGATACGATAAATCTAAAAGTATTGTCCCGTTGACACAAACTTTTGAGTTTTTGATTAGTTCATCAGCCTTTCTTCTAGAACAATATCCACTTTGCGCGATTAACTTATTTATTCTCATTTTCTTTTTCCTTAATAAGTTTTTCTATTTCGTTTAATTTAGGAAGATCTTCCAAAGAATTAATATTAAAATAATACAAGAACTCATCTGTAGTTCCGTATAATATAGGTTTTCCGATTTTATCGAGTCTTCCGACTTCTTTTATTAGATTTTTTTTAGTTAAAGTGTCAATTGATGAACTAGATTTTACTCCCCTTATTTCATCAATTTCAATTCTTGTTATTGGTTGTCTGTAAGCTATAATCGATAAAACTTCCATGGTGGTATTAGTTAATCTTGTATTTTTATTTTTCACAAAAATTTCTTTTAAAAATTCGTAGTATTCTTTTTTCGTTTGAATTTGGTAGCTATCGTTGATGCATCTGATTTCCAGAGAAGTGTTTCTATATTCGTATTCTTTAATTAAATCATCGAGCATATTTCTAGTTTCTTTTTTGCCAAGGTTTATAGCTTCAGATATTGAAGAAATATCTAATGGTTCACCCCATAAGAAAAGTAAAGATTCAATTTTATTTCGAATAATTTTATCTTCCATAATTACCTCATTAATATTTCCGTATTACCCTCATTTTTTACAACTTTTAGTATGTTTGATTTTAATAATTCTAGTAAAGCTAAAAAAACAGATATAACTTCATTTCTATTGGTCTTTTTGGATAAAAAATATGAAAAACTATATTTGTTATTTTTTTCTACCTTCCACAATATATCTTCAATACAATCTTCAATCTTATATTCTTCTGCTTCTATAATTTCTGTTTCTTCAATGACAATTCTATTATCTACCTTATTTAATATTTCTAACAAAGTTTCAGATAATAAATTAATGTCAGGAACAATCAAATTTTCTTTTTCAGATTGATAAACCGATAAATCCTCTTGAATTTTTCTAAAATGTTTCGATGAGATGTTTTCTAATTCAATCAATTGTTTAGAGATTTCTTTAAATTTTTTATATTCTATTAATCGTTGTTTAATTAAATCTTCATCTATCTGATCATCTTCATCAAAATCATTTTTGGGTAATAATTTTTTTGATTTTATATATAACAAAGTAGAAGCTAAGTAAATGAAATCAGTCAAATCTTTAGTAGAATGATTTTTCAAATTCTCAACTTCTTCAATGAATTTATTTGTAATTTTTGCTAAATCAACATTTTCTATATCAATTTTTTCTTTTTCAACCAAATTTAATAAAAGATCCATTGGACCGTTGAATTCTTCAGTTTCAATAATTAAACTCATAGTGCAATTGCTAACCTTAAAAACTTATCAATTATAAATGATGTTATAGGCGTTAAAACTTTACCCAACACACCTGAAAATATTAATATAAGCAATATAAAATAAGTGTATTTTTCATATTTTGCCATAAAATCTAAAAATTTTCCTGGGAAAAAAGCAGTTATAACCTTAGAACCATCTAAAGGTGGAACGGGTATTAAGTTAAATACAGCAAAATACACATTGTATACAATAAATAAACTCAAAATTTCTGATACTACAGGATTTACATGAGAAAATTTAACATATAAAAACGAAAATATAAGTCCTAAAATTAAATTTACTGTAACTCCTGCAATTGAAACCAAGAACATCCCTAAATGTCTGTTCCTAAAATTGTATGAGTTAATTGGAACTGGCTTTGCCCAACCAAACTTGAATAAAATCAAACTAATTGCACCTAATGGATCAATGTGATCAATAGGATTGAAGCTTAATCTACCCATGCTTTTAGCCGTATTATCACCCATCCAGTAAGCAACATAACCATGAGCAAGTTCATGGAGAACAATAGTTGGAAGTAATACAAGTATAATTATAATATAATGATTTATCGTTTCTAGCATTTACTCACATTCCTTAAAAAATATAGAATTCCCATAATTGTCTTCCCGTCAACAATAGCTCCGTCCTCTATCATTTGCATTAATTTTTCTTGTTCGATGAGTTCTATATTTAAAAATTCGTCATCATCTGCTTCTAGTTCGTCTCTGAATAATTCTTCAGCCAAAAAGAAACTTACTTTTTCATCACTAAAACCTGGAGAAGAATATGCATCGAACAGATAAGTTAAATTTTTGCAATTATAACCTATTTCTTCTCTCATTTCTCTTATCGCTGCATCTTTTGGTGTTTCGTTGTGTTCAATTAATCCTGCTGGTAATTCCATTAGTTGTTGGTCAATAGCTTTTCTATATTGACTAACGAAAAATAATTTATTATCTTTTACTGCGATTATGCACACAGCGTTTGCGTGCTCTACAATTTCTCTTTTGGAGTATTTTCTATTTGGAAGTTCAACCGTATCTAATCTGAGGTTTAAAATTCTTCCCTCATATATCATTTCACTCTTTATAGTTTTTTCTTCATAATCCATAATTATCTCCTATCATTTTTTAATTCATTTGCTTGATTGATCATTAATTTTGCTTGTTCAATTGTAGTTTCTGTGATGTTTATTCCACCGATCAATCTAGAAATTTCATTTACCTTTTCTTCAGGAGTTAATACTTTTAAAATTGATTTTGTTTCGTTATTACAATCAATCTTTTCAATTAAAATGTGATTATCGCTCAATGAAGCTATTTGAGGTAAATGACTTATTGAAATCACTTGCTTATCTTTTGATAAATCAATAAGTTTTTCACCTACTACCAATGCCGTCCTACCACTAATTCCAGTATCAATTTCGTCAAAAATAAGAGTATTGATATCTTCAAAATCTGATATAACTGACTTAAATCCAAGCATAATACGTGAAATTTCTCCACCAGATGCAATAGATGCCATTGGTTTTAAATCTTGTCCTAGATTTGTTTTAATTAGAAAATCCAATGAATCATAACCTTTTTCATTGAAATCAGAAAGCTTTTCAAATTTGACCTGAAAATCAGCATGTTTCATATTCAAATCTTTTAGATTTTGAACAATCAATTTTTCTAATTTAGAAACAATTTCTTTTCTAATTTTATGAAGTCTATCTGATAGTTCAAGCCCTTTTTTCTTGTCTGAATCAATTAAGTCCTTGAATTTTCTTTTATTTTCTGTAATTTCATTCAGTTCTTTAAGTCTACGTTCCAAATCTTTTCTAAATGAAATTATATCATCAATAGATTTCCCGTATTTTCTCTTTAAATTTGTAATTATTGCTATTTTATTTTCTAAATCATTTAATTTAAACTCATCTTGATAAATGCTTGATGAATACGAACTAATCCTTGAAAACAAGTCGTCCATCTCATAATAAATCTTATCCAAATCTTGCTTAAAAGAATTCACTTCATTATCAAACTCACAGATTGAGTCCATTTTGCTTAAAACAATATTAAACATAGTGTTTATATCTTGTTCATTGTAGTTTTCATCTGAATACATGTTTAATATTTCACCGATATTATTTTTAATCAAATTAACATTAGATAGTTTATTATACTCATTTTCAAGTTCTTCTTCATCTAAGTTCTCAAGATCTATTTGTGATATTTCTTCAATTTGATAATTTATTATATCGAGTTGTCTATCCTTTTCTTCATTCGAAATATTAAAACTCTTGTACGCTTTTTTGTATTCTGTAATATTGTTAAGAATTCCTCTTAACTCAGTTTTGATTTTAAAAGTTTCTTCCTTATCAAAAGAATCAATTAAATCTAGATAAAAATCCTTGTTCAATAGTGATTGAGTTCCATTTTGTCCATGAATGTCAACAAATTTACTCATTAATTCATTTAGTGTGTTAAGCGTGATTGATCTATTGTTTAATTTATTTATACTTTTTAAATTAGTATCTACAATTCTTGAAATTATTATTACTCCATCTTCAACATTGTATCCCATGTCTTCTAAAAATTTAATTTTAGAATTATCAGCTATTGTAAATGTCGCTTCAACAATAGTTTTTTTTGAAGAATCTCTGATAAAACTTTTGTTAAATCTTTGTCCTAGAAGAAGTTCAAAAGCTTCTATCAAAATTGATTTTCCTGAACCAGTTTCCCCAGTTATGATATTAAGTCCATCTGTAAAATCGACATTGATTTTGTCAATTATCGCAAAATTTTCTATATAAAGAGAATTTAACATTTTTTTACCTGATGATTGATTTGATTTCTGAAACTAATTTTTCCAATCCAGATTTATCTTCAACAGTTATATAAATAGTATCGTTACCTGTTAAAATTCCTGCTATATTGTCTAATTTAGCGTTGGTAATTGCCATACCACATACTGTTGCAGTGTGAGATATTGTTTTAATAATTACCATATCTTCATTATGCTTGATAGTCAACACAGCAGATCTGAAAATCTTATCTAATCTTTCGTTTAATGAATCGTGTACAGTGTCAATTATTGCATAATGATATTCGCCTTCTCTAGTTTGAACTTTTGATATTCTTAATTCTTTTATATCTCTAGAAATAGTAGCTTGTGTAGCTCTAACTCCATGAGCTTCTAAATAGTCAGAAAGTTCTTCCTGAGTTCTTATTTCATTTTCTTCTATTAAGTCTAGAATTAATCTTTGCCTTGTGTATTTTTTCATATTTCTACCTCAATTTATTAAATGCTGTCTCCACAACATCCTTGAATTTTATATTTTTATTATCTAAAGTCGTAATATGGATTAAATACTCTATATTTCCACTCTTACCTTTTATTGGACTATGTGTCATCTCAGAAATATACAATCCTTCATTATTTAGATAATTATTAATATCATTTATTATAGATAAATGTTCCTTTTTATTATTAATTATATGATTTTTTGATTTTAATTCAAACTGCGGCTTTATCAAAAATATCATTTCGCCATTATTTTTTAGCATTTTAACGGCATTTGGAATAATCATTTTCAATGATATAAAAGATACATCGCATACTATCAAATCAAATTTCGGATACTCATCTACATTAATATTTCGAAAATTTGTATTTTCGAATAATTTAACCCTGCTATCCTGTCTAAGTTCATCAACCATTTGATTATCACCAACATCAATAGAATAGACTTCCTTTGCATTGTTTTTTAATAAAACCTGAGTAAATCCACCAGTAGATGAGCCTATATCTAAGCACAAATTATGCTTACCTATGTTAAATACCTCAAAAGCTTTTAAAAGCTTTAAAGCACCTCTCCCAACGTATTCAGTATGTTCTTTTACTTCAACTTCATCAGAATTTATCTCAAGTGATGGTTTCTTTACTAGATTACCTTTATAATAAACCAATTCATTCTCAATCAAAGATTTTGCCTTTGTTCTAGAAGACGCAAATTTGTTTTCGCACAAATACAAGTCGATTCTCATATTAATATTTCCTGTCCAATAATTTATTTGTAATCTCAATTAAAGGTCGTGAATTATCAATATCTTTAATGCATTCTATAGCTCTTTGAGAATACTTATTTGCATCATCAATGCCTTTATCTTTTCCAAAAATAGTGACATAAGTTTTTTTGTTAATTTTTAAATCATTCTCATAATCCATAATGTCATCAATTATTTGAAAAGCCATTCCTAGATTAAAAGCATAATCTTCTAGTTTTAATAATGTATTATCGTCAACCCTACTTAAAATTCCAGAAGATACTGTAGATGCTTTAAGTAAATTACACGTTTTTTTATCGTAAATTTCAATAATATTTTTTTCAGAAATCTCACTGTCAATATCCAAAAGTTGACCTTTTATCATGCCAAAACAACCTGATTTCTTTACGATATAATTTGCACACTTTGCGTCAATTTCGTTCTTAATCGATTCAGATAATACTTCAAATGAATAATTTAAAAGTGCATCCCCTACTAAAACTGCAATATCTTCTCCGTATTTTTTATGAACCGTTAACTTCCCTCTTCTATATTCGTCATTATCCATACATTCTAAATCATCATGCACTAATGAATAATTGTGAATTAATTCTATGGCAATAGCGTAATTTACAGATTCAGTTATCGATTCATTAAACATTTGATAAGTTAACAAAAACAAAAGCGGTCTTAATCTTTTTGCATCGTCGTCAACAAGAGTATATCTCATAGCTTCGCCAATTTTATCATCGGAAAATTTTAAGTCTTTTAATGAAGTGTTTATTAAATTTATAATTTCCTTACTATTCATTATCATCACTTAAAAGCATGTTTATCTGGAAATCTTCTTCTTTGTTATCTTTAATCAAAGTCATTTTGCCTTCTTGTTCTTTTAAAATAGAACTTAATCTCTTGTGAAGCTTCATGCCTTCTTCGTATAATTTTATATTTTCTTCAAGACTTAGCTCTCTGTCTTCCAACTTTTCAACAATGTCACTTAGTCTTTTTAATCCTTCGTCATATTCTCTATATTCATTCATTGAATTTCTCCTTATTTTGAACAAGTGTATCGAGTTTACCGTCTTTCATAATTAAGACAATATTGTCATTTTCCATAACATTATCAACAGAAGAAATACTCTTATTATTCTTTAATACTTTTGCATATCCCTTCTCTAAAATCGTGCTAGGATTCAAATGCAATAGGTTATTTTTATATGAATCTAAAATCAATTCTTTGTAATTAATATTTGAGATCATATTCTTAATCATTGTTAATCGAATTTTATTTAGTTTTTCTATTTCTAAAGATAATAACTTATCTGGCTTCAATAGATTTAATTTGTGATAAATATTTAATTCTTCATTGTATTTATCTTGTAAATTCTTCCTATAAGCTTTTTTTAAGCTATCCTTCAAAAGTTGAAGATTATCCATGTGTTCTTTAATAATGTTTTTGGGACCTAAAAATTCCAACTGCTTACCATAATACTCTAATTCTTGATTTTCATCTTCAAATCTTCTTATCAAAATTCTATTAATTTTAGCGTAGCTTTCTTGTAAAAAATATTTTAATTCATTAAAATCAGCAGTGGCTAGTTCAGCAGCTGCTGTTGGAGTAGATGCCCTCAAATCCGCTACAAAATCAGAAAGCATAAAGTCATTTTCATGACCAACAGCACTTATGATAGGGGTTTTTGAATTATAAATAGTTTTTAAAAGATTTTCATCATTAAATGAATTTAAATCCTCAAAACTACCACCGCCTCTTCCTACTATAAGAGTATCTAGATTTTTCTCATCCATATATTTAATGCCTTGTATAATAGATTCTGACGATTGCTCTCCTTGAACAACACAATGATATATCAAAATATCGCAAATAGGATATCTTCTCTTTATTGTTCTACAAATATCATTCACGGCCGCTCCCGTAGAAGATGTAATCACGCCAATAGCTTTAGGATATTTAGTTATAGATTTTTTTGTTGATTCCGAAAAAAAGCCTTCTCGTTCAAGCTTTTCTTTTAACTCTAAATACTTTTGAAAAAGGTCTCCAGTGCCTGCTTTCTTACATTCTTTTACAAGAAGTTGATAAGTGCTTGATCCTTGATATGTTGTTATGCTCCCTCTTAATTGAACTTTGTCTCCATCTTTTAAGTTTATAGTTTTTGCAAGAGACATTGTTTTAAAAATCATACAAGAAATCAATGCTTTTTCATCTTTTAATCTAAAATAAACATGTCCTGAAATATTTTTATTAAAATTTGAAATCTCACCTTCTATCCACACATTGGATAAAATTGGATCTTTCTTCAAAGTATTTTGAATATAATCAGAAATCTCTTTAACACTATAAACTTGCATTTTCTTTTCTCTTTAATACAGAGCCTAATATGCCGTTGATAAAACTGTATGATTTTTCTGTAGAATATTCTTTCGCTAATTCAACGGCTTCATTAATTGCAACACTATCTGGTGTGCTTTCCACGTATAGAATTTCGCAAACACCAACTTGTAAAATCGATAAATCTAGTTTATTAATTCTGTCCAAGTTCCATTGTTTTGTGTTATTTTCTATAATATTTACTATGTCATCAATATGTTCAATAAAATTTAATACAATTTCTTTGAAAAATACTATATCATTTTTATTAATATTCTGATATTTACAAAATTCTTCAATTCTATTTTTATCATAATCTCCATTCATATTCATTTCATAGATTAATTGCATTGCGCTTTTTCTAGATTGTCTTCTTGACATATTTCCTCCAAGAAAATAACCCTCTGATAAGAGGGTTACATTAAATACTTATTTTCTCACAAACAACATCTACATTTATGACAACTAACCCAGTCATCATGCCGATATTTTCTTTTATTTTCTTTTGCACCTTATAGCATACATCCTTGATGTTATAATCAGAATCTACTTCAATATGGGCTCTTACATTTACAGCATTGTCAAGAATTTCAATGATTACTGATTTTTGAGCTCCTTTTTGTATATTTACTTTTTCTGATTGTGGTGTCATAATAGCTTTTACACCTTCAACTTCCATGCAAGCTTCTGCTGCAATAAGTGAAATTATGTCATTAGAGATCTTAACAGATCCGTTATTAAATTTATTATCCATGTTATTCCTCCACACACAAATTTTATCAAAAAATGAAAAAAAATTCAATTTTAATTTATTATTGCTTCTATAAATTTTTCTGGCTCAAACTTAACCAAATCATTTACTTGTTCGCCAATTCCAATAAATTTTACTGGAATTCCCAATTCCATTTCAAGTGGAAATATCATTCCACCTTTAGCTGTACCATCTAGTTTTGTAATTATAGCACCTGTTAAATCAGTTGCATTCATAAATTTTTTTGCTTGAATAATAGCATTTTGTCCAGTTGTGCCATCTACAATTAATAAAATTTCTTTTTTAGCTTCCGGATATTCTTTTTCAATAACTCTCTGTATTTTATTCAATTCATTCATTAAATTCTTCTTATTATGAAGCCTTCCAGCTGTATCGCAAATTAATATATCTGCATCTCTACTCTTCATAGCACTAACTCCATCAAAAACAACACTAGCTGGGTCAGAACCTTCTTTGTGACTAATAATGTCAACCTTAGCTCTATTTGCCCATTCAGTAAGCTGCTCTATAGCCGCTGCTCTAAAAGTATCGGCTGCAACCATCAAAACTTTTTTCCCATCTTTTTTGAATTTCATGGCTAATTTACCAATCGTAGTAGTTTTTCCTACACCATTTACGCCGACTACTAAAATAATAGTTTTGTCATCTACATTTAAATTATTGTCGATCTTATCATTAATTATATTTTCTTTTAAGATATCAGCCAAAACATTTTTTATTTTACTTGGATCTTGAATGTTATTAAGTTTTACTTTATCTCTCAATTGAGCAACAATCTTTAATGTAGTTTCAACACCAATGTCAGCGGAAATCAAAGTTTCTTCAATTTCTTCGAATAATTCTTCATCAACCGTTCTATAATTGGCTAAAACTTGATCAATCTTATTAGAAATATTGTCACGAGTTTTAAGTAATGAATTCTTTAATTTTTCAAAAAATCCTTCCTTATTTTCTTCTTTATCTTCGATCATTTCTTTAGATTGTTCTTGGTATTTTTCGTTATCAGTTTCAGACTTTTCATTCTTTTCTTCAACGACTTTTTCAGCATCATTAACTTCTTCGCTTATTTCTATATTTTCATTGGATTGACTAATTTCTAATTCTTCTTGTTGTAAATCTTCTTCTGTATTTTTTGTTTCTTCGTCATCTTTTTTAGACTTAAACTTATCAAAGAACTTATTTAGCATATCTCTCTCCTATCTACATCTAATTTAATCATTTTAGATATTCCATCTTTTTCCATACTTATTCCATATAATATGTTAGCTATCTCCATTGTACTTTTTCTATGTGTAATAATAATGAATTGAGTTTTTTCTTTAAATTTAATTAAATATTCTTTGTATCTCTTAATATTTATTTCATCTAAAGCAGCATCTATTTCGTCTAATATACAAAAAGAAGATGGTCTTGTCTCAAAAATCGCAAAAAGCAACGCTACCGCCGTCAACGATCTTTCTCCACCGGACAACAAGTTTAGACTTTGAAGTTTTTTCCCAGGTGGTTGAGCAGTTATTTCAATTCCAGAACTTAGAACATCATCTTCGGTCAATTTAAGACTTGCATATCCTCCATTAAAAAGTTGTTTAAAAATCGCAATAAATTTTGTATTTATTTCTTCAAATTTTTTGGTGAATACTTCTTTCATTTCTCTATTAAGCTTATTAATAGCACTCATGATATCTTCCCTGGATTCAATTAAATCATTTTTATTTTTAGTCATAAAATCAAATTCTTTTTTAACTGATTCATATTCTTGAATACTATCTACAGAAAAAGAACCTATATTTCTTAAATCATTGATAATTTTATTGATTTCTTTCTGACTAATTTTAATATCAGAATTAGATTCTATTGTGTCTATATTAATATCATAGAGCTCATTAATATCTATTTTTATATTATTTAACTTCTCTGTTGTATTTAAAGCCTTTTCAATTAATGAGTTATTGCTTATTTCTATTTTTTGAACACTAGAATTTGAATCATATATTGATCGCTCAATCTTTGTTAACTCTGATTTAAATTCATTCATATTGGACTTCATATTTAAAATTTCATTATTTAGTCCAGAAATAATATCATCATAATCAATAGTTTTAGATTTTATATCATTTTTAAGGCTTTTATATTTAGAAACATTTTTATGAATTTCATCAATTTTAACTGAATTAACTTTAAAGTTATCTTCCAAATATTCTTTTCTAATTTTTGCATCATTTAACTGATTATTAAATATATTTAAATCCCTTTGTACAGAAGAGTATTCAGATTTTAAACTAATCATATTCATTTTTTCCGAATTATATTGTTCTTGTAATTTTTCAATTTCAACACTTAATTCTTTTAAAAGACTTTCTAATTCTACAATTTGATTTTTTAAATCAGTTTCTTGTAAATCATTGGCATCACTTTGTATAGTATTTGAATTCAACTTATTATCAAAATCACTAATATTAGATTTCAAATATTTAATTTCAAACTGTTTGTCCTTGATGTTGCTATTACAAGCATCCCTTTCAGTTCTTAATTTTACAATCTTATCTTCAATAATTTCTAAATCGGATTTGTTTTGATTTACAATATCAATATTTTCTTCGTATATTTTTTTCAAATCGTTGTATTCATTAACACAGTCTTTATACAAATTTTCAACAGAATTTAAACTATTTTTCGTTGATAGTATTGAGTAATTGGAAGGCTTTTTATATCCACCTACCATTGAACCCCAACTATTAATGATATCACCATCTAATGTAACTATTCTATAGTTTTTGTATTTCGAACTTACGATAATAGCATCTTCCATATTTTGAGTAACAAGTGTTTTCTGTGCAAAATAATCTACAATATCCCTAAATTTTTCATCAGATTTTATAAATTCATTTAAATGTCCAAGTACCAATTCATCTTTTACATAATTATAATTTCTAGATTTTATTTTATTTAATGGTAAAAAAGTAAGTCTTCCTATCTTATTTGACTTCAAAAAATTAATTAATTCCTTACCATCATTTTCATTCCTGACAATTATATTTTGAAACGCTGATGACATTATTGCATCAACAGATTTCTCATACTGCTTTGCCACACTGATTAAATCCCCAAGTGTCCCTATTACTTTATCTTGTAAACTAGGATTTAACTTTTTAAAAAAGTTTTGAACTGTAAAGTTGTATCCTTCGTGATTATCTATAGTATTTTTCAAAAACATATATTTATTTTTGTTAGTTATCGATTCTTCTTTTAAATTAGATAATTTGTCTCTTAAATCAAGTAAAAACTTTTCTTTATCTTTAATAATACAAGAAATTTGTTCTTTACCTTTATTTAAAGTATCTAAACTTTTATCGTAATCACTTACGATTACTTCAAAATTACTTAATTCTTCTTCTAATTTTTTTAATTTTAATTCAGATCCTTCTTTTTGATTTCTTAGCTCTGATATTTCCTTCAATCTTTCTTGTTCAATAGCATCTCGTGAGGATTTTTCAATAATATGTTGTGTATAAATTGACTGTAATTTTTTTAATTTTTCTGATTTCTTATCGCTCAATTCTTTTTTAATGTTAAGTTCCTCTTTAGAATCATCAATATTCAATTCTTCTAAATTTGAATTTATTTCTTCAAGCTTTTTCTCTGATTTTTTTATTGTATTTTGTAAATTATCAATTTTTGATGTTAAATTTTTAATTTCTGATGAATAATTCTCGTTTTCTTTTGTTAATCTTTCTAATTCAGTGTTGCTATTTTTAAGTCTTTCATCATTCAATTGAATATCTGATTCGTTTTTTATTTTTTGACTCTTAATATCAGCTAAATTAGAGATTTTCAATTCTGTATCGATATCTATTTTATTGATGCTTTTTAATAAATCATTTCTTTTATTTTCAAATTTTACAAGTTTTGATTTTAAGTCAATCAAGCTTTTATCATTATTTTCTTTTTTCTCAATGACATCACTTAGTGTAATAGAAAGTTTTTCGATATCCAATAAAGCTTTTTGGATTTCCATTTCTTTTAGTTTTTCTTCCAGAACAATTCCTTGTTTAGCCTTTTTACTTTCTTTTTCTAAATATTTTAATCTATCGACTTGTGAAATCAATATATCTTCAATTCTTAGTAAATTCTCATTAGTTTGTTCAAGTTTCTTAACACTTTGCTCTTTAATGTATTTTTGTTTGGAAATTCCAGATGCTTCTTCGAATAATTCCCTTCTATCTTCACTTTTTGATGACAGAATTTCGTCGATTTTACCTTGACCTATTACAGAATACCCTTCTTTTCCAATTCCTGTATTTAAAAATAATTCCTTTACATCTTTTAAACGAACTTGGTTTTTATTAATGTAATATTCACTTTCACCAGTACGGAAAACTCTTCTCGTTACTGTAATTTCTTGATAATCAATGTCTTTCCATAAGTCATTTTCGAATGTTATGGAAACTTGTGCAAAGTTAACAGGTTTTTCCTTCTGAGTTCCAGCAAAAATAACATCTTGCATTTTATTCCCACGGAGATTTTTTGCTGATTGTTCACCTAAAACCCATAAAATAGCATCAGAAATATTTGACTTCCCGCTACCATTTGGCCCAACAATTGCTGTTATGGGATTATCAAAATTCAATTTTATTTTATCTTTAAAGGACTTAAAACCTTGTATTTCAACTGATTTTAATCCCACAGCTACACCTCTTTTTCAATATTTTTAAAAATATTTTCTAAATTAATATCAATTTTGTTGATATGATCTAACACTAAGAAGTTATTATTAGAATTAGAATATTTTATTGTTTTTAATCCATATTTTTCTTTAAAATATTTTTTGTTTTCCCCATTATAGCCGACAAAATTATTCAAAATATTTGGTTTGGCATGTATTTCTAGTGTTTCAAGATTATCATTTTTCAAAACATAATCTACCACTTTTCTATACAAATTATCTTCTACCAATTGTCTATAATTTGGATGAATTGCCCCCGCAACTACATCTTCGCCTTGTTTTATATTTTCTGTATTTAATAGACCTAATCTAATAACTGGAATGTTAGCGTTTATAAATTTTAAATATATTTTGGTACAATTTTCGACCGAATCGTGCAAATTTTCCGGACTATATTTATTAATTTTGGTAAAAGTTTCAAGCATAGTATTCTTTATAACTAAAGTTGGATATATCCTGACAAAATCAGGTTGTAACTTGATTAATTCATCTGCAGTATATAAGTCCATCTCTGTGGTTGATTTGTATAAACCGGTCATCATTTGGAGCCCTAAACTAAATCCCATAGATTTTATCAGCTCAGAAGATGTTTTAACACACTGACTATCGTGACATCTTAAATTTGAATCTAATACACTATCTACCATTGATTGAACACCTAACTCTATAGTTTCTACGTTAAATTCCTTAAGAATATTTAAAATGTGTTTATCAATATAATCAGGTCTTGTAGAAAGTCTAATCGATCGAACTTTACCGTCTTCAATGAATTCATTTGCTATTTTTAAATAGTCTATCATAGCTGTTTCTTCAATTCCTGTAAAAGATCCACCATAAAAAGCTATCTGAATATCTTCTTGACTTTTATTAGGAAAATTTGTAAGTTGATTTCTTATTTCATTTCTTATTTCATCTTTTTGAACAACTTCGATGTAATTTGTGATTTTGCGTTGATTACAGAAAATGCAATCATTTGGACATCCTAAATGAGGAATGAACAATGATACAATGTATTTTTTCTTACTCATTTATTACCCTTAATTTAATCAAGGCGTTTCTTGCAGCATCTTGTTCTGCATGTTTTTTTGAAGATCCAAATCCAGATCCTATAACCAAGTTACCTTCATAAACATCAACATAGAATTTCTTGTCGTGATCTGGGCCTTCTTCTTTAACAATCTTGTACTTTAATTTATCTCTTGAATTTTTTTGATTATTTTCCTGTAACATAGTCTTATAGTCAATAAAACTAGACTTTGTTTCTATTTCAGCTATGAATAGACTTTTAAACTTATTTTCTACAATTTTAAAAGCCGATTCATAACCAGAATCCAAATATATTGCACCAAAAACTGCTTCGAAAGTGTCAGCAAGTACACTAGGTTTTTCACTGCCACCTGAAATAAATTCACCATGACCCATCATTAAATATTTTCCTAATTCTAAATACTTGGCCATATTTGAGAAAGATTTTTCACATACCATTTGACTTCTAATCTTTGTCATAGCACCTTCTTTTAACGAAGATTTACTATTATACAAGAAATCACTAACAATTAGATCCAAGACTGAATCTCCTAAAAATTCCAATCTTTCGTTTGAAATATCTTTATATGATTTGTTTTCATTTCCGTATGAGCTATGAAAAAAAGCCAGGTTTAACAGATTAATATCTGTAAACCTGTAATCTAATTTTTCTTCTAGTTCATGTAGTTTTTCAATTCTAGCTTTGTCCACAACTATTTTCCTTGTGCCCTTTCAATTTCATTAACTACATCTTCTACATTTTTCAATGCCGATAGCTTTTCGTCATCAAGTTCTATATCAAATTCTTCTTCTACATCCATTACGATTTCCAATAATCGTACGGAATCGGCTTTAAGATCTTCTACAAATCTTGTTTTTTCGTCTATATCGTCTCTATTAAATTCATTTTTTAAGCCTTCAATAACTTTTTCATAAATTTCTTTATTCATGTTCCAACTCCTTTTTTAATTTATCAGTAACATCTTCTTCAATGAATTTTATCAGCGTTAAAATTCCAGACATAATAGCGTCCCTGTTAGATGAGCCATGAGCTTTAAACACTGGCTTCTTCGTTCCTAAAAATGGTGCAGAGCCAACACTGTTATAATCAATACCTGTACTCATTGATTTAATCATTGGAATAATAGATTGTTGAGATTTTTCATCAAGCTTAGATAATTTTGACTTAGCTAAAGTTTTAATAAACTCAACGGAACCTTCAATTGTTTTCAGAAGAATATTTCCTGAAAAACCATCAGTTACCACAACATCAAAATCACCATTCAAAACATCTCTTGCTTCAACATTACCTTTAAAATAAGGATATTTTGATAAATTCTTGTATGTTTCTAATCTTAATGAATCTCCCTTATGTTCTTCGACTCCAATATTTAATAGACCTACTTTGCAATCCTCTTTTCCTAAAATATTTTTGGAATAAACATATCCCATTTTTGCAAATTGTTCTAATAACTCAGAAGTGACATCAACATTAGCTCCAACATCTAATACTACCACATCACCCTTTAAGCTAGGTACTGTAACCATTAAACAAGGTCTAGATACATTATCAAGTCTTCTAGTTATAAGTGTAGCCCCTGTTAATAAAGCACCAGTAGAGCCTGTCGATAAAAACCCATCGTAATCTTCGTTTAATAAATCAAAACATTTTCTCATACTAGAATCTTTTTTCGATCTTATCGCTTTCGTTGGTGATTCATTATTTTCAATGGTTTCTGTAGCATTTACAAAATCTATTTTGTCTTCAAATCTTTTATTTACAATATTTCTATTTTCTTCTTCATTTCCTACTATCGTCAAGTTAAAATCTTTTTGTTCAAGAGCCATTATAGCCCCTTCTATTAATTCTGATGCTCCTTTATCGGAACCCAAAGTATCTAATAAAATTTTCATACTTCACCTCTAGTATATTCTATCACAATATTGTATGTTATAACATCAAACAAATAAAAAAGCCGCTTAATAATAATTAAACGGCTCTCTTTTCATTAATTTTGTTCTGAATTATCTACAACTTGTTTTCCATCGTAATACCCACATTCTTTACATACTCTGTGAGGTAATTTTGGAGATCCACAATTAGGACATGTAGTTATAGTAACTCTTGGTAATTTATACGAAGAAGCTCTTCTTTTATCTCTTCTAGTTTTAGAAGTTTTTCTCTTTGGTACTGCCATGCTACACCTCCTTAAGGACTTTAGTCCTTAAAATTTATACAAACAACGTAGTTAATTATAATATAATAATGTTAAGTTGTCAATAAAAATATTATTATTTTGCTAAGTCTAAAGTGTCTCTAGCAATCATTAATTCTTCATTAGTTGGAACAACATAAACTTTAACTTTTGAATCATCAGCTGAGATTAAAGCTTCTTCACGAGTATTGTTCTTTTCAAGGTCTAATTTAACGCCTAGTTCTTCAAATGTATCTAAGATATCTTTTCTCATAGATGAAGAGTTTTCCCCGATACCACCAGCGAAGCAAATTGCATCAACATGACCTAATTCAGCCATATATCCACCAATATATCTCTTAACTCTTTCAATAAACATATCAAGTGCTAATTGAGCTCTATCATTTCCTTTTTCAGCTTCTTCTTCTAAGTCTCTAAAGTCTGAACTAATTCCAGAAACTCCTAATACACCAGATTTTTTATTTAAAATTTGGTTCATTTCATCAGCTGAATATCCTTTTTCGTTCATTAAGAATGTCATTACTGTTGGATCCAAATCTCCACTTCTAGTTCCCATTAAAAGTCCTTCCAATGGTGTAAGTCCCATTGATGTATCGTAGCATTTTCCATCTTTAACAGCTGCTATAGATGAACCATTACCTAAGTGAACTGTAATAATATTGATGTCTTCTTTATCTAATAATTGTTGAGTTCTTAAAGTAATGTATCTGTGACTTGTTCCGTGGAAGCCGAATTTTCTTAATCTGTAATCTTCATAGTATTCATAAGGGATAGCATACATATATGTTTTAGCTGGCATTGTTTGATGGAAAGCAGTGTCGAAAACAGCGATATTTTTCTTTCCTGGAGCTAATTTTTCACATGCTTCAATTCCCATTAAGTTAGCTGGGTTGTGAAGTGGACCAAATTTGATAAATTCTCTAATCTTATCTTTTACTTTTTCGTCAATAATGCAAGATTCTGTTAATTTATCTCCACCGTGTAGTACTCTGTGACCAATAGCAGATACTTCGTCTAAGCTCTTGATAACTCCATATTTTTCGTCTAATAAAGCATCGAAAACGTGGTTAATAGCTTCAGTATGATCTTTCATTGGTTCTTCTACTACTAATTTTTCTCCATTAACTTTATGAGTTAATTTAGAACCTTCAATTCCAATTCTTTCTACTAATCCTTTACATAATACACTTTCATCAGTCATATCAAATAATTGATATTTTAATGAAGAACTACCACAATTGATTACTAATACTTTCATTTTTTCCTCCTAATTTTTACCTAATTTACTTTCTTTTCCATGAATCAATCTATTTATATTGGATCTATGCTTGAATAATGATATTATTCCTAGCAAAATATAAATTAAACCAATGTAAAAGTCTTTTCTAATGTAAATTAATCCATAAATAACAGCTGTAACACATCCTATTATGCTTCCGAGTGAAACATATTTAGTTATAAGTACAACTATTAAAAACAATATTAATAAAAATAAAATTTGTAAATGTTGGGCAAACAATAAAACACCGAAAGATGTCGCAATTCCCTTACCACCTTTAAAATTATAAATAACCGGTAATATATGTCCTATTACACATAAAAGCCCACATACTAGTATACCTAAACTGCCGAAAAATTTAAAGCCCAAATATGCACACAATAATCCTTTTAAGAAATCAATCAAAAAAGTTGCCAAACCAAACTTCACTCCATAAACTCTTAAAGCATTCGTTGCACCTGCATTTTTGCTTCCATAATTTCTTATATCCTGTTTATAAATCAACTTAGAAAGCACAATAGAACCACTTATATTACCTATGAAATAACATATTATTCCAAGGACAATTAAATATAAATAATTCACTATTTTCCCCTTGTCTTAAATTCAAATTGCAAAGGAACACCTTCAAAGCTAAAGTTTTCCCTTAGCTGATTTTCGATATATCTTTGGTATGAAAAATGCATCAAATCATTTCTATTTATGAACACCAAAAATTTTGGTGGTCTGGCTTCTATCTGAGTAATATAAAAGATTTTCAAACGAACACCTTTATCTGATGGTGGTGGATTTAATAATACTGCTTTTGATATTACATCATTCAAAACACCTGTGCTAATTCTCATAGAATAATTATTATCTACTTTTTCGATTTCAGTAAACAAAGTATCTATTCTTTTGTTTTCTTTTACACTTATGAACACGATAGGAACATACATTACAAATCCCAATTTAGTTCGGATATCTTTTTTGAAATCATTCATAGTGTTTGTTTGTTTTTCAACAAGATCCCATTTATTCACAAGAATAATCATAGCTTTGCCTTGATCATGAGCATATCCTAAGATTTTTGTATCTTGTTCGCTGACACCTTCAGTGGCATCTATCATTAGAACGCAAATATCAGACCTATCAATTGCTGACAAAGTCCTTACAACAGAATACCTCTCAACTTCTGTGTCAATCTTTTTTCTTTTTCTTAGACCTGCTGTATCTATAAATATATACTCATTTCCCTTGTAATTAATCTTGGAATCTATGGCATCTCTTGTAGTTCCTGCAATATCAGTAACTATCATTCTTTCTTCGTTTAATAGGTTATTAATCAAAGAACTTTTACCAACATTTGGTTTTCCAATTAGACAAACTTTCGTAATATCCTCATCAGATTCTGTATTTGAATTATCATCAAATTTTGAAACTACAGCTTCTAACAAATCTCCAAGCCCCATAGAATTTGAAGCACTTATTGGAAATATTTCATAAAATCCTAGATTATAAAAATCATATACATTGTCCTGTTGTTTGATGTGATCAATTTTATTTACAACTAAAATTACGCTTTTTTTCGTTCTTCTAAGCATATCGGCAACTTCCATATCAATCGGAGTAATGCCTTGTTTACCGTCAACCATAAACAAAATAACATCTGCAGTTTCAATAGCAAGTTCTGTTTGTTTTTTAATATTTTTAGTAATGATTTCATTACTTTTTGGTTCCAAACCACCTGTATCTACAACTGTAAAATATTTATTTTGCCACTCAGCTTCCATATACAATCTATCTCTTGTAACACCTGGATCATCTTGAGTGATGGCGATTCTTTTCTTAATTAATTTATTGAATAATGTAGATTTTCCCACATTAGCTCTTCCTACAATAGCAACAACTGGTTTTGCCATGTTATCACCTCATTTCTCTATAAATGATACCATAAAATGTGTCAAATATACAATATTTCATCAAAAAAATAAAGCTAATACTAAACTTTTGTCTAGTATTAGCTTAAAATTTATCTATTGATTGGGAATTGTTTCATCAATTCTACAACGTCTTTTTTGATTTCTTCAGCAGGTCTACGTTTCTTTAATGCGTCTAACATAAATTCTGCTACTTTTGCAGCTTCTGCTTCTTTTAATCCTCTAGTTGTTATAGCTGGTGTACCAATTCTTATACCACTAGTTACAAATGGTGTTTCTGGATCATTTGGAATAGTGTTCTTGTTTGTTGTAATATTAACTTCGCTCAATAATGCTTCAGCTTCTTTACCTGTCATTTCAAAGCTTCTGCAGTCGATTAATAATAAGTGGTTATCTGTACCACCAGAAACTAATCTTACATCATTATCTAAAAATACTTTTTCCATTGCTTTTGCATTCTTCAAAATTTGATGAGTGTATTCTTTAAATTCTGGTTGCAAGTCTTCTTTGAAACATACTGCTTTTGCTGCAATAATGTGTTCTAATGGACCACCTTGGAATCCTGGGAATACTGATTTGTCTATTAATTTTTTGTGTTCTTCCTTACAAAGGATAGCTCCACCTCTTGGTCCTCTTAATGTTTTATGTGTTGTTGTAGTTACAAAATCTGCATAAGGAACCGGACTTGGATGATCTCCAGTAGCAACTAAACCTGCTATGTGAGCCATATCTACCATTAAATAAGCTCCAACTTCATCTGCAATTTCTCTAAATTTTTTGAAATCTATAATTCTTGGATATGCAGAAGCACCAGCTACGATTAATTTTGGTTTGTGTTTTAAAGCTAATTCACGAACGTTTTCATAATCAATTGTTTCAGTTTCAGGATCTACACCATAATCTACGAAATTATAGAATTTACCTGACATATTTACTGGTGATCCATGAGTTAAGTGTCCACCTTCTGTTAATCTCATACCTAATACTGTATCTCCAGGTTTTAAAACTGCAACATATACAGCAATATTAGCATTTGCTCCACAGTGAGGTTGAACGTTAGCATGATCTGCATTAAATAATTCTTTTAATCTATCTATAGCTAATTGTTCTATTTTATCAACATGTTCACAACCGCCGTAATATCTTTTTCCAGGATATCCTTCAGCATACTTGTTAGTTAATTCAGTACCCATAGTTTCAAGTACTGCTTTTGAAACAAAGTTTTCTGAAGCTATCAACTCGATATGTTCTTCTTGTCTTTTGATTTCATCATTTAGATGTCCAAATACCTCTGGGTCAAAATTTTCTAAATTTTGTCTACAATTATTCATACAAACCTCCAATTATTTTCGTGATATGAACTAGGTCCTTATCAACAAATTTTTTATCTATAAATTTTACAATTATATAGCCAATTAATAATCCTACAAGTCCTATACCAAAAGATGCTAATTCAAAATTTCCTATTTTATTTTCCAAAATAGAATATGATGATATAAGAGCAATTAGAAAAAATGTTAAAGGCACTAAATACAACAATGCTGTATATTTAAGCATTGAAGAATCGTCACCTGAAATTTGGACTCTATCTCCTACTTTTGCACTTATATAGTTTGCACATTCTATAACTTGCGTTTGATGTTCACAACCTGAACATTTACTACAACCTTCACCACCACAAGCTCCTTTTCTAGTAATTAGAACAGATGCTTTAGTGGATTCGGTTTTTATAACCATTCCTTCTTTTGCCAAAATATTACCTCAATTCTTTAATAATATACGATGCAATCATAAGTCCAACACATGAAGGTACAAAGCTTATACTTGCCGGAGCATTTCTTCCATTTGAAGATAGAACTTCTCCTGACCTTTGTTCATCAGACCAAATGCATGTAAGTTTGTCAACGTTTCTTCTTTTTAGCTCTTTTCTCATTACTTTAGCCATTGGACAAGTGTGGGTCTTTTTAATATCCGTAATTCTAAAAAGAAAAGGATTTAGTTTCGATCCCGCACCCATAGAACTTATCAACTTAATATCGTTTTTATAACAATACTCAGCCAAATCTAGCTTCGCTGATATTAAATCAATAGCGTCTATAACATAATTATAATCTTTAAGATTAAATAAATCAACAGTAGAATTATCAAACTTTTCCCTAAATTTAATAACTTTGCAATTCGGATTAATTCTGTGAATTCTTTTTTCAAATTCATCTACCTTATAATTTCCAACAGTATCTTCCAAAGCTATAATTTGGCGATTGATGTTTGTTATATCGATAGTATCATAATCTACTATTGCTAATGTTCCTACTCCACATCTAGCCAAAGCTTCTATTACAAAACCTCCAACTCCACCGCAGCCAATAACAGCTACTTTGGAGTTGATGATATTTTCTAGGTCATTTTCACCTATTAGAAGTTTTGTTCTTTCAAATCTTTTATCCATACTAATCTAATTTGATGTGAATTTCTTTAAGTTGTTTCTCGTCAACATTTGATGGAGCACCTGTCAATAAATCTGTAGCAGATTGTGTCTTAGGGAATGCTATAACATCTTTGATATTATCAGTTCCAACTAATAACATCATAAGTCTATCCATACCATACGCTAATCCACCGTGTGGAGGTGTTCCATAGTTGAAAGCTTCAACGAAGAAGCCAAATTTGTTTTCAATCATTTCTTCAGTTAATTCTAATGCTTCGAACATTTTCTTTTGTAAATCAGAATTGTTAATTCTTATAGAGCCTCCACCTATTTCATCTCCATTACATACAATATCGTAAGCTTTAGCTCTTACTTTTTCCTTGTCAGTTAACAAATATTGAATGTCTTCTTCTTTTGGCATTGTAAATGGGTGATGCATTGCTACAAATCTGTTTTCTTCTTCGTCGAATTCAAATAATGGGAAATCAACTATCCAAACAAATTCGAATGTATCATTGTCAACCAAATTCATATCTCTTGCAATTTTGTTTCTTAATGCACTTAATCCATTAAATACAACATCATTTTTGTCTGCCAGTATAAATATTAAAGCATTTTCGTCTTCTTTTGTAGATTCAATTATCGAATTCATTTCTTCATCAGATAAGAATTTTTTAATTGAAGATTGAATTTCTCCATCGTGAACTCTTATCCAACTTAAACCTTTAGCACCGTATTCTTTTACAAATTTTTCTAATTTGTCGATTTTTTTACGTGAGTATTCACTTTCATAATTCCCAATATTGATACATCTAACGCTTTTGTTTTTGTCATTACAACTTGAGAATACTTTGAATTCTGAATCTTTTACTAATTCAGTGATATTTTTCAATTCAAATCCAAATCTCAAATCTGGCTTATCGCATCCATATCTTTCCATAGCTTCTGCGTAAGTCATTCTCTTAATAGGAGTTGGAATATCAATTCCTCTAATTTCTTTGAAAAGTTTTTTAATCAAGCCTTCATTCAATGTCATTACATCTTCTTGATCAACATAACTCATTTCCATATCCACTTGAGTGAACTCCGGTTGTCTATTTGCTCTCAAATCTTCATCTCTGAAACATTTAACGATTTGGTAGTATCTGTCCATTCCACTAATCATAAGAAGTTGCTTCATTAACTGTGGTGATTGTGGCAGTGCGTAGAAACTGTGTTCATTTACTCTACTTGCAACCAAATAATCTCTAGCTCCTTCTGGAGTTGGCTTTCCTAAAAACGGAGTTTCAATTTCATAAAATCCATTTTCATCTAAATAATCACGAATTAATTTATTAGTTTTGGCTCTTAATTTTAAATTATTTTGTAATTTAGGTTTTCTTAAATCCAAATATCTGTACTTTAACCTAACAGCTTCTTGAGCATTATCATCATCTTTAATGTAAATTGGAGGAACATTCGCTGTATCCAAAACAATTAGTTCATTAGCTATAACTTCAATTTCTCCAGTAGGAATGTTGTTGTTTTTTGATTCTCTTTCTCTAACATCACCTTTTACACATAAAACATACTCGCTTTTAACATCTTTTGCTTTATCGAAAATTTCTTTATTATTGTCTTTTATAGCTATTTGAGTTATTCCTGTATTATCTCTCAAATCTATAAAGATAAGAGATCCTAAATTTCTTTCTTTTTGAACCCATCCCATAAGAATGACTTCTTTGTTTACATCACTTAATCTCAACTCCCCACACATGTGAGTACGTCTAAGATTTCCCATACTATTCATAAAAAACCTCCTAAAATATAAAAAACCCGTCCTTATGATAAGGGACGAGTTAAATCGCGGTACCACCCTAATTAGGTAAACCTCACTTTAATTTATAACGCTATTAAGCGGAAAATTCGACTCAAAAATGTCTGCAATTACTATGAATAATAAGTCACACCAACCCTTATCTCTCTGAAAATCAATCATAATGCGCTCTTTTTATCTTTGTCTTTATAACAAAATTATATTCAAAAAACTTTCAATTGTCAAACCAGCTATTTTTTTCTTCTGTTTTTATAAAAAGCGATAATTTCGTTTAGTTCATCGACCTTAAAAATTAAAATACAACTCAAATAACTAATTCCTGCAACAATTATAGACATCATTAATGATAATGTATTTGAAAATCTAATATTTGTCGTTTTAAATGTAATATAAGCTAAAGCTCCCATTATCAACGATGAAATCAACATCTTAAAAATATTTACAAATGATGATTTTGTAGAGCTAAAATCTCCAATTTTTTTGTGTAATCTCATTATTATCATTATTGCTCCAATTAGATTTGCAAAACTTGTCGCTACTGCTAATCCTACTAAGCCAAAAATTCTTGATAAAATAATATTTCCTATTATATTTATAGCAACCATAATAACAGAATTAATCGTAGGAGTTTTTGTATCATTCATGGCATAAAATGATTTCGACAAAATATCTCTGATAGCAGTTCCTATGATTCCCAAAGCGTAGAAGAACATACAAACTGATGTCATATCAACATCATTCATTGTGAAAGCTCCCCTAAAGAATAGCATCTTAGTAATAGGATAAGATAATACCAAAAGTCCTATTGTCGCTGGGATTACTAAAATACAAATCATAGACATTGATTTCATTATGCTATCTTTCATTTTATTCAAATCATTAGCGATAAAATTTCTAGACAATTCAGGATACACAATTACAGAAATATTTGCTATAACAATACCAGTTACAAATTCAATAAGCCTTGATGCATAATTTAGAATTGGAATACCATTAGCTGAAACTGTAGATGCTATCGACTTATCTACCATAACATTGATTTGATTTACCGATACTCCTAAAATTATCGGAATTGATAAAAGAACAATCATCTTTACATTTTTATCTGAAAAATCTAAAATCTTATGATATTTAAAATTCTTTCTTTTCGTTATAAATATGTAAGGCAAATATTGGAGTGCATTTCCCAATAGCAAACCAATTCCAACTATCATATTATTATCGTATTTATTGGAAATGACAAGAGCAAGTATAATGAAGAAATTCATTATAAAACCTTGTAAATTTTGAACTACAAAATGATTATTCGCATTCAAATATCCCTTGAATACACATGACATTATGGACGGTATCATTGACAATAAAGTCAATCGCATGAATTTTATAGTTAATTCTTTTGTATATCCAGTAAATCCTGGAGCAAAAATTTTAATTACAGATGGTGTAAAAATCTCAAGTATTACTATTAATGCTAATATTATAATAACAACTATATTGTTGATATTTGATGTAAAAATATCGCCTTCTTCCTTTCCCTTTTCGTGTACTATTTTATTGTATATAGGAATAAAAGAAGTTGAAATTCCTGCTGAAAACAAGCTTACTATTGTAATCGGCAGTATTTGTGAAACCAAAAATGCGTTGGCAACCGGCCCATTTGTAGGAAAAAAATATGCCAGTGTAGTTTCTCTTACTAATCCTAAGACTTTTGATAGTAGTGTAATTATCATCAGTATAATGGCAGTCTTTTTCATAAGTATCTCCTGTTTATATTTAAAAAATTTGTTGGTTGTGATATTATTTATACTATAGATAATAACACAGGTCTAACGATAATTAAAGGTGATAAGATGAATATAAAGTTATTGGTAAAAAAAATGGATGAGTTGGTTGACTCTTCGGACATAAATATAATAAACGATATCGACAATATATCGTTAAATTGTATTTCCGATCAGAAAAACACACTATCCATAATGGAATATGACAAAAATATTATTTGTCCTAAAAATTCTAATATTCTTTTTTTTAAAGCAGAAGATGAAATCATAGAAAACGAAAATGCAAATATTATTTATTCAAAAGAAGATGATATTTTCAAAGTTTACGAAATTGTGAATGGATTTTTGCGAGAGCATTCCGAGTTCTATAATAGAATTTACAATACAATTTCAAACCGTGAGGCCGTTAATAATTTGCTTTTAATCATAAAAGATTATTTTGATGTAAATGTATGCCTGTTGAACTCAAACAAAAAGTTGTTGCTAAATACATTTGATTTTTCAACTATAAAAAAGATTTATCCGTTGGAAATAAAAAAGAAAAGCTTGAGCAAATTGTACGGATATCTCGCTTTTGAAACTATTGAAGATGAATATGAATTTGAATTCAGAAAAATTTCCAAAATAATTTCAACATACATTTATAACAATGTAAACGGGCTGATAAATTCGAAAGAAGACATATACAGCACCATTAAGAATTTGATTTCTGGAAATATTACAGAAAAAGACGAAGAAAATATCGCAAATATAGGTTGGAAAACAGATGACAATTACGATATTAATGTAATAAAAATCGAAGGTGGTTTATTCAAATACCAAGACATGTTTTCACATGGTAACAGATTTGTGTTGGATTATCCAATGTATATGTATTCTGTATTACAAGAAGGATACCTTGTGTTATTAACTAATAATAAAATTAAAGATGTTTCATCAGTAAAGACAAACTTAAACTTTTTTACTGAAAAATACGACTTAAAAAGCATAAAATTATCACTTAAAAACAACCTGTTCAATTTGAAAAAAGCTTATGATTTATCTAGAAGAATTTTAGAAAACAATATAGAATTAACTGAAAACATAAACGATAATTGCTGTAAAATCATCTATGATTTGGTATGCTTGGATTCTGAAATAGAAATATTAGTTCCAGAATTCATCTATAAATTAAAATATGACGATATAAATAATGGCACAGACCTTCTCAGAACATTATACTTTTACCTTGTAGAAGAACGCTCATTAATCAAAGCATCTCAAAGACTGAATGTTCACAGAAACTCAATCGTTTATAGAATAAACAAAATTAATGAATTGGTAGATATTAATTTGGATTGTTACAAAGCAAGAAAAAACATAATAAGTGCTTTAGAAATCATCGACCGATTGGACAATACGCTTAAAATAACAGAAGAAGACATTTAATTGTCTTCTTCTATTTTTTGCAATAATTGCATTGCCATATTAAAAATATCTTCGTGTACATCATCATAAGAAACCAAAGTTGACAATGTGTCTTTTGCTTTTGCAACTCTATTTGAGTTTAGTTCAATAACGGCTTTATTGTACAATAAAATCTCGTTGTCTTTATGAATTTTAAGCCCACGATTTAAAACCTGAATTGATTTTTCAAAATCATAATCGTTGAAATAAGCCACAGACATATCATTATACAAATCAACGTGATCAAATCCCATACTTTCAGCTTTTTCAAAATATTCTATAGCTTTATCCAAATCATTCAAATTCAAGTAACATTTACCCATTAAATAAACAATTCTGGAAGTTTTTTCAAGTTCTCTGAAAATTTCAAGTGCCTTTTGTGGTTTTGAATTGATTAAAGTAGTCGCAAAATCCAAATCTCTGAGAGGCTTTATATCTTCCATTAAACGTTCAACTTCATTTATCACAATTAATACTCTTTTTTCATCGTAATCGTTAGGAGAAGTTGCCATCTTGTGTGTATTTTTTAAGTAATCATAAGCTTTTATATAATTATGATTTAGTAATTCTAAATTTGCAAGTTCTACATAACTTAAGAAGAAATCAGGAAAATTTGCAACATTTTCATTTAAAACTCTGAAAGCTTCTTCAATAAAAATACTAGAATTAAACTCATCTTCAAGCGCCAATAATCTCAAACAATACGCATAGTAATAAGCATTATCCGCAATGTCCGATTTTAATATATCATTTGTTCTAAAATAAATAACTGCTTCTTTTGGATCTGAAATTTTTTCAACTCCCATAGATATTATTGATTTTTCAATATCAGGGAAAATATTGTACATAATATCTGTGTAGTTTACACAGTATTTGAATGTTCTATCGTAAGCTATGTTATAAATCATGCCTTTAATTATTAATTCCAAATCAAAATTTTTGACGAAATCATTGTTCCTGACTCCATCTAACAAATCTTTTTCTAAAACAGGTAGTGGAATATCTTTATCAATGTAATCATTTGATTCTAATAAATTCACATAAACCAATTGATTCATAAATTTACTGAAATATTCGTCAATCTTATTAATCATTTATTTCTCCCCCGTTTCTAAAATCCTGTACAAATTAGCCCTATACAACATGAACAACGAAATGAACATCAAAAGTAATCCAAATTTCAAAATCGACACAACTTCATTTGACATTATAAAGTCTTCAAATGTGTAATTTTTCATAATCAGATTAAATAAAATTGCAAAAATTACAACATTAGGTATGTTCCATGTTAAAAAATTTTTAAAATTAAATTTTAATGATGTCCAAATCGATTTATAAAATTCTTCGTCAATCATGTAAAGTGTCTCCACTAACGGATTAAATATTAATAAAAGAACAATTACTGCTCCTTCGTATTTTTTTAAGAAAAAATACAACAATAATAAAATTCCTCCATTAAAAGCGACCTTTAACATTAATTTGGGAATAGTAATCGGTTCTATTTGATAGTTATCTCTTGTATGAACCGAAATACTAAGCATATTTAAAAGGATACTCAACAGAAATGTAACCAAAACCGCTATTATAACGTTAGATATTTCTTTAGATACAGATAATCTAAACAAAATATTATTAGACATATTTAACGATAATTTCATTACAATCATTGATGCAAAAATCAACGGAAAATATTTAATTGTATGTGCGGTTCTTGTAAAAGAATTTTTGATTATTTCTATAAATGAGTCCATTATTCTCCCTACATTCTAACTGGTGCTTCAATGCCTAACAAGCTCAAAGATAATTTCAAGCATTTGTTAACAGAATAAGTTAAATACAATCTTTGATATTTTAGTTCATCTTCTACAGTGTTGATTGGACAATTTGCATAAAATTTATTGAATAGTTTTGCTAATTCTACTGTATAACGTGTTAAGAAAGAAGGTTCGTATTTTTCAGTAGCATTTAATAAAACTTCTTCAAATTTTGATAAGTGTTTTACAATGTCGATTTCTGTATCGTCAACTAATAAATCAAATTTGCTATTGTCTTTTAATTCAAATTCTCCCTTGTCTAATATAGAACAGCTTCTTGCAAATGTATATTGTGTATATGGTCCAGTTTCTCCATCAAAATTCAAAACTTGATCCCAATCAAACGTATAATCTTTTATTCTATTATTGAATAAATCTTGGAATATTACAGCTCCAACACCAACTTGTTTTGCCACTTCTTCTTTATTTTCAAGATTAGGATTTCTTTCTTCTATGATTGATTTTGTTTTATCAATAGCTCTATTTAAAACATCTTCTAGGAAAATAACTTTACCTTCTCTTGTTTTCATAGATCCATCTTTCATGCTAACCATACCAAAAGAAACATGTTCGCAATCATTCCACCAATCAAATCCCATTTTTTTCAAAACGGCTCTTAATTGTTCAAAATGAAGTTTTTGTTGACTAGCAACAACGTATACATTTTTATAAAAATCGTAAGTTTTTTTACGATACATTGCAGTAGCAATATCTCTTGTTAAGTATGTTGAAGACCCATTTGATTTTTTTATTAAAACAGGTGGCAAGTTTTCATCATCCAAATTGATTATCATTGCACCATCGGATTCTTCTAGTAAATTTTTCTTATCTATAGCTTCTAATGCATCTCCAATAAATTGTGAGTGGAATGATTCACCATTAAAATTGTCAAACTCAACTCCTAGTAAATCATAAACTCTTTGGAATTCTTTTAGAGAAATTTCTCTAAACCATGACCATAATTTTACAGCTGTAGGATCTTTTTTTTCTAATTTATCGAACCAATCGCGTGCCTCATCCATGTAAGTTTCATCTTCTTTTGCGATTTTATTGTATTTTACATAAAGATTTAAAAGTTCTTTAATTGGATCAGCATTTATTTTATCTTCGTCACCCCATTTTAAATAAGCTGAAATCATCATACCAAATTGAGTTCCATAATCACCGATGTAATTAACACCTGTTGTATTAAACCCTTGATATTTCATTATATTTCTTATCGCGTTTCCTATAACAGTGGAACGTAAATGTCCAATATGAAATGGCTTTGCTATATTTGTAGAAGAGAAGTCAAACACAACATTTTTCCCAACGCCTATATGACTACTTCCAAAATCATCTTTAACAGCTTCTGTTAGAACACTTTCTACTAATTTTGAATTATCTACAAAAAAGTTTACATAAGGACCTACATTTGCAATTTTTTTGATATTTTCATTGCTGAATTCTTTTTTAGCTAATTCTTCTGCGATTAAATTAGGTGCTTTTCTAAAAGTTTTTGCCAATTTAAACACTGGAAACGCATAATCTCCCATATCACTGTTTGGTGGAATTTCGATTAAATCTGATATTTCTTTTTCAGTTAGACCAGTGTCAAATCCTAGTATAATTTCCTTTACTTCTTCTTTAAAATTTATCATTTTAATCCCCTTATTTTAAATAAATGAAAGTAGCTCCAAGCCCGCCTTCATTGTAACCTGCATCTTCTATCTTTTTGATTCTTTTATCACTTCTTAGGTATTCTCTGATACCTTTTCTGAGCATACCAGTTCCTTTTCCGTGAATTATATTCACTTTTTTCAATCCGACAATTACACAGTCATCAATGTATTTGTCAAGTTCGTATATCGCTTCTTCGATATTCTTACCACGCAAATCTATTTCGCTTTTTATATCAGAATTAGCTTTATTTTTTATAATACTTTTAATGCTCTTTGATGATTGAATAACTTCTTGTTCTTTAATTTTCTTCAAGTTCTTAACATTGGCATTTATCTTTAAGATACCCACTTGAACCAATAAATCACCTTTTTTATCAGGCTCTGAAACAATAGTACCTTGTTGGTCAATTCCTAAGATTTCGACTTCATCTCCTAATTGAAGATTTTGTTTCTTAGATGTTTCGTTCAATAGTTTTTTAGTGGAACTCTTTTTAATTCTTTTATTAAATTTACTTTCAACATCATTAGCTACTGTTCTGGCATCAGATTCTTTTTCTAAGAATTTTAATTTATTGATAAGCTCACGTGATTCTTCCTTAGCTTGCATATAAATTTCATTTGCGTTTTCTTTTGCTTCATTAATAATTCGTTCTTTTTCTATTTTTGTCTTTTCAAGTTCTTTTTCGTATCTGTCACGAAGCTTTAATAAATCTTCTTTAAGTTCTAATTGTCTTCTTTTATCTTCGTCAATTTGTTTCTTTTCAGATTCAATGTCAGATAAAACATCTTCAAAATCTTTGTCTTCTTGGGATAAGATTTCCTTTGCATTATTAATTATATCATCATCAAGACCAAGTCTTCTAGAAATTTCAAAAGCATTTGATTTACCAGGAATCCCAATTCTCAATTTATAAGTTGGTGATAAAGTATTTACATCAAATTCTACTGAACCATTTTTTACGTATTTTTCTGTCAATGCAAATATTTTAAGTTGAGAATAGTGAGTTGTAGCAATTGTTCTTATAGATTTGTCTAAGAAAATTCTCAAAATTGCAATTGCTAGTGCTGCTCCTTCTGTTGGATCTGTTCCTGCACCAAGCTCGTCGAATAACACAAGAGAATTAAACGTAATATTTTTTACAATGTGTACAATATTTTTCATGTGAGCCGAAAAAGTTGACAAAGATTGTTCTATACTTTGTTCATCACCAATATCTGTGAAAATATTATCGAATATTGCTACTTCCGAATTTTCATCTACAGGAATTAAAATTCCAGATTGTGCCATTAAAGTTATCAAACCTACTGTTTTAAGTGTTACAGTTTTACCACCAGTATTAGGTCCAGTTATTACCAATGTATTGTAATCATCACCAAGATAAATACTTATAGGCACAACTTTTTTCTTGTCCAATAAAGGATGTCTTGCATTTTTGAAATTAAAATATCCATTGGTGTTTAGTTTGGGATTTGTCGCATCAATTTCTATCGCATATTTTGCTTTAGCGAATATGAAATCTAATCTTGATAAAACATCCTGATCCACAAAAATCGAATCCTTAGCATCATAAACTCTATCAGAAATTTCTTTCAAAATTCTTATTATTTCTTCTCTTTCTTCTGCTTCAAGCATTCTCAATTCGTTATTTAATTCTACAACCTCCATCGGTTCGATGTAGACTGTTTGACCCGAAGATGAATGGTCGTGTACGATTCCTTTAAAAGATGATTTATGTGAAACTTTTACTGGAATTACATATCTATCATCTCTCATAGTTACGATGTTTTCTTGTAATGCTTGATCATTAGAAGATAAAATACTATTTATTTTATCTCTAATATTTTCTGTCTTTTGCCTCTTAGTTTGTCTAATTCTTGCCAGATTTCTACTGGCATTATCGCTAATCTCATCTTCTGAAATTATTGCATTATTAATAGTTGCAACTAAATCAGGTTCTTCCACCAAAGAATCCATCATTGCCATAATCATAAGGTAATTTTCGTGATTTTCGTCAGATTCTCCAGCGTATCTTTTTATATCGTGAACGCTACTCAAGATTTGACCAATTTTCAACAAAACTTCTGGAACTATGTATCCACCCTTTGATACATGCATTATACTTGCTTTAACATTTATAATCTCATATATAGGAGGATTAGAAAATTTGTAAATCATACTCATAGCTTCATAAGTTTCATCCAAACTTTGTCTGATTTCATCCTCATTTTTCATAGGTTCCAATTTATTGGCTATACTTTTCCCCAATTTAGATTTGCAAAGTTTTTCAATTTTATTTTTTATTTCGTTGTATTCAAGTGTGTTTAATGTCTTTTTATCCATTTATAAAATTCCTTTTTTAAAATGAAATTCATTAGATTTTCCAGTTGCATATTTGTTTTTTCTAATTGAATATAAGTTGAAATCTATATCATTCTCATCTATCTTAATTCTATCACAAGAATAAATTAAAGAGTAATCGTCCATTCTTACAACCTTATATTTAGAAAAATCTCCTTCAATATAACAATCATTAAACTTACAGAACTCACAATTTTTCCCATTACATTTTATTATGCTCGAAAAAGGACAATAAATAGTAATCATATTAACTAAGTTTTCTTCAACAACCAATTCATAATTGTAATTTGAATTTTCTACAATTTCTTTAATTTCAGATTTGTTTAATTCAACTGATAAAGTTATTACATCTACTCCCAAATCATTTAAAACTTTTGCTGATAAAGTATTAAATACATTCATCTGATAGTCACTAACCACGAAATTAGCATTAATGTCCCTGGCTATAGCTATATCTCCAATATTATTGATTAAAAGTTTGGATACATTATTTTCTCTGCACCTTTTTATAAACTTATCCGTTTTTTCTTGATTCAAAAATCTTGGAACTCTCACGATGTATTCTGATGAAATTTTATCGCTGTAACCATCCACTTCATCTACATAAACTGTTTTATAACTTGAATTATTAATTCTATTTTTTTCTATTAGTTTATCTAAATTTTTCAGATCAACATTTTTTTGTTTTCTATGATTAAAATCAGCTTTTTCGTTCAAATAGAATTCTATGAAATCTCTTCTTATCTGATTTATCTGACTTTTCGATAAAAATAATCCATCATCTAGAATAATCTCCAATTTATTAATGTTTACTGGATAGTTTCCTGTTTTTAGTACTTGATTACGAATAAAATCGTCATCTATTGGCTTATTTTTTGCGTCATCGCAAATTATATTAGTGTTATATTTTAGTCCATTAACAGATATTTGAATAGGTTGAAATTTTTTACAAATAAACTTGACTTGTAAATTAAATTTCACATTTTTTTCTTCATTTGACTCATCAACTATTTTAATGTGACTAACTCTTTTTACATCAGAATTTTCAAGAGCATCACCTATATTTTTAAATGAAGCTATGTTATTTTTCGTATAATTTTCAGTTAATGTCAACGGAAAAGTATTTTTCCCGTTAGAAAGTATTAAAATATCTTTCTTAAATACATCATCTGTAAATTTTATTTTCCCTTTTCCTAATACTTTTCCTACTGTGTTACCTTTAATTTGATTTTTCCTACCAAGTTCAACGTAATTGTATCCATTTGTATTATTGATTAATCCTTTTGTAAATCCACGATTTTTAACTTCGTCTAAATAATAATCGTATTTACCATTATCTAATTTTTCTCTGTAAGATTTTACAATAGAGTACACGTATTCCTTGGATTTCATTCTTCCTTCGATTTTCAAACTATCACAATATTTCGCGATTTCGTCAACATTATCAATAGTACACAAATCTTTTGGACTGAGGTAAGACAGATTTGAATTAATAGTTTCGTTGGCTAAAATAATATTGTAATCCTTCCTACAAGGTTGAGCACATCTTCCTCTATTTGCACTTCTATCACCATTTAATGAACTCATCAAGCATTGCCCTGATTGGCACACACATAATGATCCATGAATGAAAACTTCAATTTCAATGTCACAGTTATTCCTAATATTTTTTAATTCTTCTAAATCAGTTTCCCTAGCCAATACAATTCTTTTGAAACCAAGTTCTTTGGCAATTAATGCCCCATTCAAATTATTAATGTTCATCTGAGTAGATGCATGTAAATCCATATCAGGAAATAACTTGTTTACAAGATATGCCAGACCAATATCTTGCACAATTAGTGCATCAATATCGATGTTATATAATCTATTTACATAATCAATTGCCTTGTGAATTTCTGATTGTTTTATAAGAGTGTTTAATGTTACATAAACTTTTACGTTTCTTAAATGGCAGTATTTTACAACTTCCTTAACATCTTCTACAGTAAAATTTTCAGCATAAGCCCTTGCGGAAAAATCTTTTGTTCCAAGATAAACGGCATCAGTTCCCGCACGGACACTTGCTTTTACCATTTCCCAATTTCCGCAAGGAGCTAATATTTCACTAATCAATGATTTCATCCCTTTGATAATCCATTAAAATATTTTCTAGCTTATTTTTTTCAAAAGCTAATTTATTATATTCGTCTTTTAAATCTTTGTATTTTTGAGATATATCATCATTTTCTGTTTCGTAAAATTCAATTTGCTTTTTCAAATCTTCCGTAATTTTATTTTCTTTTTTGAGTTTTGTATTTAAATCTGATGCGTTTTGTTCATATTGCGCTTTGATTTCGTTAGCGTATTTTTCAGCTTTTTTCTTTATATCTTCTTTTTCCTTTTCAGAATTTTCTTTAATTTCATTGTATTGTTTAGTCATTTGCTTTAAGTTTGTTTCTTTAATAACCAAATTTTGATATAATTTTTCGCAATCAGATTTTAAGTTAGAATAATCCTTTATAATTGGATCATTCTCTTTTTTGTATTCATTTAATTCAGTTGTTAAATTATCGTGAGTTTCTGCCAAATTCATAAGAGCTAAGATAGTTGCATTCAAAGTCGTTAATTTTGAATTTCTGTTTTTACAATCTGCAATATCCTTGTTAATTTTCTCAACTATCTTATCTGTTTCTTCTTTAGATTTTTCAGTAACAATATTGTAAGTTGAACCTTGAATTACAACTTGTAATTTGTTCATATACATTCCTACTTTCTCAATGTTGCGTTGAATTTTTGTTCTAATGAATTTAATATTTCTTCTTGTATTTTTTCAATAGTTTTGTCTTTTAATGTTTCATCTTTTGATTGATATATAATTCTGTAAGCTAAGCTCTTCTTATCATTATCAACATGTTCACCTTTATATTCATCGAATAAGTAAACATCCTTAATGATACCATTAGAGTGCTTTAGAATTTCTTTTTCAATTTCAATACTTTCCAATTCTCTATCCACCACAAGAGCTATATCTCTTTCAATTGAAGGATATTTACTAATTGGTGAGTAAAGCTTTTTGAAATCCATATGTTTAATTAATTCTGTAAAATGAATTTCTCCAACATAAACCCTATTATCAAAGTCATAATTGTCTCTTACTTCATAACTTATTTCACCAAATGTTGCGCTCAATTCACCATTTACAAATATATCAGCACATCTACCGCTGTGATAAGTTTTATTATCTTTGTTTTTTACGATTTCATAATTATCAATTCCCAATTCGTTAAATAATGCCAAAATCATGGATCTAACATCGTAGAAATCATAATCTCCATACATTCCCAAAGCTAATTTTTTAGTTTCGATTCTTTCGTTTCCGACCAAGTGGAAAGTATTGCCCAATTCATATACGCAAATATCTTTGATTTTATTTTTATAATTCTTAGATAGTATATCCAAAATATTTGGTATAATTGTGGATCTCATCACAGAGAAATCTTCTCCTAGTGGATTGATTAGTTTGATCAATTTATCATCATCCATTTCAACCATTGCTTTAGAATAAGACTTTGGGCTGATGAATGAATAAGACAACACTTCAAAAGTATTCATAGAATACAAAGCTTTTTTCGTATTATCTATGGCAATTCTTTCTTCGCTCTTAACACCTCTCTTTAGTTTTCCGATAAGAGGTTTAGCGCCAATTTTCTCAAATGTGTAAATTCTTCCAACTTCCTCAATTAAATCTTGATAAATTGAAACGTCTTGTCTGTGGAATGGAACTTTAACTTTGATTCTTTCGTCGTCTTCTGACACAATTTTAAATTCCAATAATTGTAATATATTTTTAATTTCTTCATTTGAAATATCTGATCCTAATAAATCATTGCATTTTTTGTAAGATAGCTCTACATCTTCTAATTTTTCTTCACATGTAATCACATCTATAGAATTATTAATCACAGTGGCATTTGTAATATCTTCAATTAATTTACAAACTCTCAATGATGCTAAATCACATAATTGCTGGCTTACACCCTTTTCAAATCTTGTGGAGGCATCAGTTCTTAAAGATAATCTTCTTGATGAAAGTCTAATTGTATCGCTATCAAAACTTGCAGCTTCAATAAGCACATTTGTAGTATCTGATGTTATTTCTGAATCAAAACCACCCATAATTCCAGCGATACCTAATGTGTTTTCACCGTCACAAATTATTATATCATCTGATAATTCACGTTCAACATCGTCTAGTGTTGTAAATTTTTGTGAACCAGATTCTTTTACTATAATTTTCTTATCTGCGATTTTATCCAAATCGTAGGCGTGAATTGGTTGACCAGTTTCCAACATTACAAAATTTGTAATATCAACAATATTGTTAATAGGTCTAATTCCAGATTGAATAAGTCTATTTTTTAGCCATTGTGGACTATCTCCTATCTTTACATTTTTTACAACTCTAGCCACATAACGAGTACACTTGTTAGTTTGAATATCAACAGAATTTACGTAATCATTAATATCTTCATCAAAGTTTTTGATTTCAATAGAAGGATATTTGATTTTTTTGCCAAAAGAGGCAGCATATTCTCTTGCCATTCCTAAAACGGATAAGCAATCCGGTCTGTTTGGTGTGATTTCAAATTCAATTATAGGCTCATTGATTTCAAGTGCATTAATAACAGTTTCGCCAATTTCGTTTTCAGATAAAACAGCAATTCCATCTTTGGAGTTTTTATCTACAACTGAAGTTTCAAATCCCATTTCTTCAAAGCTTGTCAACATTCCAGGGCTCATAATTCCTTTAAGATCAGCTTCTTTTAAAACAATATCTCCAGGAAGAGTTGCCCCTACCTGTGCATAACAAACAAACATATCTTCTTTGATGTTTTTTGCACCTGTTACTACTTCTATTTCTGAATTGCCAGTATCTAACGTGACTATGGATAATCTATCTGCATTTGGATGCTTATCAATTTTCTTTATTTGAGCTACGATTAATTTATCGTTTAAATATCTACTTTTATCTATAACCGATTCAACGTGACTTCCTGTTTCTGAAAGTCTATCTGTAATAGTTTTTATCGATTCGTCTACATCGACGTAATCTTTAAGCCAATTAATAGGTAATAACATATTTCCTCCTAGAATTGTTCCAAAAATCTCTTATCGTTATCGTACAACAATCTTATATTGTCGATTTTGTGTTTTACCATTGTAATCCTGTCAACTCCCATACCAAATGCAAATCCAGTATAAACTTCAGGATCTATTCCACAATTTCTTAAAACATTTGGATGAACCATTCCACATCCTAAAAGTTCCATACTCCAACCTGTATCGTTGCAACTTGGGCATCCTTCGCCTTTACAATCGAAGCAAGTGACATCTACTTCCATAGAAGGTTCTGTAAATGGAAAATAATGTGGTCTAAATCTTGTTTCTATTTCTTCTCCAAATAAGTTTTTGATGAAAATATTGATTGTATCCATTAAGTTAGCCATAGTAACGCCTTTGTCCACAACCAATCCTTCGATTTGATGGAACATTGGTGAATGTGTATCATCTACATCATCAAATCTAAAAGTTCTTCCCGCAGAAACCATTCTAATAGGTGGTTTTTGATCTTTCATTGTTCTGATTTGTACACTTGATGTGTGTGGTCTAAGTACAGTTTTATCATCCAAATAAAAAGTATCAGATAAAGATCTTGAAGGATGATATTTTGGTGAATTTAATAAATCAAATGTATTTTCAACCGTATCAATTTCAGGACCATCTACAATATCAAATCCCATTGTTTGGAACAAATTTTCCAATTGGATTATCGTTTCATTAAGTGGATGTCTGTGAGAAATCTTTCTGACACCTCTATTTGCAGTTACATCTAATTCTTCTTCTTTTAATTTAATCTTTTTTTGCTCTTGTTTTAATTGTTCAAATTTATTGGACAATAATTCTTCAATTTCAGATCTAACTTCATTTGCTAATTGTCCCATAACCGGTCTTTCTTCTTTAGAAAGTTTACCCATATTTCTTAGAACAAGTGTCAAATCACCTTTTTTGCCAAGAACTTTTACTCTAATATCTTCTAAAGATTTTAGATCACTGGCATTATCGATTAAACCAACAGTTTTTTCTTTAATTTTCAAAATTTCTTCTTTCATTATTTTCTCCTTAAACAATAAAAAAATCCCTCATCCCCTATGGGACGAAAGATTGTATTTCCGCGGTACCACCCAAATTATGATAACATCACTCGCAAGTTTAACGCACCCTACACGGCTATATTAGCAACTTCAAAGCGAACCAACAAAATTCGATAAATATGTCACACCAACCCATATCTCTCTTTGTATCTAGTTTTGTATTTTCTTCTTCAACATTTTTAATTATTTTATAATATAACTACTAATTTGTCAATTTTGATAGGTAAAACATACTCAAACTAGCAGCTATAGAAGCATTTAATGATTCGGTTAAATTATCCATAGGAATTATCAAAAATTCATCAGCGTATTTTTTTATTTCATCACTAATTCCATTTGCTTCATTTCCAATTATTAGAACATGTTTTTCTTTGTCCTTAATTTCAAGAATACTTTTAGAATTTTTCTCTAAAGATGTCTCATAAATTTTAAATCCATTTGATTTATAATTCTCTAAGACATCTATACTTTCATAAGAAATATTTATTCTGAATAAACTACCCATAGCACTTCTAATAGTTTTCAAATTATATATATCGCAACTATTGTCAGATAAAATAATATTATTATAATCAAAAGCTTCTGCACTTCTTATTATTGTCCCCAAATTTCCTGGATCGTTTATACATTCAAGAAATAGAATTTTATCTGTATCCTTATCTTTGTTCTCAATAAAATCAACTACACAAATTATACCTTCAGGATTGTTCATTTCGCTGAGACTGTTGAAAGTTTTTGAATCAAAACAAACACAGCCATCAATAAATTCTTCCCCTTCTCTTAGTATTATTTGTTTGATATTTAAATTTGATTTAATCGCTTCTTCATAAAGCTTATAACCTTCTATTACAAATTCGTTATACTTGTACCTATATTTTTTCTTATAAAGTGATTTTACGTGTTTGTATATTTTATTTGAAGTAGAGGTTATCATCTTTATCACCTGTTTCAGTAATTTTGTCCAAATCTTTATTTGATCCAATTACTATCAAGTAATCTTCAAACTTTACTGTATATTCTGGTGAAGGATTGATATTCATTTCTCCATTATTCTTAACAGCAACAACGTTAATGCCGTATTTACTTCTCATACCAATATCAATGAAGTTCTTTCCTATCCATTCTTTTTTGGGAGTAATCTCTGCAATTGAATAATCATCAGTAAATTCAATATAGTCGAAGATTTGATCACTTATTAAACTCTTAGCAAGTCTTACCGCTGAATCATTTTCTGGAATTATTGCTCTATCTGCTCCAACCTTAAGTAAAATATTACCGTGAAGAGTATCTTTAGCTTTTGTGATTACTTTTTTTACCCCTAATTTTTTACAAACTACAGTAGATAGAATTGATGCTTCAAAATTTGAAGATATAGCAACTATCGCCACATCGAAATTTCCAACACCGACTGAACTCAATGAATTTTCCGTCAAATGTTCAATATACACTGCGTGAGTTACAATACGACTCATTTCATCTACAGTATCTTCATTATTATCTATTAATAATACTTCGTGGCCAGTATTGGATAATTCAATAGCACATGCTCTACCAAATCTACCACAGCCAACTACTACAAATTGTTTCATATTTAAAACCTAACCTATTATAATATTTTCATGAGCTTCTTTGTAAGCTTTTTTGTTTTTCGTATTAGACAACGCAAATAAAATAGTTAATGATCCCACTCTACCTATATACATAGTGGAAATTATCAAAATCTTTGAAATAATATTTAAAGTCGGAGTTAAACTTCGAGTTAAACCAACTGTACCAAATGCGCTTACTACTTCGTAAACTACATCTAAATATTTTGCTTTATCTATAACTAAAATTGCAAATGTAACAAAAATCACCCAAACCATTGATAAAGTAATTATAGCTAAAGCTTTTTTTACTTGAGAAAATCTAATTCTACGGTTGAATACTTCTACATCTTCTTGACCTTTGATTTCACTCAATGCCACAATAATTAACAGTGCAAAAGTTGTCGTTTTAATACCTCCTGCAGTACCTGCTGGAGATCCACCAATAAACATATTCAATATAGACAAAACACTTGAACTGTCCAATAATTTTGATTGATCAATTGAAGCAAAACCGGCTGTCCTTAAAGTCACAGCTTGAAAAACAGAATTAGATATCTTGTCTGCCAAGCTTAAATTGCCAATAGTTTCAGGATTCAAAAATTCCATAGCTAAAATTAAAACTGATGTTATGGATAACATCAATACAGTCGTTGTAAGTACAATTTTTGAATGCAATGAATATTTTTGAAAATCAAAACCATTGTGCAACACATCAAGTATTACATTAAAACCAATACCACCTATTACTATTAAAAGTCCAATTACTAGCATAATAAAAAAATTAGTATTTATATCAATTAGAGAATTAGGTCCTAGAATATCAAATCCTGCATTACAAAAAGCTGAAATTGAATGGAAGAAACTATAAAATATTCCCTTCAATCCATACATTGGTATAAATTTCGTCATCAGTAAAAAAGCACCAATTGTTTCTATGGAAAAAGTAGATATCAGTATATATCTAATTAGTTTTACCATTCCCTGCATATCAATACTATTTGTTTGTTCTTTAATAATTAATCTATCTTTTAAAGTAATTCTTCTTCCCATGACAAGTGCAATCAAAGTTGCAAATGTCATAAAACCAAGTCCGCCCATTTGGATTAAAATGATAATAATTAGTTTTCCTAAAGCGCTCCATGTGCTATATGTAGCAACAGTAACCAAACCTGTTACGCATACAGAAGATGTTGCTGTAAACAGACAATCAATGTATGGAACTTTTGTTGCATTTTGACTTATAGGTAGTGACAATAATAACGATCCTACTATAATCAAAAAAATAAAACTTAGAATCAACACCAATGGCGGATTGTCTTCTAAATATTTTTTTAAATGTTTCATAAACAAATCATACTACAAAAGAATTTAAAAGTAAAACAAATTATTGAACATTTTACAAAAAAAGAGTTACTTATTTATTCAAATAAATAACTCTTTTGTAAAACTAATTTTATAACTCTAAATTATAATAATTTAATTCCCAATTTATCACATTCATCAAGCATATTTTTAGGCCAAATTGATGATTGAACTTCTCCTATATGTGCTTTTTGTAAGAAGAACATACAAATTCTAGATTGACCAATACCCCCGCCTATAGATTGAGGAAGTGCATCATTAAGTAGCATTTGATGATATTCTAAATTTTTTCTATCATTATTTTGTTTTTTGTCTAATTGATAAATCAATCTATCCTTATCAACTCTAATTCCCATAGAGCTTAATTCAAGGCAATTGTTTAAAACAGGATTATAAACTAATATATCTCCATTTAAGCTCCAGTCGTCGTAATCGGGAGATCTGTCAGAATGAGATTTACCCGATTTTAAAGAATCACCAATTCCAATTAAAAACACAGAACCGTATTTTTTAGTAATCAAAGTTTCTCTTTCATCTGAAGTATTATCCGGATACATTTCTTCTAACTCTTCAGTAGTTACAAAAGTAATTTCATCTCTAAGTATTTTTTTGTAATCATCATAAGAATTAATCAACATTGTTTGAGTGTCTAAGAAACATTGATATATATTTCTTACTGTATCTTTTAAAAATTCTACATTTCTGTCTTCTTTTGAAATTACTTTTTCCCAATCCCACTGATCCACATACAATGAATGTGTGTTATCACAAACTTCTGAAGGTCTGATAGCATTCATGTCCGTATAAATCCCTTCTCCTACTGGGATCTCGTAGTTTTTTAATGCTATTCTCTTCCATTTTGCAAGTGATTGTACGATTTCCAACCTACTCATTGAACCGTCTTCCAAGAATTCAAAACCTACAGGTTTTTCAATGCCATTTAAGTTGTCATTAATTCCAGTATTAGCTCTAACAAATAACGGAGCAGAAACTCTAGTCAAATTTAAAGTCTCAGACAACCTATATTGAAAAAAATCTTTGATAATTTTAATAGCTTTCTGTGTTTCTAATAAATCCAAAGAGGATTTGTATCCTTTCGGTACTTTTAATTCCATAAATATCTCCTTTATTCAAAATTAACCATATTTTATTATTATATCAAACATACGAAATATGTAAAATAATTTGAATCGGATAATTTAAGCACTAAAAAAAGCACCTTAATAGATGCTTTTTGTACTATTCATTTTCTGCAGTTTCTATATTTTCTTCAGTCACTGGCTCAGTTTCTTCAGAAGATTGCTTTTCAAATTCTTCATTGTATTTATTGATAACTGCTACTTCAATTTTTTCTCTGGCTGGAGAACTAATTGGATGAGCTATGTCACGATATTTATTATTACCGATTTTTCTACTAGGCATAGCTAAGAATAACCCCTCTTCACCTTCTATAACTTTGATGTCATGAATTACTATTTCGTCATCAAAAGTAACAGAAGCAATTGCTTTTAATCTGTTATCAATATTTAGTATTTTAACTCTAACATCTGTAATTTGCATAACCTCACCACCTTGTGTTTTATATATATAATTATAACGCTAAAAAACTCTTTTGTAAATAAATGTAAATATTAAACAAAACATTTATATATAATATATTTTTGTGAGATTAAGATGTCACTAAATCTTAAGCATCTTCTAATTTTAAATAAATGCTTTTCAATTTTTCTCCAATTTTCTGAACACTTCGTTCTTTAACATATCTATACGCTTCTTCAACAGTAGAATATTTGCCATTTATTATATTAACAATTTTGTTTTTAAACTCATCATTGGTTTTTGCTTTGATAACTTCTTTACCATCAGTAAACATATTTTCGTAAATCTTAATGTCTCTTACCAAAACTTTTATTTTAGAAGCGAAAGACTCTAATAGTACAATTCCTTCTGTCTCTTCTCTGGTCATAAATAGGAACAAATCACTCCCTCGATAACAATCTACCAGTTCTTTTTGATCAACATATCCAGCCATAATTACATTATCCGGCTTATTTTTTATTGCTTTTTTAATATTAGTAGTCAATAGTTTAGGATTAGTGTGACCAAACCAAATAAATTTGTATTGCGGAAGCTTCCTTGCAACTTCTATAAAATCATCCAGACCCTTTCTCTTCATCAAATGACCTACAGAAATAATAACTTTATCATCATCTTTCAAATTATACTTATCTCGAAATCTCTTTCTGCTATCTTTGTCGCCCTTAAATTTATCAAGGTCAATACCATTCGATAGGCTATATATTTTCTTATTAATTCCATATCCTTCAAGTATGTTTTTCGAATATTGTGATGGAGTTATAATAATATCTCCAATATTGTAGCAACTAATAATCCATTTTTTAAAAAGTCTGCTCAATAAATTCGCTCCGCGAAAAGAATTTCTAAAATCTTCCATCGTGGAATGTCCATAATAAATAACTTTCTTACCTTGTTTCTTTGCTTTTCGTCCGAATTTTTTTGATTTTGGCATTATAGTATTTATATGAACAATATCATAATCGTCAGTTTCATCGGTTGTGTAGTCAATATTATTTAGTTTCAAAGCTTTTTCCTGGTGTTCAATCGCTTGACCTACTCCACTTTGCTTTACTAAATCATAATCTCCTTTATATATCAAAATTTTCATTTATTCTTAAATCCTTAATACTAGTTTCTTAAATAATACTTCCAATCCTAATGAATAAAGAGCTATAGACATAGGCTTTCCTAATATAATTATCCAGAAATATTTTTGGAATTTCATTTTTGTTGTTCCAGCTATGTAACATAGCATATCATCTGGTGCAATTGGAAAAAATATCAAAGCCGCAAATACATGATCAAATCTGTTCTTTTTGGTAAGAATTTTGATGTATTTGTTATATGCCCTTTCTCCAAAAATTGCTATAATCAATGGCGTACCGTATTTTCTACCAATAAAAAATACAATTATTGACCCTATACAAATACTTACATAGTTGTATACAAATCCCATCCATGATCCAAATAAGATTACTCCTCCGAGACAAGTTATACCGCCAGGAATTATTGGGATAATGACTTGCATAATCTGAAATAAGATAAATATCAGAGCAGCTAATTTCCCAAACTGATTCATAAATTCTTGAAACTTATCGATATCTTTAAGTATTCCTGTTCTCCATGCGTAAATCATAACGCATATACTTAGTAATATTCCAATTGCATTTAGCACATGGATAATAATCTGAAATTTTTTGTTGTCAGCCTCAAGTATCTTATTGAACAGATTTTGCATGATTTTCAATTACCTTTTTATATATCTGCTCAATTTTATTTGCAAAAGAATCTTCAGTATAGTTTTCATATACTAATTGTTTACAATTTTTACCCATTTTAGCTCTAAGTTTTTTATTGTCCAGAATTTGATTTAGATAATCAATAAATTCTTCTTCTGTATCGTAACCGAATCCTGTTTCACCATCAATCAACACCCCGTCCAAGCAGTCATCGTGCCTACAAATTATTGGTGTAGAACATGCCATTGACTCAATAAATGTCAAGCCTTGTGTTTCGGATGTCGATGCAGATACGAATACATCTGCTTTGGAGTAAAAGTTTCCTACTTTTGAAGAATCAATCATTCCTGTAAATATCAATCTATCTCTTATTTTTGAATTTGAACAAATATCCTTTAATTCTGAAAGAAATGGTCCTGCACCTGCAATAATGAACACAATATCATCTCTATCAATGTTTTCAAGATACTGTAGAATTTCAGTGATATTTTTTTCTTTTCCGATTCTTCCAAGAAATAGTACTATATGCTTATCTTCAGGAATTTTATAGCCACTTCGTATATCAAAATCGTCACATTCAGATAACTTTTGGACATTAATTCCAGTTGGTGCTACATATATATCTTCGTGTATATTGTATTCTGTTAGCAAATTATATATTTTATTAGTTGGAACTACTACACCGTCAGTAGTTTTAATAATTTGTTTCGTAAATTGTTTTGCAAGTTCCTTGCCAATCTTTTTATTCAAAGAAAAATAATGAGTGTAATCCTCGTAAACAGTGTGGTAAGTATGCAAAAGTGGAATATCCAAATCCTTAGCAATCTTTTTTGCTTGGATAAACATAGTGAATTCTGTTTGTGAATGAACTATATCTGGTTTCCAATCCATAATATCTTCATAAAATCTATTATAAAATAACTTATTCATTCTAGCGTCTGGATAAAATTTTCCAGCTCCTAAAGAGCCCATATAATAAATGTCGCCTTCTTGTTTTGAATTAAAACTATCTGAAAAAGTTAAAATCCTAACATCGTGTCCCAATCTATCTAAAGCTTTTTTTAAAGATTCAATAGATGTTACAACTCCATTTATTGTCGGTCTGTATGTATCTGTAGTTATTAATATTTTCATAAAACACCTTCCACATAAAATTATAACATAAATGAAAGGTGTGTATTTGTTACAATAATATTACATTTTATGCAAATAAAAAAGGAATTATTACCTAATTCCTCTCATACATTACATATTAAATAATTTGTCAATTTTCTTCATCAAATTAATGTGAACTTCTTTATTTTCTTCTAAAAATTTTATAGTTTCATCTTCAACTTCTTTTAATCTCTCATCAGATAAATTGTTCTTTCCATAAGGATACACCACTGTATTTTCTTTTTCAATGTGTTTTTGTAAATGTCTTCTGTATCCCATTAGATTTCCTATTACTTCAACAAAATTCTCATCCGATCTGTCTTTTTCGTATTCTTTAATACTTTGACCAAGGTCAAAAATTATACCTCTTGCTATTTCGTGTTCTACTAACATTCCATTCAAAACCATAACTTCACCAATTCTACCCAAATCTTCTTTCATCTTTTTAAACAATATTTCTTCTTCTTTTCTGTGGTGAAATTTATCTGCGTATTCTTTTAAAATATAAATCAATAATTCGACAAATTCAACATTTATATTTTTGTTATTGATAAATTCAATTGACTTTTCTTTCATTAAATCTATTATCTTACTTATATTTTCGTGTTCTTTTTCTAAAACCAATATACTATCCATATTATCACTCCTTTTATACAATAATTATATTATAAAAGCGTAAAAAATATTGTAACATTCGTTACAATAAAAAACGGCGTTATAAAACGCCGAATATAATTAATTTTTAGTTCCTGGATAATCTGCCAAATTATTCATGTAGTATGTTAATGTGTACAAACTTTCATCAAGATGTACATTTTCCAATACAACATTTTTTGGTAATTTCAAATCCAATGAAGCAAAATTCCAAATACCTTTTATGCCACCATCAACTAGCTTATCACAAACATCTTGAGCTACATCTGTTGGTAGGGCAATAACAGCTATTTCTGGTTTCTTTTCTTTTAGATACTCTTCAATTTTATCAATATCTTTGATTTCATAATCTGAAATTTTTGTACCCACCTTTTTACCATGGTCAAATACATCAACAATATTAAAACCTGAAGATTTAAAACCTTTATAGTTCATTATGGCTTTTCCAATATTTCCACAACCCAAAATGATTGCTTTGTAAGATTTGTTTATTCCCATAATTTTTTCAATTTCTGATTTCAATTCTTCAACGTTGTATCCGTATCCTTGTTGACCAAAACCACCGAAATGATTTAAATCTTGCCTAATTTGAGAAGCAGTTAAACCTGTAATGCTGCTCAATTCTTGACTTGATACTCTTATTATTCCCTTTTGCTCGATCATTCCTAAATATCTGTAATATTTTGGAAGTCTCTTAACAACAGCTAATGATACTCTTGCCCTTGCCATATTATCACTCCATTCATTGTTATTAATATAATTATATCAAAAAAATATTTTAATTTCAATAATTCAGCAATTAATTTGAATAAGAAAAAGCCAAGCATTTTTTTATGCTTGACTTTGTTTATTATGATATTTATATTTTAAAAATTAACTATTTTCTAATTCACTTAGCAATTGTTTTAATGTTTTATTTAGAACAGGGTGTACAAAAAATTGCGCAAAATCATTCAAAGGTTCCAATACAAATTTTCTATCTTGAACATAAGGATGAGGAACTTTCAAATCATCAGTATATATTATTTCTCCATCGCAAAATAAAATATCTATATCTATAGTTCTAGGTCCCCATTTTTCGTGTCTTTCTCTGCCAAGATCCAACTCAATTTGTTGAGTTATTTTCAGCAAATCTTCAGGCTCTTCGTATGATTCTATTTCAACGGCACAATTGAGAAAATCTTCCTGATCAGTTTTTCCCCAAGCTTTTGTAGTGTACATTTCAGACACGTTTTTTAATTCAATACTATTTGTGTTTTTCAATCTATCAATAGCAGAATTAACATATTCTTGTTTATCTCCAATGTTGGATCCTATTCCCAAAAAATATCTTCTTTTTTTTCTATTAATTGTCACTTTTACAGTATCAAGCGGCAAATTTATTGGAGCCCATGGTTTTTTAATTTCTACAGTAAGTTCTTGTACGATTTTGTATTTTTCAAATATAAACTCAACCAATTTATAAGCTACTGTTTCTATTAAATCTATCGATTCTGAACGAAAATAATCGTAAATTTCTTTACTCAAAACCCCATAGTGTATTGAATCTTCTAAATTATTGGAATTCGCGCCTTTTTTCATATTGTATCCCATTTTTAATGTCACCAAAAATTTTTGTCCCAACTCTTTTTCAGATTGAAATACTCCATGGTTAGCGTATATTTCCAAATCTTTTACTAAAAGGTAGTCCATTATTTTCCTTCTCTTTTTATAGCCAAAGCCATTCTCATAGCATCATAACTTTCTTTTACATTGTGAACTCTAAAAATTGAACATCCATTCATTACACCAATAGCAGTAGTTATAGCTGTTCCAAAATCTCTTTCAGTAGCTACATCTATTCCCATAGCTTTACCAATAAATCTTTTTCTACTCGTTCCCAATAAAACAGGATATCCCAAATCGACAAATTCTTTGATTCTGTTTACTACAGTTAAATCTTTTTCGTAATCTAGTGCAAATCCAACTCCCGGATCCAATATAATTAATTCATCTTTTATTCCCGCTTTTTTTGCTAAATCAACAGATTCTAATGTTTCTCTGTTTAAGTCCTTCATTAAATCATTGTAATTATTATTATCTTTGTTGTGCATCAATATTACAGGAATATCTAGTTCCTTAGCAGTTTTAGCCATTTCTGGATCTGATTTCAATCCCCAGACATCATTTAAAATATCTGCCCCTTCTTTCACAACTTCTCTTAAAGTATTAGCTTTATAAGTGTCCAAAGAAATTGGAATATCGAAGTTTTCTCTTATTTTTCTAATGATAGGAATAACTCTTTCAAGTTCTTCTTCAGAAGATACAGGAGTGTGTCCTGGTCTTGTGGATTCAGCACCAATATCAATGATACTAGCTCCTTCGTTTATCATATCTTCGACATGTTTCACAGCTCTGTCTACTTCATTCCATTTTCCTCCGTCTGAAAAAGAATCTGGTGTGACATTCAAAATTCCCATTATATAAGCATCGTTTTTAAAATCAAATTCTTTGTTTCTAATTAACATATTGTATCCTTTCAATAAATAACTGTTTTATTTTTCTTTTCTTCTGGCCAATTACAAATACTTCTTGCAGGACATCCAAAACACATCCTCGATAGCTTGTCTGCTTTGTAAAAAATCTCTATAAATCTGTCGTCGTTTTCTTCATTAGTTCTATGATGTTTAATCGCACTAATTATTCGTTTTTTTGACTCATCATTAAAATCTAAATCTTTCAAAATTTCTTGTGCAATTTCTTGTGATAATATACTGTGATTGATCCCTGTATCTACTTCGTCAGCTCTTCCCAAATCATGCAAAAGCGCAGTAACATATATTAAATCCTTATCAATATTCAGATTCTCTTCTAAGTTTATAATATAGCAGATTCTAGCTACATCCATAAGATGAGAGAAATCATGTTTACAAAATACACGAGTTTTCTCATCATCTTCAATTTTATTTATTTTTTTATTAAATAATTTATGATTAAGGACAATGTCGGTATTTTTCATTATAATCCCATTAATCTGTATGCTTCGTTTTTCAAATCCAAATCTTCTTCAAAAGCTCCTCTTGCTACTGAAGTCATTGTTGAAGTGCCTGGTTTTTTAACTCCTCTCATATTCATGCACATGTGTTCAGCTTCAATAGTAACCAAACATCCTTTACAATTTAAATATTCCATTAATGCATCAGCTATTTCGATATTTAAACGTTCTTGTAACTGTGGCTTTTTTGAATAAACGTCAACAGTTCTAGCTAATTTTGATAAACCAGCAACTCTTTTATCAGGAATATAAGCAATATTAACTTTTCCCCAGAATGGTAGTAAATGATGTTCACACATAGAATAGAAAGGAATATCCTTTTCTATAACCATATTATCATCAACTATTTCAAAAGATTTTGACAAATGCACTTTCGCATCTTGGTTTAGTCCACTAAAAATTTCTTCGTACATTCTAGCTACTCTTTGAGGTGTTTCCAATAATCCTTCTCTGTTTGGATCTTCACCAATAGCTTCTATTATCATCGATACTGCTTGTTCAATTTTTTCTTTATCCATTTAAATCCCTCTCATTTATAAAAATATAAGAGCACCCGAGAGTGCTCCACAAAAAAAGCATTATCCTTTGTTTCAAAGATAATGCTCCCACTAATTCATATTATCAGCGGAAGCGGCATTGATATCGCAATAATTTCGTTAATGGGCAACTCCCTATCCCATTACACTAAACGCATCAACCCTACTCTGTAATTATTATTATACCACACTTATGTGTTTTTTAATCTTGATATTTTAATCCATCAAAGTGAAAATAGTCAATCATATCATCATCTTCATAAATTATTATATCAGATGGCTCCCTATTTCTCTCTGCTACATTAAAACAATCTTCAAGCTTTGCGTATTCAACAGCTCTGCAAGTATTTTGAACTGCAAAATCAAAATTTCCATCTTTATATTTTTCAATAAAATCTTTTTTTGTTAAATCATTCATCGTCTTTCTTCTTCCTATTCTTCAAATATTCTGTGTAAGTTTTTTGCATTAATTTTTCAATTTCAGAAAAATCCATATTAATTCCTAGCTTTTCTCTTTTAGCAATATAACTCAAAACTTCTATATAACTCATCGCTAACGCCGTGGTCATTATAGATGCAGTTGCTGCAGATATTAATCCACCAGCTAAGCTACCTACTCCTGGAATAAACTTCAACGCATTCGTTACTATGAATCTTCCCGCAAAAGTAGCTCCTCCAGTTCCTCCAATCGCCGCTATGATTGAAGCAACTCTTTGTTTATCCATCGATATTCCAAATATAGAATTAATATGAGCTATCATTCCAATTTGCATAGGCACTAAAATGGAGGCATCTGAGAAAGGTATAGGAACAAATCCAATACCAAAAGCTGTTTTTATATATCTTTTTGCCCAACGTCTTGCCGTTTTTGCTTTTAAATCAATGTCGACATGTTGGGCATTAATAAAAGAATTTTTAATTTCCTCATCTAAAAGTTCGAAACTTTTAGTCATCAGCTCTTTTAACCCTTTTTCTTCAATAACCATATCGTTAATGCGATATGGTTTTGCAAGTATTTCTATAACATCTGCCACATCTAAATTCAAATTCTGAATATAGTCTTTTAATTTTTCAGAATTTTCTCCTAGTGATTGCGTTAAGACTATGATTACTGGTGCAAATTGTTTTAAGGAATTAATAAGAGCTATTTCAGAATCTTCTATCCTAGATCCATTTGAGTTAATACAATAATATATCAAATGAATTCTATCTTTTTCACCTTGACGTTTTAAATCTTTTAATAAAGTTGTTATTTCTTTAAGAACTTCTCTTTGATTTTGTGAATTTAGTTCGAGTCCTTGAGTGTCGTATAAATTAATAGGAATATTTTCCTTAGTAATTTTTTGCAAATATTTAGTGACAGGCTTTCCTACACCTGTCTCCACCAAATTATCTCTAAACATTCCATTAATTAAAGTCGATTTGCCAACTCCAGTTTTCCCAACCAATAATATATTTATTGGACTCATTTTTTGTATTTCTTCACTTGTTTTACCAAGCACTTCATTTATTAAATCGTAATTATTCATTATCTCACCAACTTATTGTATATATACCCGATATCCATTTTCAACTAACATTTTTAATTCATTGCATAAAAAAAGATGAGGAATATATCCTCACCTTTGATTTGTCTACATATACGCGCCAGGACCTGGTTGAGGCATAGCTGATTCGTCTTCTTTTATAGAAACTACTGCTGCTTCTGTTGTCAATAATAAACTTGCAACAGACGCTGCATTTTGTAATGCAGATAATGTTACTTTTGTTGGATCTACAATACCAGCTTTTAACATATCTACATATTCGCCTTTGTATGCATCAAAACCAATTCCTTTGTCTTTGTTTTTAACATTTTCAACTATAACTGATCCGTCGATTCCAGCATTAATTGCGATTTGTTTTACAGGTTCTTCTAACGCTTTTAGAATTATCTTAACTCCTGTTTTTTCATCGCCTTCAACTTCATCGACAAGTTTTTCAACTTCTTCAAGAACATCCAATAGAACTGTTCCACCACCAGCTACAATACCTTCTTCAACGGCTGCTCTTGTTGCTGCAAGTGCATCTTCTATTCTCAATTTTCTTTCTTTTAATTCTGTTTCTGTAGCTGCTCCAACTTCAATTACAGCAACTCCACCAGATAATTTCGCTAATCTTTCTTGAAGTTTTTCTCTATCATATTCAGAATCAGTTTCTGGAATTCTGTTTTGAATTTGGTTAATTCTTTCTTCAATCTTAGATTGTTCACCATTTCCGTCAACAATAGTTGTCTTGTCTTTTGATACATTGACTTTTCTAGCTCTACCAAGCATATCAAATGATGCATCTTTTAGTTCGATTCCCAAATCTTCTGTGATCAATTGAGCTCCAGTTAAAATACATATATCTTCAAGCATTTCTTTTCTTCTGTCCCCAAAGCCTGGTGCCTTAACTGCTACACAGTTGAATGTTCCTCTGATTTTATTTAAAACTAATGTTGCTAATGCTTCACCTTCAACATCTTCAGCAATTATAAATAATGGCTTACCTTGTTGAACAACTTGTTCAAGTAATGGTAAAATATCTTGAATATTTGTAATTTTTCTGTCAGTAACTAAAATAAATGGATCTTCCATTGCTGCTACCATTTTATCTGAATCAGAAACCATGTAAGGAGATACATATCCTCTATCGAATTCCATACCTTCTACAACATTTAATGTAGTTCCCATAGATTTTGATTCTTCAACAGTAATTACACCATTGTTTCCAACTTTTTCCATAGCTTCCGCAATTAGTTTACCAATAGTTTCATCAGCAGCTGATACGCTACCAACATTTGCTATTTCTTCTTTTGTAGTAACACTGTGACTTCTTGCTTTAATAGCTTCCACAGATTTTTCAACAGCTTTTCGGATACCTTTTTGTAAAACAATTGGATTAGCGCCAGCTGCTAAGTTTTTCAAACCTTCTCTGATAATTGCTTGTGCTAAAAGTGTAGCAGTAGTGGTACCATCACCTGCTACATCATTTGTTTTAGTTGCAACTTCTTTTACTAATTGTGCACCCATGTTTTCGTATTCATCTTCAAGTTCAATTTCTCTTGCAATTGAAACACCGTCATTTGTAATCAATGGTGCGCCGTATTCTTTATCCAAAACTACGTTACGACCTTTAGGTCCCAATGTTACTTTAACTGTATCTGATAATTTATTAATACCTTCTACCATGCTTTTACGAGCATCATCTGAAAATTTGATTTGTTTTGCCATAAAATTTATCCTCCTATTCTACAACTGCTAGAATATCTTCATATTTAACTAATATATATTCTGTGTCTTCTAGTTTTATTTCTGTTCCAGCGTATTTTGAGTATATAACTTTATCTCCAACTTTAATATTGCCTTTCATTTTTTCATCTTCTTCAACTTCAGATCCAATAGCTATTACTTCTGCATAAACAGGAGCTTCTTTGGCTGAAGATGGGAGAACTATTCCAGAGAATGTTTTTTCTTCTTCTTTTTCTTGTTTTTTTAATACTAATCTATCACCAATAGGTTTTAAATTCATGATATCCTCCTTCAGAATCTTTTGTTAGCACTCTAACCTGTTGAGTGTTAATCCTCTTATATAATAAACCACGTTTTTATTTTAATCAAACGTATTTATTAGCATTTAAAAACAAATAACTCAATTTATTTTGATATTTCTTGCTTTAATTCTATTTTCTATGATGAAATTCTCAAAGTTATTTTCCGATAGTATTTTCTCTTCCATAGTAGAATAAATATTGCTGTGCATATCCAGCATAATCTCCAAATAAATCATCAGCGTATTTAGCAATTAAATTTTTATTTGTTTCTTCTTTAATAAACAAATATTCCATAACTCGTTTAATCCACACATCAACTGGAAATGTATTATGTCTGTTGTATGAAAAAAGCATAATACAATCAGCAACTTTTGGTCCTACTCCAGGAAGATTAATTAATTCTTTTCTTAATTCTTCGTTTGATAAGTTATCTATTTCCCAAATATCAAACTCATTATTCGCAACCATTTTTGACACGTCTACAATTCTTTTATCTCTGAATCCAACACGGCACACTTCTCTCATTTCTTCCACTGGTACTTTTGCTAAATCTTCAGGCTTAGGAAAAGAATACAATTTTCTACCGTTAAATTCACCCAAAAATTTTCCGTAATTTTCACAAATTATATTTACGGATTTCATAATTCTAGGTATTTGATTGTTTGCTGAGATTATGAATGAAATTATTGTAGAAAACTTATCTTGATTTAATATTCTGATTCCATCACCATATTCTAATGCGTTTTTTAAAGTTTCATTGAAAGATAATTTTTCTTTGATTTCTGAATAATCTGTTTTCAAATCAAAATAATTTTCCCATTTTTTATAGTAATCATCTTCTGTACAGTTTTTGATATAAACGTAATCTCCAACCAAACTTACATTACAGTACATATCACCATCAACAGTTGTATAGGACATATCGTCTTCTTTGTACCATCTAAACGCCTGCCCACATTCAAAAATGTGGGTAGGGTTAAAAGATGATTGTTTAATTTTAGTAAGTTTTAGTTCATCATTAAATTCTATTTGTGTTTGCATTAATACCATCCGCGTATTTTCATTGTCTCGCTAATCTTTTTGATTGAATGTACATAAGCAGCTTGTCTCAATGTTATATTAAGCTTTTCAGATAATTCCCAAATTTCATCAAATGATTTATTAATCAATTGATATTCTTTGTCTCTGACTTCTTCCTCAGACCAATAATATCCCGCTTTATTTTGTACCCATTCAAAATAAGATACAGTGACCCCACCAGAGTTTGCCAAAATATCTGGAACAATAACTACATTTTTTTCATTTAAGATTTCATCTGCATCCTTTGTTATAGGTCCATTTGCACCTTCTACAATGATTTTCGCTTTAATTGAATTAACATTTTCAGTTGTAATTGCATTTTCCAAAGCTGCAGGTATAATAACATCTACATCTGCTGAGAAAAAATCTTCCGTAGAAATCACTTCACATCCTTCAATACTAGCAAAGTCTTTTTCTTTAGTCTTAGAAATTTTGAAACATTCATCAAAATTAAATCCGTCTTTTTTATAAATTGCAAATACTCCCCTTTGCTTGTTATACTCCATAATGTATTTGACTTTCATGCCATGTTCAAGCACGTATTTTAAAGTATAAATCCCAACATTACCTAATCCTTGTAACGCAACAGTTGTTTCTTCTAATTTTTTATTTAAATTTAGAACAGCTTTTTTAGCGCTTAAAGCTACTGAAAATCCTGTAGCTTCTGTTCTTCCCAAGGAACCTCCAAATTCAATTGGTTTACCAGTGAAAGTTCCCATTTGATTAGTACCAGTTAATTTGTTATACTCATCAGCCATCCAACTCATAATTTTCCCATTTGTATTAACATCTGGGGCTGGAATATCAAAATCTTCTCCTAAATATTTGTACATTCCATCAACGAATCCCCTGGATAATCTTTCCAATTCACCTTCAGAAAGTTTAGATGGATCTACAATTATTCCACCTTTTCCTCCACCATACGGTAGATTAGTTACTTGACATTTAAAAGTCATCCATATAGACAAAGCTTTAACTTCATCCAAGTTAACATCTTCTCTAAATCTCAAACCACCTTTTGTAGGACCCATTGCATTATTATGTTGTGATCTATATCCTTTGAATACTTTCATTGATCCATCATCCATTTTCACTGGAATATTTATTTCAATGACTCTGTAGGGATCTTTTAATAATTCATAAACGCTATCATCTAATTTTAAAATTTCGCAAGCTTTTTTAATTTGATATCTTGCGTTTTCCAACGGATTTAATGTTTCTGTCATATAATTAAAACTCCATTTCTTTATTAACAAATTCTATAATTTCTTCAACTGTCATTCTTTTTTGTTCCATAGTATCTCTATCTCTGATAGTAACGGTATTATCTTCTAAAGTATCAAAATCAATAGTTACACAATATGGAGTTCCTGCTTCGTCTTCTCTTCTGTATCTCTTACCAATTGAACCAGCATCATCAAAATGAGTCATGAAATTCTTAGCTAACTCATTATAAACTTCCATTGCCTTATCATTTAATTTTTTAGTTAAAGGAAGAACTGCAACTTTATATGCCGCTAATGCAGGATGAATTTTTAAAACGGTTCTTGTAGAGTTGTCTTCTAATTGTTCTTCTTCATAAGCATCACATAAGAAAGTTAAAAACATTCTGTCTACACCTACAGATGGTTCTATACAATATGGAATATATTTTTCGTTTGTTGTTGGATCCATATATTCTAGTTTTTCTCCAGAACCTTCACTGTGTTTTGACAAATCATAATCAGTTCTATCGGCAATACCCCACAATTCTCCCCATCCAAATGGAAATAGATATTCAAAGTCTGTTGTGGCTTTTGAATAGAATGATAATTCTTCTTGTTCATGGTCTCTAAGTCTCAAGTTTTCTTCTCTAATTCCCAAATTCAATAAGAATTCTTTACAGAAGTTTCTCCAATATTCGAACCATTCCAAATCAGTTCCTGGTTCACAGAAGAATTCTAGTTCCATTTGTTCAAATTCTCTTGTTCTAAAAATAAAGTTACCTGGAGTGATTTCGTTTCTGAATGATTTACCTATTTGACCAATTCCAAAAGGAATTTTCTTTCTTGAAGTTCTTTGAACATTTTTGAAATTCACAAAAATACCTTGTGCAGTTTCAGGTCTCAAATAAATTTCTGATTTGTTATCTTCAGTAACACCTTGGAAAGTTTTGAACATCAAGTTGAATTTTCTGATATCTGTAAAATTGTGTTTACCACATTCAGGACATTTTATGTCTTCTTTTTCTATAATATCTAACAATTCTTGTTCTGATTTTCCATCTAATCCAGTTATTTCTTCATTTTTTTCATTCATGAAATAATCTTCAATTAATTTATCAGCTCTAAATCTAGATTTACATTCTTTACAGTCGATTAATGGGTCTGAGAATCCACCAACATGACCAGATACTACCCAAGTTTGAGGATTCATAAGGATAGCTGCATCCAAACCAACATTGTAAGGGCTTTGTTGGATAAATTTTTTCCACCAAGCTCTTTTTATATTATTTTTGATTTCAACACCTAATGAACCGTAGTCCCAAGTATTTGATAATCCTCCATAGATTTCACTACCAGGAAATATTATTCCCCTTGATTTACATAAGCTTACTATTTTCTCCATAGTTTTTTCTTCGTTTTTCATAAAACCCTCCATTTTTTTGAATAATAAAAAATCCCCGAAGTAAAACTTCAGGGACGAAATGTAATTTCCGCGGTTCCACCCTAATTATGATAAAACATCACTCTTAGAATTATTAGCTCCAGACTGCCGTTATAACTTGTTAATTTTCACCACACATTAACTCTCTGTAATTGTTATATTATTTATCTTTCTTCGCTTTTCAATATTCATATAAATTATATCATAAATTTACAAAAATGTTAATTGACTGTCTGATAAATTTTCCATATCTAAGTTAATAAAATTATCCAACAAAAACTCGTGTATTTCTTTGGAATTTTCTCCGTGCAAATATGTTTGTTCAAAAGATTGCGGCAATATAATTGGCATTCTAGTATGAATTTCCGATATTGATCCTTTAGCCTCTGTGGTAAGCATACTGACATGTCTTATACTGGTTTCTTGACTTTTATATTCTCTAAAAATACCTGCAATAGAAAATATTTTTTGATTTGCAACAGTTAATCTGTACTTATCTTTGTTTTTCTGATTCCACTCAAAAAATGCAGTCGCAGGAATCAAACATCTTCTGTATTCAAAATCTTCCTTGAAAAACTTTGATGTATAAATCTTTTCGATTCTGGAATTTATTATAGATTTTTTCATAAAATCAACATCTATTCCCCATCTCATATGATCAAATTCGTCACATAAAGTTAAAATTTGTTGACCAGGAAATACTTCTGTTTTCGGATTAAATTTTCTGATTTGTTTTTTATTGTATCTTTTCAATAAATCAAGTTTACTTATATTCAGTTCAAATCTAGAACACAAATATATCACCTCTTTTATATTTGTAAAAAGCCAGATGAGTTACTTTTCATCTGACTTAATAATTTGCTTTTTGTATTTAATTTGTAAAATTATTCCAGCAATTACAATTGCAATACTCACTAATTGACTCACTCTTAATGCTCCAATGTACAAGCTATCAGTTCTGAGTCCTTCTACAAAAAACCTCAATATTCCGTATAAAATCATGTACAAACTTGTTATTTGTCCATCGAATTTTTTCTTGTTTTTAAATATATACACCAATAATAAAAATATTATAAAATCTCCTAGTGATTCATATAAGAATGTAGGATGAACTTTTACACCATCTATTGTAATTGCCCAAGGAAGATTAGTTGGAGTACCATAGGCTTCTTTGTTAATAAAATTACCCCATCTACCAATTGCTTGTCCCAATGCAATCGCAGGCATAAAAATATCCAGCAACTTTAAAAATTTAAGATTTTTCTTTTTACAAATAACGTAACAAGTAATAACTGCGGCAATTATTCCTCCATAAATCGCTAATCCACCACCGCGAATATCGATGATTTCTCCTAAATTTTTGGAATAATAATCCCATTCGAATATCACATAATATGCCCTCGCTCCTACAATTGCAAGAGGAAGTGCCCACACTAAAATGTCCAATATGGTATTTTCTGAAATATTTTCTAATTTGGCTAACTTTACAGCTACTACATAGCCCAAAATTACCCCTAAAGTAATCAATATACCATACCACATTATATCTATTCCAAAAATAGAAAAAGCTACCCTGTCCATTTTTATTCGTTATCCCAGTTATGACTTACTTGTTGAACGTCATCACTATCTTCAAGATTATCGATTAATTTTTCCATTTTATCTACATTTGATTCGTCGTTAATTTTAACGTAATTTGATGGTTCATAAACCAAATCAGATTTTACGAATTTATATCCCTTATCTAACAAAGTATCTCTTACTTGTGCAAAATCTTCCATTGCTGTGTTGATTACAAAAATTCCATCATCAGCTTCAAAATCTTCTGCTCCAGCATCTAAACTGTCCATCATGACTTCTTCTTCATCCAAGGATTCTGCGTCAATTAGTAATAGCCCTTTTCTTTGGAACATAAATGATACAGAACCATTTTGTCCAAGATTTCCACCGAATTTATCAAAATAATGTCTTACATCTGAAGCAGTTCTATTTCTATTGTCTGTCAAACATTCAACTATAACTGCAACTCCTTCTGGACCATATCCTTCGTATACAATGTTTTCGTAATTTGCAGAATCTCCGTCGCCACTCGCTTTTTTAATTGCTCTGTCTATGTTATCGTTAGGCATATTTTCAGCACGAGCTTTTTCTATAACAGATTTTAAGCTAGGATTGTATTCAGGATCAGCTCCACCTTCTCTAACAGCAACAGTTATCGCTCTTGCCATTTTTGTGAATACTTTACCTCTTCTAGCATCTTCACTACCCTTTTTGTTTTTTATTTTGCTCCATTTATTATGTCCTGACATAAAATCACATCCTTAATATTTATTTCTATCGAACTCAAATGATTTCGCAAATTTTCTTTTATGTTCGCTTTGTTTAATTTTTTTATCAATCAATTTTTTTGACGTAGTTTCAGAATTATTCATCAAATAATTATCTAGCTCTTCGTAAGTAAATCCAAACTCATCTTCATCTGTTTGACCTTCCCACAAACCAGCGCTAGGTTTTTTATTAATAATTACATCTGGAACGCCCAAAACTTTTGCCATCTCAAAAATTTCTGTTTTATACAAATTCAAAAGTGGCATAAGATCAGCTCCACTGTCGCCGTATTTTGTAAAATATCCAGTCATAAATTCGGAACGATTTGATCCAGATAATACCATATAACCATTATTTTGTGCATAATAGTACAACGTCAACATCCTAAGTCTTGGCTTAATGTTTGATGCAGCCATTTCTACAGAAGTTTTTTCAAAAGTTTGTATCAAAGCATCGTATCCATCATTCAAATCGACTTTTTTGCAATTCAAATCAATCGCTTCTGCTAATATTCTAGCATCTTCTTCGTCTTTTGGATTGCTTTTTATCGGCATAATCAAACCTAATGCGTTATCTCCAAAAGCTTTTTTGCACAAACACGCTAATACAGCGCTGTCGATTCCACCGCTAATTCCAAAAACCGCTCCTTTTAAATTAGCTGATTCGACTTCTTCTTTTATCCATTTTGTTATATCTTCACATAATTTTGCGTAATTCATTTTAATCCACCCTCAAATTTTATCACAATTTACATCATTTTAAAATATTAACTTACCATTTAAAGATGATTGGTAAGTAAATTCAATCATTGTAAACCTTATGTTATCGCTTGTTAAATCAATTAACTTATTTTCTATTTCTTCGTATTTATCTTCATCTAATAAAATATCAAAAACCACTTTTTCTGAATATTGCTTGTCAGCTACGTAAATATCATTATTCATCAAAAAATTTTCAATACTTCCAACATTGGTGTAATCAAATTCTATCTGAAAATTTCTAAATATTTTCTTATCTACAATAACCGACTCATTCAAACACTCACTAGAAGCTTTTGTGTATGCTCTTATAAGACCACCTGCTCCAAGTTTAATTCCGCCGTAGTATCTTGTAACAACTACACAAACATTAGTCAAATCTTCTTTTTTAATTACTTCAAGAATTGGAATCCCTGCTGTTTGGGAAGGCTCACCGTCATCATCAAATCTCTGAATTAATTTGTCCTCTCCAATGATATATGCAGAACAATTGTGAGTTGCGTCACTGTATTTTGTTTTTATACTATCCACAAATTCTAAAGCCTCTTCTTCTGTTTCCACGAACTTACAATTTCCGATAAATTCCGATTTGTTAATTACAAAAGAAAAAGGTATGCTTTTGTGAATACTTCTATAATTTTTCATATATAAATTCCTCGTATTTTTCTATCTCTAATTCAGAAATCTCAACCTTAAGACGTACATCTTCATTGTTGTATGAAACATCTTCACATTTAAAATTTTGTAAAATTGTGTTCAGAACGTCCTGATGATCGTAGTCAAATCTCATTTTAACACATTTGTAATTGCCATATAATTCTTCTTGAATTTTGTACAATAACATTTCGATGTCTTCATCGTTAAAAGCTGATATCTTAACTTTATTTTCCAAATTATACGGGAAAATCACGTTAGGATTTTTATCAGATTTATTAAATACCGTAACCATTGGTTTGTCCAATACTTTTAATTCTTTTAATATATCCATCGTTGTAGTGATTTGATTGTCCAAATCAGAACTTGAAGAATCTAATATAAATAAAATCAAGTCAGAATGTTTCAAATCCAATAACGTTGACTTAAATGCTTCGATTAAATCTGTTGGAATATCTTTAATAAATCCAACGGTATCTATTACAAGGCATTGTTTTTTATTTGGTAATGTACATTTTCTCAAAGTAGTGTCCAGTGTTTTAAATAGTAAATCCTCTGTTTCAAACTCTTCCGTGTACTTATCTTTGTAGAAATTCACCAATTTGTTGGACAAAGTAGACTTACCAGCATTTGTGTATCCAACCATACTCACCATTTTTATATCAGATTTTAGTCTTTGTTTTCTCATATTTTCTTGGCTTTTATCAATACTTTTTAATTCTCGTTTTATATTGTTAATTTTGTTTTGGATAGTTCTTCTATCTACTTCAAGTTTTGTTTCCCCAGGACCCCTAGTTCCAATCCCACCACCAGTTCTAGATAAGTGATCTCTGAATCCAATTAATCTTGGAAGTCTGTATTTGTATTCTGCAAGTTCAACTTGTAGCACACTTTGCTTTGTTTTCGCTCTACTTGCAAATATATCTAAAATTAAATTTGTTTTGTCTACTATTTTAAGTCCAGTTATATCTTCCAAGTTTTTTATATTTGAACCAGATAGTTCTACGTTAAATATCAAAGTTGTTACGTCCAATTTTTCTGCAGCATCTTTAATCTCCAGACATTTCCCTTTTCCTATGTAATATTTTGAATCAATAAAGTTTTTTCTAACTTCTGAAATTGCGCAAACTTCACCGCCAGAAGATTCAATCAAACTTTGCATTTCTTTTATATCTTCATCGTTTATTTTTTTGTTTTTAAATTCAAAATAAACTAAAATTGTTTTTTCTTTCATTGTTGCTCCTTTATTTATATTATATAATAATCTGTCTTTAAGTAAAATGTACTTCGTATTTCTAGGAATATATGTTGAATCTACACTTTGTGGTATAATAGTGTATATATATTTTATGGAGGAATTTATGAATAAAGATAAAAATATAATATTGAAATCCATAAAAATTTTAATATTATGTTTGATTTGTATATTTGCATTTGTAGGTGGATTAATCGGAGTAGCCGGAGTACGCGCTATGCAATTAGCTCCAAAGGTTAATCCCGAAGAAATAAATAATATGATGAATCAGACATCAGAAATTTTGGATCAGGATGGAAATTTAATCGAGAAAATCAAAACCACTGAATATAGAGAGGTTGTAAAATTAGATAAGATACCAAAATACATGATGGATGCTTTCACATCTGTGGAAGATGAAAGATTTTACAAACACAACGGTGTGGATCCTATCGGTATCACATCAGCTATTTTTGATAATTTAAAATCTGGTTCTATGAAACGTGGAGCAAGTACTCTAGCGCAACAATTGGCTCGTAATTTGTACTTAACTAATGAAAGATCATTTGACAGAAAATTCAAAGAAGCTTATTTAGCAATGGAATTGACAAACTATCTAGGCAGAGAAAAACTTTTGGAAACTTATATGAATACTGTTTTCTTGGGACAAAATGCCTACGGAGTTCAAGCCGCTTCTGAAATTTACTTCAAGAAAAACATCGATGAACTAACTTTATCAGAATGTGCTACTTTAGCAGGAATTGTGAAGAGTCCTACTAATTTAGCGTTATACAAAGCAATTGAACCAGGTCAAGTAAAAGACCAGTCAAAAATCGTTGGTGAAGTTACTTTAAACGGTGAAACATACAAAGCTGTCTACAATCAACAAACTATCGACAGAAGAGATTACGTTCTTAAAAAAATGCTAGATAACAACAAAATCACAAAAGAAGAATACGACAAAGCTCTTCAAGAAAATATCGCAGCTAATATAAAACCGGGAATTAAAAACGTAGATAACTTGTCTAACTACTATTCAGATATTATCTATGAACAAGTTATTGCAAAACTTATCGAAAAAGGATACTCACAACAAGAAGCTAAAAGCAAACTAATCAATGGTGGACTAAAGATATATTCATGTGTTGATATGAATATGCAAAGTAATTTGGAAAAATTATATGATAAAAAAGTCGATGATATTATCGCAGATGGTTCATCAGCAAATTTATTAAAATGGTCAAGCGATGACGGCAGAAACATTACAAACGCTTTAAATGAAGTTATTTATTTTAGAAAGAAAAACATAATCAATGACAACGATGAGTTCTTTATTTCACCAGAACAATATACTAAAAACCCAGATGGTTCTGTCACTTTTAATTATTCAAAATCAATTAAAGTAAAACAATATGGAAACTATTTGGATTTGAAAGATTATTACTCAGTAAATGATAGTAATAATTTGGTAACTCATAAAATATCTTCAATCAATATTGGTAGAAAAAATTTGAATACAGATGGTGAAGGTAACATCACAATCTCAAGCCAATATATAAAAGAAAATCCAAATTTAATCAAATACGACAACAATGACAATTTGATTTTTGCTAAAGATTTCTACACTATAAATGAGGATGGAATCAAACAACCACAATCGTCGAGTGTTGTTGTGGATAAAACAACTGGACAAATCAAAGCATTGGTTGGTGGAAGATATTCAGATAATAAAGATACTACTAACAGAGCATCCGATATTCCTAGACAAGTTGGTTCTAGTATGAAACCTTTAGGTGTATATACTCCAGCATTGGACAATGGGTATTCCCCTGCATCAGGCTTAGATGATTTACCTCACTATAACGAAAATCATGAATTGTGGCCACAAAACTGGTATGAAGGTTATGAAGGCTTGGTTTCACTTAGACATGCTGTTGAAAATTCAATCAACGTTACTGCCGTAAAAGTTTTGGAAGATATTGGAATTGAAAAATCAAAAACTTATTTAGAAAAATTTGGATTGATTAATGCAAAAAATCCTAAAGCCGATAACTATATAAGTGCAGCTGAAAACACTTCAGAAAACGATGAAAACACATCTGCAATGGCACTAGGTTCATTAACTAAAGGATTTACACCTGTAGAGATGGCAGGTGCTTACAACGCTATCAATAATAGCGGACAGTACAGAGAACCTATTTCCTTTACAAAAGTTACTGACAGTTTAGGAAAAGTTATAATAGAAAATCCTCAAAAACAAAATGAAGTTGTGAGCCCTCAAATCGCATACATTATGAGAGATATACTCAGAACTTCTACAGATTACAACTATTCAAAATACGCTAGGTTAGATGGCTTTGATATCGGTGGAAAAACTGGTACTACAAACGACTACCAAGACGTATGGTTTGTCGGAATGAGCCCATACTATACAATTAGTACATGGTTAGGTTTTGACAATCAACAATTGAAAATGACTCAAATTAGTCAGAAAAAAGTTGTACAAATCTGGAGCGCAGTCAACAGATATACTTTGGAAGATAAAATTCCAATTAAATTTGAAGAACCAGACGGTATCGTAAGAGTTAAAGTTGATACTTTAGCAAATAAATTGCCAAGCAAATACAGTTGGAGAGATCCTCGTGGAATTGTAAAAGAAGAAATCTACAAAGCAGGTACAGAACCTACAGAAGTTTCTGATTTGTATGAATCAAGAAGAATTGACGTTGTAGATGGAAAATTAGCTACAGATAATACTCCACCTTGGGAATTAGGATGGGGAGTTTTCATAAAAAGAGATCCTCCATACAAACCATCAGAACATAACAACATTATTCCTAAAGACTGGAAATACAGTATGCCTGGTTATTCTGATAGAACAATCTTTAATATTTTAAAACCTCATGATAAAAAAGATGAAGACAAAGATGACGAGGACAAAGACGACAAGGACGAAAAAGATAACGATAAGAAAGACGGCGACAAAGAAAACAATAGAAATAATAGAGACCGAGATCGTAAACGTAATCGTGACCGTGATTCGTCAAATGATAGAAATAATTAAAAAAAGGTTAATTTTGGAAAATTCCAAAATTAACCTTTTTCTTATTTATCTATCTTTTTCTTTCTAGTAACTTTAAAATTAATCTCATAAACAAATCTATCTTCATCAATTGATATTTTACTTGTTCCCCCAAGCAACTCTATCAAATTCTTCGCAATATATAAACCAAGTCCACTACCTTCAGAATGACGAGACCTTTCTCCTCTTACAAATTGACCCATCAATTCTTCCGCACTAACCTCAATTTTATTCTTGGATACATTAGAGAATTTGAGGATAATATTGTCATTGACTACATCACATTCTCCGTAAACTTTTGTGTTAGGTTTGGAATACTTCACAATATTACTGAAAATATTTTCGATTACACGAGATAACTTTGCACCATCCGTCATCATCAATACTGTTTTTCTTTTATCGTTATATTCGAAATCCAGTCCCATCTTATTGAAATCAGAATCAAATTGACCGTAAACTTGTAATACTAATTCATTTAGTTCCACAACTTCCATTTCGATATCAATATTTCCTGTTCCAGTTTTGGAAGCATAAATCAAATCTATTACCATTGTTTTCAATCTTTTAGCGTTATATTCTAGAATTTCTATATATCTTTTCTTTTCTGATTCATCAGTTTCGTGATTCAGCAAATCTACGTAATTTATAATAGAAGTTAAAGGCGTTTTGATATCATGTGAAATATTTGTGATTAGTTCCGTTTTCATTTTTTCTGAATTAATTTTATCTTGCATCGTGTTGATAACTGAATCATGCAAATGGTTTATAAGGTACACAGAATCTTTGTAAATTTCATCATCTATGAACACATCAATATCTTTTCCAGAATACATAGCCTCCACTTTTTTGTTAAGCAGTATTTTGCCCAGATTATTAATCAAAATTGATATGTAAATTTTCGCTAAAATTGCACCGATGAATATAATCCCAAACAAATTCCTATTTGTAACCATAATCGTTGCCATAGTATACATTAAAAAAATCAAAGTTAATAATGACTCAACATAAATATTGTAGTATTTTCCTTTGAAATTACTAATGAATTGATATATTAAAAATGCATTCTTTTTCTTTTTGTAAATAGTCCTTACTACCTTAACCATTGAATAAAAGAAAGCAAGCATCGCATATATCAACGTTATGGCAACTGAAAAATTATATACATTAATTATATTTTCAATAAAAAATGATACAGTGAATACAAGAATAAAACCAAAACTAAAATACAGTAGTAGATCTACCAATTGTTTTTCAACATAACCATCGATAGATCTAAAACTTTTCTTTATCCAATTTATCATTAAATATCCTCTATCTTATATCCCATTCCATACACAGATTTAATCAAATCAGGTCTTCTAGGATTGATTTCAACTTTTTCTCTGAGTCTTGATATGTGGACTGAAACTATTTTTTTGACATCATAAGGTGGAGCTTCCCACACATTTTCATAAATTTCTTCTGATGTGAATACTATACCTTTGTTTTTTAATAAAAGTAAAATTATTCCGTACTCATATGGAGTTAACTTTATTTCTTCGCCATCTATCAACACTTCTTTTTTGTCGTCGTTGATTGTCAATCTCCCCGCTGAGAATACATTCCCATTTAGAGAATTGTCTTTGCTAAGTTCTAGTCTTCTCAAACTAGATTTGATTCTAGCCAATAATTCTACAGCATCGAAAGGTTTCGTAATATAATCGTCAGCACCCAAATTCAATCCCATAACCTTATCATTCAGTTCGCTTTTTGCAGACAAAATTATGATTGGCGCGTTAGATACTTCTCTTATTTTTTGAGTTAGTTCTAATCCGTCCATTCCTTCCATCATTATATCTACCAAAAATAAATCTATTTTATTCTTTTCCATTAATTCTAATGCATCGTAACCATTATAAGCCTTCAACACATTGTAATTATCTGTTTTCAAATATATTTCTATGGCTTTTACTATGTCTTTTTCGTCGTCGACAACCATAATATTGTACATAAAAAATCACCTTCTTAACTTTTATTATACACTAAAAATCAGAAGGTGATTATTACAAAAATTTAACGATTCAATTTTGGAACCAAATATTGCCCAGTATATGAATTTTTCTTACTAATTAATTTTTCAGGAGTTCCTTGGAAGATAACTTGTCCTCCACCATTTCCTCCTTCAGGTCCCAAATCGATAATATAATCTGCGACCTTTATAACATCAAGATTGTGTTCTATAACAATAACGGTATTTCCTTGATCCACAAGTCTTTGCAATACTTCAATTAATTTGTCAATATCTGCTGAATGAAGACCCGTAGTTGGCTCATCTAAAATATACACAGTTTTTCCTGTACTTTTTTTAGATAATTCACTGGCTAGTTTTACTCTTTGAGCTTCTCCACCGGATAATTCCGTTGAAGATTGTCCTAATTTAATATAACCCAAACCTACATCTTGTAAAGTTTGCAATTTATTTTTTATAGGAGGGAAGTTTCTGAAAAATTCTAACGCTTCATCAATCGTCATATCCAACACGTCGGCGATATTTTTGCCTTTGTATTTTACTTGCAAAGTTTCTCTGTTGTATCTTTTTCCTTTACAAACATCACATGGAACATAAACATCTGGTAAAAAGTGCATTTCTACTTTTAAAGTTCCGTCGCCTTTACAAGCTTCACACCTTCCACCCTTTACGTTAAATGAGAATCTTCCTTTTTGATATCCTCTCATATTTGCTTCAGGTGTTGACGCAAACAAATCTCTTATCAAATCAAATACTTTTGTATAAGTCGCCGGATTACTTCTAGGCGTTCTACCAATCGGAGATTGATCTATTTGTACAACTTTATCCAAATTTTCAATTCCAGTAGCCGATTTAAATTTACCATTTTTCATCTTAGCATTATTCAAATCTCTGGCTAATTTCTTGTATACGATTTCGTTAACCAATGAAGACTTTCCAGATCCTGAAACCCCTGTAACACAGTTGAAGCATGAAAGTGCAAATTTTGCATTTATGTTTTTTAGGTTATTTTCTTTGCAACCTTTAAATTGCAAATATCCATTTGGTTTTCGTCTTTGTTCAGGAACGGGAATTGCCAATTCGCCTGACAAATACTTACCTGTAATTGATCTTTTTTCTTTTATAATATCATCAATAGTTCCACAAGCTACGATTTCTCCACCGTGAACACCGGCTCCAGGACCAATATCCACAAGATAATCACATTCTTTCATCGTATCTTCATCGTGTTCAACTACAACCAAAGTATTTCCAATATCCGTCAAATTTCTAAGCGCTTTAATCAATTTGTCATTATCTCTTTGGTGAAGTCCGATTGAAGGTTCATCTAATACATACACAACGCCTACCAATGCAGATCCAATTTGTGTTGCCAATCTAATTCTCTGAGATTCTCCACCTGATAAAGTAGAAGCAGATCTATCCAAAGTTAAATAATCAAGCCCAACATCGTTCAAAAATTGAAGTCTGCTGATAATTTCCTTCAATATTTCATCTCCAATAAATTTCTTGGACTCTTCCAATTCCAAATCTTTGAACCATTGAAGAGAATCTTTTACAGGCATTTGACAAATTTCGTAAATATTTTTTTCATTTATGCGAACTGACAAATACTCATCTTTTAATCTAGCTCCATGACAATAATCGCATTCAACGTCAGTCATATACTCACCAATTTTTTGATGCATAGAATCTGTCGTGCTTCTGTTGTATCTTTCTTCTAAGTTTTTCAAAACTCCTTCAAATTTACCGTTGAATTTTTTTCTTCCAGAAAAATGACTATCGAAAATAAATGAAAGATTTTTCTTTGATCCATTCAAGATTTCATTTATCATTTTCTTTGGAGCATCCTTAATTGGTTTGTCCAATGGAAAGTCATAAGAATCTGCGATTGCTTTTATTATTTCGAAATAATATCCACCTGATTTCGAAGATTGATAAGGATCTATTGCACCTTGTAAAATCGACAACTCTTTATTTGGAATTACCAAATCTTCATCAACTTTTTTATGAAAACCAAGTCCATTACAATGAGGGCACATCCCAAACGGATTATTGAACGAAAAATCTCTTGGCTCTAATTCTTGGTAAGAAATATGTCCGTCTGGACAGCTCATTGATGTACTATAAGAAATTACATCTTTGCCAATTACATCAACTTTTACATTATTTTCAGACAATCTAAGAGCTGTTTCTATGGAATCTGTAAGCCTTGAATCAATTCCGTCTTTTATTATAATTCTGTCGACAATTACATCAATATCGTGTTTTTTGTTTTTATCAAGTTCGATATCTTCTGCTAATTCAACTTGCTCACCATCCACAATCGCTCTTATGAATCCATCTTTCCTCAAATTTTGAAGAAGTTTCTTGAATTCACCTTTTTTCCCTTTTACTACGGGACTTAAAATTTGAATTCTGGAACGTTCCTCTAATTCTTTCACACTGTCTACAATTTGGTCGACAGTTTGGCTAACAATTTCTTTCCCGCAAACAGGGCAATAAGCAGTTCCAACTCTTGCAAAAAGCAGTCTAAAATAATCGTATATTTCTGTAACAGTTCCCACTGTTGAACGTGGGTTATTGTTAGTTGTTTTTTGGTCTATAGAAATCGAAGGCGACAATCCTTCAATGTATTCTACATCTGGTTTATCCATTTGCCCTAAAAATTGGCGTGCGTAAGAGCTCAAAGATTCGACATATCTTCGTTGCCCTTCCGCATATATAGTGTCAAATGCCAAAGAAGATTTACCTGACCCACTTAATCCAGTGAAAACGACCATTTTATTCCTAGGAATGGTAAGGTCCACATTTTTTAGATTATTCTCCTTAGCACCTTTTATAACAATTTTATCTTTGCTCATTTTGCTCCTTTAGTAAGTGTTTTTCAAATTCCTGATTTGATCTCTAAGTGTAGCAGCTCTCTCGAAATCCAATTCTTCTGCAGCTTTTAACATTTCTGTGTTCAAATTATCAATAATAACTTCTATTTCGTCCTTTGAAAATTCCGTAACTTTATTAACATCATAACTTTCATTTTCTTCTGCAACAAAAGTATTTTGGATTCTTTTTCTAACAGATTTATTAATAGTAGTTGGAATAATATTGTGTTCTTCGTTGTATTCTTCTTGTATTTCTCTACGCCTATTAGTTTCTGTTATAGCCACATCCATCGACCTAGTAATCGTATCACCGTACATTATAACGTGACCATTTGAGTTTCTAGCAGCTCTACCGATAGTTTGTATAAGAGAAGTCTCTGAACGCAAGAAACCTTCCTTATCTGCATCCAAAATCGCAATCAGAGAAACTTCTGGTAAATCCAATCCCTCTCTCAGAAGGTTAATTCCTACAAGTACATCGTATTTTCCTTCTCTCAAATCTCTTATAATTTCCATTCTTTCAATCGTATCAATATCTGAATGCAAATAAGTTACTTTTATATCCAAATCTTCAAGATAACGCGTCAAATCCTCACTCATTTTTTTAGTAAGAGTTGTGATAAGAACACGTTCACCTTTTTCAATAGTTTTATTGATTTCACTAACCAAATCGTCGATTTGTCCTTTTGTGGGACGAACCTCAATTTTGGGATCTAATAGACCCGTTGGTCTGATAATTTGTTCAACCACCTCATTAGTTTTTGCTTTTTCATACTTTCCTGGAGTTGCCGACACATATATTACTTGATTCATCATCGATTCAAATTCGTTGAATCTCAAAGGACGATTGTCTAATGCAGATGGCAATCTGAACCCATAATCAACCAAGCTAGTTTTTCTGGACCTATCTCCTTCGTACATTCCTCCAATTTGTGGAACAGTAACGTGTGATTCGTCGATCATTGTCACGAAATCTTTTGGGAAATAGTCGATAAGGGTGTAAGGTCTGCTTCCAGGCTTTCTCTGAGACATATGTCTTGAATAGTTTTCTATTCCTGTACAAAATCCCATTTCTTTTAACATTTCTATATCATATCTAGTTCTTTGCTCTAATCTTTGAGCTTCCAATAGTTTATTGTGGTCTTTAAAATATTTTAATCTATCTTCTAATTCTTCTTCAATAGTTACAATAGCTTTTTCGACTTTTTTCTGAGTCGTTGCATAGTGACTTGCAGGATAAATCGCAACGTGATTTCTTTCACCTACAATTTCTCCAGTCAAAGCATCAATTTCAGTAATTCTATCTATTTCGTCACCGAAAAATTCAATTCTAACGCTTTTTTCACCACTTGATGCTGGGAAAATATCCAAGCTATCTCCTCTTACTCTGAAAGTTCCTCTGGTAAAATTAATGTCATTTCTAACGTATTGAATGTCGATTAATTTTTTCATAACTTCAGTTCTATCTTTTTCCATTCCTGGACGCAAAGATATAACCAAATTTTCGTAATCAATAGGATCTCCCAAACCGTAAATACAAGATACAGAAGAAACTATAATTACATCTCTTCTTTCGAATAAACTCATCGTAGCACTGTGGCGAAGCTTGTCCAATTCTTCATTGATACTTGAATCTTTTTCAATATAAGTATCTGATTGAACCACGTATGCTTCTGGTTGATAATAATCGTAATAAGAAACGAAAAATTCAACCGCATTTTCTGGGAAAAATTCTCTAAACTCACTAGCCAATTGATATGCCAAAGTTTTGTTGTGAGCTATAACCAGAGTTGGTCTTTGAACTTTTTGAATAATATTCGCCATCGTAAAAGTTTTACCTGAACCAGTAACACCTTTTAAAATCTGATGATTTTTTCCATTTTCCAAACCATTTGCAAGTTTATCAATCGCTTGTGGTTGATCACCTGTTGGTTTAAATTTTGAATGTAATTTAAATTCCATAACTCACCCCTTGAACATATGTTTTACTTTAACATTATATATCATCTGTGTATTTAATTCAATAAATAATAATTCGTATTCATTATCAAAAAAATCAAAAAAAATTTCCTAAACAAAAACTAGGCTCTCAGAGCCTAGCCAAAATTTTTTATAAATCTTCTTCATTTATTACTTTTTCATTGAAACCGTCTTTATACTCATCATTTTTTACAATATGTCTGTTAAATATTTTATCGATAGCCACTGAAATAGCAGTATCCCCAGAAATATTTGCAGCAGTTCCAAATGAATCCTGTGTCAAATAAAGTGTCATCAACAATGATGCAAGTTCCCCTTCAGATGGAATTCCAACTACTGGCAAAAATGGCAATGCACTCATAATTGCTCCACCTGGAGCTCCTGGAGCAGCAACCATAGCTATCCCAAGAATTGCCATATATCTTAACATTAGTAAGTAAGAATGTTCCATTCCATACATTGTTAAAATTGTAAAAGTACAAGCTGTAATTGTAATCATTGAACCTGGCATATGAACGGTAGCTCCCAATGGAATTACAAAATCTCTAATACTTTTACTTACTGAATTTTGCTTAGCACATTCCAAGTTTACTGGAATTGTCGCAACAGATGATTGAGTTCCTATCGCTGTTAAATATCCTTTTACTTGATTTCTGATTAACTTTACAGGATTTTTCTTCGTGTAAGTACCACTTATTATAAATAATACAGAAACATATATTAAGTGAAGTGCAATTACACATAAGAATATCTTCCAGAAAATTGAAAGAACTGCAAATACAGATCCAGTAAATGCCATTTTTGAGAAATTACCAAAAATAAAGAAAGGTAACAATGGTACAATTGCAGTTGACAATACTTTTGTGATTATGTCATTAAATTCTGAGATTAGATTGTAGCAATATTCTCCTTCACCGTGTTTTCTTAACCATGATATTGAAATCCCCATCATAAAAGCAAAAATAATTGATGAAGTTACATCAAAAAATGGTTTGATTGGAATTTCAAAAAATGGATCCATGCCTATCTTAGTTGAGGCTTGAATCTTAGAAACTTGGTCTGGACTTATAAATGCTGGGAATACATTTGAACTCATAACATATGATAATGACCCACCAATAAGAGTAGATGCATAAGCAATTACAACAGTTACTAATAATAATTGTCCAGCTCCCTCTCCAAGATCAGCAATTCCCTTTGTTACAAAAGCAATAATCATAAGTGGAATAACAAAGTTTAGAAATGCGCCGAACATTGATGAGAATGTTACAGCAGTCTTCACGAACCATTGAGGCATATACAAACCAGCTAAAGTACCTAATCCAATCGCGATTAATAATTTTGGTATTAATCCTAGTTTTTTCTTTTCAGTTTTACTCATTTTCTTTAAATCACTCCTTATTTTATGTTGTTTTATATGTAAAATACATATTGCATTTTAAACCCAAATTATTTTACAATACAATTTAAAAAAGAGCAAGTAATTCAATAGATTTTTAACAGATTTATTTAAATTTTGTTATATTCTTGGTTTTATTTTATTTTAATAACGTATATAAAATCACTAATATCATAATATTTTATCAAACTGCCGTAATTTCCCACTATTTTTAATGTAAAAAAAGAGACTCATACTGCCCCCAATCTTACAATAATCTGTAAATATTGTGTTAGGGTCATATTATGAATCTCGTATATTTTTTATTAAATTGCAAAAATTAAATATTTCTTTTAATTTATATTTCGATTTCTTGTCAATATTATAACATCATATAATTTTAGATAAAATCTGATATCAAATTCCAAATATTTGAACTGCGTAATATCTGTCATAAGTTTGATCAGAATCTTCGTAATATGCTTTTGTAACGAATACTTTTATTTTAACTCTTGTGAACACTTCTCTCAACATATTTTCATTGTGTCCTTGAGAATTTTTCCAAGCTTCCATTGCACCACTTGCAGTGTATGGGCCATTATAGATATTTTCTCCATTGATGTTAGAAATATCAGTTACCAATCCACCTCTTGGTCTAACGTGTTCAAATAAATGAACAATTTCAGTTGCCCTTGTTTTTGCAACTGGTGATAATGAATTATCTTGTTTTAATGCTTTTAGTCCATTTTCTTTGCGATATTGATTCAAAAGTCTTAGTATTTCATCTGCCATTTCGTCATCGTAATGACCACGTACCATTACAATTGTATCATCACTGATTTGAACAGGAAATTCTTGTTCATTTTCTAATCCTGGTAATGGTTTTCTACGAATAACTTTCTTGCCAGGATACTTCGGATCAGTTGTAATAGTTCCGTCTGATTTGTTATCCAAAATCAAATCTTTTACTTTTTCTGATACTGTATTTTTTCCACCTACAATATACATTTCTTCAAAAGAATTACTACCAATATATGATTTTACATCACTTGTAATGGATGATTTTGAAACCAATAGTATTGGTGCTTTTAGCTTTTGTGAAAGTGGTGCCGCTACTAATGCATCTACAAAAACTTCACCACTAGCAAATATCGCTTTAGTTGGTGCAGTAAAACTTGCGTTTGCAACTCTGACAGATGTCATATATCTGTTCGAGCCAAAAATTCTTTGTGGCTTAACATTAGTAATAGCTTTGATTTCTTGAACAACTTTATCAGAAACTGTATTTTGTCCACCGACTACAAAAATTTTACCTATATTTCCTTTATAGAAAGATTGTAAATAATCTTTTGTGTCGCTAGAAATCTTGTTTTTCGATACTAATAATATTGGTGCATTGTGTTTTTGTGCTAAGGAAGTAGCGTTAATAGCATCTGCGAATACTTCTCCACTAGCTACAACCAAGTTTTGTTTTTCAGCATTTTTGCTAGAGAACTTTTCAGAAACTATTTTAGCATTAACTGCATATCTGTCGTATCCAGAATATCTTACAACTTTTATTTTTAAATCATTTTCGATATGATTTTGAACAGCCTTACTAACAGATTTTTCTCCACCAATAATTATGACTTCATCCAAATCTTTTGATTTTAAAAGTTTTTCAGTAGATGCGCCTAATTTATCTGAATAAGTGTATAAGATCGGGATTTGTCCTTGACTCATTACAGTAGAACTGATGTTGTCGGGAAATTTTATCGCTGATACAAGCACTACTTTTTTAGAGTTTTGATAATAATCTTCCATCACTTTATTTGCAACGGCAAATCTATCTCGCCCTTCAATTCTATTCATAGTTGACTCTACTTTTTTAGGACTTGCATTATCATCTTGTTCCTTCGCAAATACAGCAGTGCCTGTACTAAATACCATACTAAATGTTAGACATAAAGCTACTATCTTCTTCTTAAGATTATTCATTTAACTTCTCCATTTGTTATTAATAAAATTTTTCGATTTTGTATTCTTTTTGTAATTTGTCTGTAGCGTCTATATATGCTTGTTGTTGTCTCAATTGTAATAGTGTTTGTTTAACTTCATTCTTAGCTTCTTCAAAAGATTTTACTTTTCCTTCAGTTTTATCTTTAATATTGATAATGTGATAACCGAATTGTGTTTTAACAGGTCCTACGATATCTCCGATTTCATTTTCAATCAAAGCATTTTCAAATTCCTTAACCATTTGACCTTGTTGGAATGTTCCCAAATCTCCACCTTGTTCTTTTGATGGACATGTAGAATACTCTTTTGCTAATTGTGCAAAATCACCATCGTTATCGATTTTTTCTTTAATTTCATTAGCCAAATCTTCAGATTCAACTAAAATGTGAGAAGCTGTGAATGTTGGTTGAACTTTGAAATTATCTTTGTGGTTTTCATAATATTCCTTCAAATCTTCATCTGATACCCTAACAGAATTGATTATGTTAGCCATAGCAAAATCCTTCAACAATTCTTCGGATTGTTTTTTAACTTCTTTTACATATATTTCATCTTTATCTAAGCCAGATTTCTTAGCATCAAAGAATAAAAGTTTTCTATTGATTAATTCATCAGTTAATCTTTTTCTTCCTTCTTCGTTATTGAATTGTGCTCCTCTATAACCTAAAGCTTGAATAAAATTATCAACTTCTGATTGTTTAATTTCTTCACCGTTTACTACTGCTAATATTTTATCTTTGTTGTCTTCCATTATTACCTCTCCCTTTACTAGTTAATTTTATTCCGTCTTTATAAAATTGTATCATATTTTCTTTTAATAGTCTTCCAACAGCTCTTTTGAAACTGGATTTTGACATATTAAACACTGATTTAATTCTATTGGCGTCTGTTTTATCGTTAAAATTAATGAATCCATCAGAGTTTTTAAGTTCTTCCATAATAACATCAGCATCTGATGAGATATGCTTATATGCAGGTTCAAAAAATGACAAATCTAACTTTCCATCAGACTTCACATCTGTAACTCTACATTTGACTTCTTCTCCAAGGTCTACAACGCCCGTTAATTCACTTGCAGGAATAAGTCCTTCGTATTTATTGTCTACAGCTACAAAAGCTCCTAGACCGTCCACTATATTGTATATAACGCCTTCTACCCAATCGTTCTTAACATAGCCGCTGTCGTTTTTCAATAAATTTTTAATTCGCATAGTAAGTGCCAATCTGTTCGACTTATCAATATACAAATACACTAAATATTTTTGACCTTTTACCAATTTTGAAGTTTGTTCCTTAAATGGCAACAAAATATCCTTATCTAATCCACAATCTAAGAAAGCGCCAATTCTAGTAATATCTTTTACTTCTAGTCTTGCAATCTTACCCAATTCAATCTTAGGTTGCTTCTTCGTTGCCATTAGTTTTTTATTGTCATTGTAAATGAATACATCGACAACATCGCCAACTTTTTCTCCAGAAAGTTCGTCTACATTCATTCTAACAAAATTATTTTCGCTGTCTTTTTTCAACAAAACTTCCGTATTTATCTTATCAATTTTTAAATTCTCTCTTTGTCCTAATTTATACATTTCTTCTCCATTCTAACTCATTCCACCAGGAAGTATTTCAAGCTCTGGATTATCCACTGGATCGTAAGTAAATCCTTCACCAAGCACTTCACTGACATACGAAATACATACGAATGCTTTAGGATCAATAGATTTCACGTAATTTTTAATCTTAATATACTCTCCTCTTGAAACAATCGTATTAATAACAAATTTTTCATTATCAGAAAAACCACCAACTGCTTTATAAATAGTGGATCCTCTTGAAATTTGATCTATAATATAAACGTTAATTTCCTTGTATTTATCGCTCGTTATCATCATATTTACCCTTGTATTTAGACCAGCGATAGCCTTGTCAATGACAATTGAGTTGATACAAATACCAAGCATAGCATACATACCACTTTTTGTTCCGAAAGTATACATACCAAGTAACACAACAAAAAAGTCTGCTACAAGCATACATTTACCCACATCAATTGAAAAATATTTTCTGATTATCATAGCGATAATATCCGTACCGCCAGTCGATGCACCTTGATTGATAACCAATGCCATACCAGCAGCGGAAATAATAATTCCAAAAATCAAATTAATCAAAATATCATCAGTCAAAGGTTTAAAATTTGGTAGCAAAATTTCCAATAGTGTCGTTGAACTTGCAAAAATAAAAGAACAATATATCGACAAAACCCCAAAACTTTTTCCCAAAATTATAAACGCTATAATATACAAAATAGTATCCATAATCATAACAAAAATACCCGTTGGGATTTGTGGAACAAAAGCGTTCAAACTCATCGCAATACCAGAAATTCCACCAATAGTTAAATTAAAAGGCATTATAAAAAAGAAAAAGCCAAAAGTAAGTATTAATGTTCCCAATGTTAATATCATTATTTTTTTAATCATTTTGTTCATGCTATCGCCTCCTATCTTTTTATTATACTTGTAAAAATTGCAAATTACAACGTTTTATACACCAAAAAACACCACAAAATAAATTAATTCACAATTCATAATGCAGTGTTTACAGTTAATTATTTTTTCTAAATTTATTTACTATCATCAAAATTATCAGAACTAAAAGTCCTGTCAACACAATTGAGCCACCTGGTTTTAATTGAAAATAATAAGACATATTGATACCGATAATCGTAAACAATACTCCAAATAAAGACGAATTAATCACAGTTCTTTTAAAAGAATGAGATACCATTATTGCACAAGACACAGGAATAACCATCAAGCTTGAAACCATAAGTGCACCGACAGTTCTAGACGCAATAGCAACAGTGATAGCTATCAAAAAAGTAAATATTTTATTGATAAGTCCTACGTTGATATTAGACAATCTAGCTCCATCTTCATCAAAGATAATATACACTAATTTTTTGTACAACAGCACATAAGTCACAATAACAATAAAACTCACAATAATTACTGTGTACAATTCAATATCTGGAATAGCTACAATAGATCCAAACATAAATGATTGAAAATTCGCAGCGCCAGGAACAAAATCTGACAAGATCGCCGCAAGTCCAATACCGCTACTCATCACAATCGCAGTTGACAAATCAGAACTCTTGGCAAAGTTTTTTCTGATGATTTCTATTCCAAAAGCTGCAATCACGCATACGAAAATCGCCGCTATAACAGGATTTATTCCAAAAATAAGTCCCAAGGCAACACCAGCTAAGGAACTGTGACTCAAAGCATCTCCTACCATGGAGTTTTTCTTGTTAACGACAAAGGTTCCTATCAAAGGAACAATAATTGACACTAGTATCCCCACGATAAAAGCTCTTCTCATAAAATCATAAGAAAACATCTCAAACATGTTTCACCTCAACAAATTCATTATACAATCTAAAAATCCTGTTAAAATAATCTTTAGTAAAATCCAGCTCATGAGTAACCACCAGAATCGTTATATTATGATGAATATTCAAATGCTTCAACAAATCAAACAGATTTTCCTTGCTTCGTTGATCTAGTCCTGCAGTAGGTTCGTCAAAAATCAAAATTTGTGGATCGTTAGCCAACGCCTTTGCAATCATGACTCTTTCCTGTTCTCCACCGCTCATCTTATTGTAGTCGTAATTTTTCTTATCTTTCATTTCTACAATAGACAACGCGTTTTCGATTTTTTCATTAGCTTTCATATTCTCATCATCGCTTACATTCATAGCCACGATTTCCCATGCAGTAATAGGAAAAGAAATGCTCTTTTCGTGATTATTTTGAGGAACATATCCAAAACTAAAATTGTCCCTTCCTCCGGCAAATTTAATCTCACCACTATCTGCTTTCAGAAATCCTAAAATAAGTTTCAATAACGTAGATTTACCGGAGCCATTAGCTCCGGTTATCCCTACGAAATCTCCCTTTTCGATATTAAAATTTATATCCCTTAATAGTTTTTCGTTTCTATACGAAAAATTCAAATTTTCTACACTAATTATACTATTCATATTATTTTGCTTGTGAGATTGCATCCAAGTTTTTCTCTAACAATGAAAAATAATTGTCCTTTCCATCTTCGATATCTTGAGTCTTAGCTTCTATCGTGGACAAACCAGCAGTTTTTGCGTTGATTTCCTTAGCCAAAGAATTTGCAATCTTATCGCTTTCTCCCATTTCATAAAATACTGTATTTATCTTATGTGATTTTGCGAAATTAGTCAATTCTTTCATCTTATTTAAATCAGGTTCTGAATCTGAATTAATACCCTCAATAGGTACTTGTTTTATTTCATAATCTCTAGCTAAATATCCAAAAGCTTCATGTGGCACGATGAAATATTTGTCCTTTTGTGGTGCCAAAACTTCAGCGTATTTTTTGTCTAATTCTTCAAACTTTTTATCTAATTCTTTGTAATTCTTTTCATAGAAATCTTTGTTTTCAGAGTCAAATTTAATAATAGCTTCATACACATTTTTCATTTGAATTCTAGCTTGTTTTGGACTCATCCAAACATGTGGATCAAATTCACCGTGGTGATGATGTTCATGATCATGTCCGTGTTCTTTTTCTTCGTGATCATGATCGTGACCTTTTTCTTCGTGGTCATGGTCGTGGTCGTGTTCTTCATGGTCGTGGTCGTGGTCTTCTTCAGCTTTAATCTTATCAATATTTGTAGATGAATCAACTATTTCCGTGTTTTTTAAACTAGATTTAACATCTTCTAACCAACCTTCCAATCCAAGACCGTTAACAATAAGCATCTTTGAATCAGATAAATTTTTAATATCTTGTGCAGTTGGTTCCCAATCATGAACTGTAGCGCCTTTTGGCATAACATTTACCACTTCAATTTTATCCTTAGCGATTTCTTTTGCCATATATTCAATCGGATAAAAACTAACATATAATTTCTTTGAATCTGACTTTTCAGTTGATTTGTCATCACTTTTTTCTTTTTGTTCTTGAACCTTTTGATTGTTAACATCATTGTTTTGTCTAGTACATCCTGATGCCACACCAATCATAAGAGCTAATAATAATATTCTATAAATTTTTTTCATAAACCCTCCAAATAATAATTTATTAATGCAAATTATTTGCATTATCATTTTAGAGTGTTTTTATTATTTTGTCAAGGATTATATAAAAATTAAAAAGCTCTTCTTATTTTCTTTAAGAAGAGCTATGCTATTTTATTCTATTTAATTTAAATCTTCTTCTATCTCGTCGATTATTTCTTGTGGTGTTTTGTTTTCAAAAAATGATGGATCCATATGTGTTAAGAAGTGCCATTCATCTTTTTCGTTTTTTCTGTAGACTATTGCTTCTCCATCTTCTGATCCGAAGTAAGCCCTGTCTACGTCATATCCTTTTTCTTGCAAGTATTTTTTTACTTCGTTGTAGGATTTTTCTCTTGCTTCAATATAAGTTTTCACATCTTTGTTAGCTATTACATAAGCGTCTACTCTCGTAGAACTATCTACTATTCCATTTCCTTTTTCTGAAAGATTCGGAATTTCTTTCCAAAATATTTCCGCTTTTCCTTCTTCTGTAAACATGAATTTGGTTATTGGAATTATATTTCCATTGTATTCTAGTTCAACGTATTCACCTAGTTTTTCAGGAATGATATATTCATATACAAACCCATCTTCTTCTGTGATTTCGTAGCAGTTTGTTTTCTTGATAAATTCTCTTCCTTCTTCAATTGTGTCAAATAACGCTAATTCTGTCGCTTCACCATTTTGATTCAATTCTAAAATATACATTTTGTTCTCCTTTATAACTTGATTTTGAATGTTACGTTTTCTTCTTGTGTTTCAATGATTGCATCGATTTTGTAATTATTTAATAAATTTCCCACGATATACAACCCAAGTCCATTGCTGTTTTCTTTATTCAAATCACAATTCACATCAAACACTTTAGTGGTATCTAATTCGCTTGCCTTTGCGCAAGTATTAATTACTTCAAACCATTCTCCATCTGATTTTATGGTAATTATCCCATATTCATCAGTGTATTTTACAGCGTTTCCAATCACATTAGATAGTATTATTTTAAGAGCTGATTTCCCAATAAAAATCTTTTCATCTGTAATCTGATTGTCGATTGTAATGTGTTTTTGATTTGTAATTACTTCCTGCTTATTAATTATATCATTTAATATTGGTAAAATTGTTACATTTTCTTCGTCATTCTTTAGATTTTCAATTGATGACAATGTTAGTATTTGCGAAATGCTATGTGATAATCCATCAATTATTTTAAGAGATTCGTCAATGTACAAATCCCTGTTTTTGTATTTTCCTATGTTGTACTTCATATTTTCCAAAATTATTTTGAGGCTCGCTACAGGAGTTTTGAGTTCGTGTGATGCTCCTCTAAAAAAGTCATATTTTAATTTTTCAAGTTTAATAATTTCTTCGTTTTTTGATTCCAAATCGTCAATGGAATGTAACAATGTAGTGTACAAATCATTGATTTGCAATTTTAACTGTCCAATCTCATTGGTAGAGTCTACTTCCAGTAGTGCGTTTTTGTCCCTATTCATCATTTTGTCAGTAATATGTTTTATTTCTTGTATATTATTGTTGATTAACTTAGCATAAATTAATGAAATGATTGCTGAGAAAAACATAGAAATTAAAAGCGAAAACGGAAGAAATCTTAGACTCAAATTCTTGGCATCTTTTTTCATATCAGCTGTTGATACGAATTGAAGTGAGATTTTTTCTCCAGTGTTGATTGTAATATCTCGTTCTTCAATTATAAGTGAATTGTTTTCACTTTTTTTGTCAAAATCGATGATTTCTTTGATTTGTAATTCGTTGTCGTTGTTTTGATTTTTAACGTAAGCTTTAATATCGTTGTTATTAGAATAAAAATCCAAAGACTGTGTAACATATCCTATATCTTTATTTGTTAATGTCTTGGATATTTCATTTGCTTTTTTATTTATCTCTTGTTTTCTATCTTCCAAATATGTTTTAGGAAATATTAAAAACACCATAAAATGTATGAACAAAACTGTAAATGCTAACGCTGTAAATATTTGCAGGAACATTTTCGGAAATATTTTTAAATTTTTCATTTTCTCTCCAATTTATAGCCAACGTTTCGGATGGTTACTATGCAATCTAATTGCAATTTTTTACGTAATTCTTTTATGTAAACATCAATTACCCTGTCAAATGGTATTTCGTCGGTTTCTTTCCATACACTATCGATTATTTGCATTCTCGTGAGTGCTTGACCTTCATTTTCTATCATATATTTGAGTATTTCTAGTTCTTTGGCATTTATATCAACTTTTTCACCATTTATTTTTGCAGTGTAGCTTGTGAAGTTAACTTCGGTATTTTTGTAATTAAATGTTTCATTATTTCCATAATGTTTTTTAATTAAAGATTCTATTCTAACTTTGAGAACAGGAAGTGAGAATGGCTTTTCAATGTAGCCATCTGCTAAGCTTGTGAATGCGTTGATTTTATATTCTTCATCACTGAATGCAGTCAACATTATAGCTGGAATATCACTTGTTTCTCTGATTTTTTTGAGAACTTCAAGTCCATTTATGTATGGAAGTTGAATGTCTAATATTGCTAAGTTGATTTCGTTATTTTCAAATATGGATATGGCTTGTTTTCCATCTTCAGCTTGATATGTTTTGTATCCAAATTCTGACAAAAATTCACAAATCCCTTCACGTATCATTTTGTCATCTTCTACTACAAGTAAATTCATAATTTATTCCTCTCTTTTATTTTATTATACAATATTTGTTTTAATTACAAAATTATCGGAGCATATGCCCCGATAATTTTACTTAGTATCTATTAATAATTCTTTTGGATTTTTCCTAAGAATATTTGTCGATGAAATAATCAATGATATTAACAACACTATTGTCATGAATATAACTACATAAACTAAGGATTTTGATGAAATGTTAATGTCTAGACTTGTCAATGTTTTATTGAATCCATCAACTTCAGCACCGCTACCAAGCCCAGTTGACGCTGATTGCTTGGCGATTTTTTCTGCGATATTTCCTGTAACTTTTTGTAGTATATTATTTCCAATTTTATCTCCTGCAAATCTAGCCAAGAAGAATGAACCAATGTAAGCAGGTACAGCAACTAACAACAATTCTGTGACAAATTGTCCGAATATTTTCGCTTTCGACATTCCTATCGACAACAATACTGCAATCTCTTTCTTTCTTGCATTCATCCATAAGAATAATAGTAAAGCTACTACCAATCCTGCAAATGCAAGTGATCCTACAAATAATTTATCTGCTATTGCATATATTCCACTTATGGATTCTTGTAATGCTGGATAATTGGATGAACTTTTTATTAAATTATATTCTTGCCAGTTGATATCAAGTTTGGAAAGATTTTTCATGACATCTTCTAATTTTTTGTTTCCCTTTACGAAGAATGTCGCATCTTGATAGACTGCTGTATCTTCAGTGTTACCGTATACTTTGGCTGCTGTATTCAAATCGGTAATCAATGTGTTTTCGTACAATTCTTGAGCAGCGCTCACTCCACCGTTATTGTGTCCATCAAACAAACCTTTAATTGTAACCTCTACTGTTTCATTGGCTTGTTTTTCATTATCTGCATCAAATAAATTGGACTTTAATTTTAATTTGTCACCTATTTTCAAGTTGTTTTTGGCTGCCAAATCTTTGTGCATAAGAATTTTATTCTTATCGTCATTTTTCAAATGTTCACCTTCTACCAATTTGTATGCTCCAGATACGAATTTTGTTTCCTTAGATGATTCATTAACTCCAGTCAACATTACAGTGCTTTTAAAGTTTTTAGCACGTTCTGGGGATTGGTTTGCCAAAGTTTCTTGTGTTTCAATTATATCTAATCCATCCAGATCAGCCACGCTATTTATTCTTTTTACATAGCTTTCAATATCAGGTGAATCTGTGATTTTCTTGATGTCTTGTCCTTTGACATTTCCACCGCCTCTTGGTGTTCCTGGATTTACTTGTCTGTTAATTTCCATTGAAAAACTGTTGGTAATATTTCCAAATGTTTTTTCTGAAGCTTTGTCAGTGGCATCTTTGATGGATAAACTAATCAGACTTAAAGCTGACATCAACATTATTACGATTAGTATAATTATCGATTTGAGACTTTTTCTAGTTACATAAGCAAATGCGTTTTTTATCATAATTTCCTCCCTAAATATTGTCAACTACTTCTTGTAGTTTTCTATCTTTTAATTCAAGAACAATATCTGCTGCTTTCGCTACTTCTTTACTATGAGTAACAACTATTACGCATTTGTTTCTTTCCATTGCAAGTTTCTTCAATATATCTATAATTTCACCAGCAGTCACATCATCCAAGTTTCCAGTAGGCTCATCTGCTAATATAATTGGGGCTTCTGAAACTAAAGCTCTTGCAATCGCAACTCTTTGTTGTTGTCCACCGGAAAGTTTCATAACATTTCTTCTTGTTTGACTTTTATCCAATCCTAATTCCAATAAAATATCTTCTGATGCATTTTTATTTACTAATCTTATATTTTCAAGAGGAGTCAGATAATCTATTAAGTTATAGTTTTGAAAAACTAATGATATGTTGTTTTTTCTATGATAGCTGTGTCCTTTTTCTTCGATGTTGTTGTTTTTGAATAAGATTTGACCTGTATCTGGTGAATCTAATCCAGCCAATAAAGATAAAAGTGTTGATTTACCTGTGCCAGATTTCCCAATTATTGCATAAAATTTTCCTTGTTCAAATCCTCTGTTAACTAATGACAAAACTTCTTCATTTGAACTTGAATAACTGTATGATACGTTTTTGATTTCTAAAATATTCATTTTATATCTCCTAACTTATTTGTGATAATATTTGTTTTGGTTTTTTGATTAATATCATTATCGATGCGATAATCACAGAAACTGCTATTATTAATAGAAGCAATCCGTAGCTTTTGATAAACACTTCTAATTTATCTGATATTTTAGTAATTAATAGGCTACCTGTAAATGATGCATTTTCTGATTCTGTTATTCCTGATGCAATTAGTTTGATAATGAAATCTCCACTAATGAACGATAAAACTGCCGCAGGAACGGATACAAATACAAGCTCCATGATGAATTGTCCTATGATTTTAGATTTACTAAAGCCAATTGATAAAAGTATTCCTATTTCGTAAATTCTTTCTCTTAGCCATAATATTAAAATCAACGATAAAACTACAAGTCCTGCAACCATTATGGAATATGTCATCATCTGTATGATGTGCTTAACGCTGTTTATCGAATCAATAGCTTCTTTGAATGCATTGTCATCTTTTTCGATAATGTATTTCGAAGAATTCCCAGTTTGGTTTTTGATTTTAGTTACTATATTATCCATTGAATCTGAATTCTGTGTGTAAACAGATATTTTATTGGCAATTTTGTTACCGTCTTTTATATTCAACGAATTTTGAGCTGAATTGTAATTCACAAACATTGAGTTTTCACTAAAATCAGAAGACAAACCTGTATATTTTTCTTGTTTTTTTCCTGAAAATATTCCAACTATCTCATATTTTGTCTCTTTATTTGTATCTCCATTTCCATTCATATTCATGAACTTTAGACCTATTTTGTCGTGAAGTTTGAGCTTGTTTTTCTTTGCAAATTCTTCATGAACTAATATCTTTCCGTCATCATTTTTATCCAAATTCTTGCCTTGTTTTATAGTAAACACGTTACTTGTGAACAATGTGTTACGTTTTTGATCTGTCATAGCATCTATCGATACTAAATTTTTCATATTTGTAGACAAATCTTCACGCATAACTTTCTGATCACTTTCAACGACATTGGTATTTGTTACGTTGGCTAATCCCTCATAATGATATGAAACCTCTTTTATATCTTTGATCTGTTTCAATTTGTCAAATTCTTTTATATCAAAATATCCGTTATTATCTTTTTTCGTTATTGAAATAGATGAATTTGATGTTTCGTACAATGATTTTTCCAGTGTTTTCTGTGATTTCGTTATACTCAAACAAGCATACAAACATGATAAGACAAGTGTTAGAATTATCAGTATTATCAAAGTCCTATTTCTTTTTCTTGTTATATAAGCAATCGCATTTTTTATCATAAATATCTCCTTAACTTTGTTACATGTATATGTTACAAAAGTTTTATGAAATGTATATGAAATTCATGGCAATAAAAAAAGACGACAGAATATATTTCTATCGTCTAAGGATTTTATTTAATTAATAAATTTTTGATCCTGCTGGAATATTTGAATCTAACATTATAAGATTCAATACTTCTTCTCCATCATATTCGCAGATTGCAGATAAAAGCATTCCACAAGATTCTTCACCCATCATTTTTCTTGGTGGTAAGTTAGTGATTGCAAGTAATGTCTTACCTACTAAGTCTTCTGCGTTGTAGTAGTTTTTAATTCCTGATAATATGATTCTATCTTTTCCAGATCCGTCATTCAATGTAAATTTTAATAATTTCTTGGATTTTGGAACTTCTTCACAAGATTTTACTTTTACTACTCTGAAATCAGATTCTGAGAATTTGTCAAAATCTACAAAATCTTCAAATAATGGTTCAACTTTCACTTTTGATAAGTCCAATTTCTTAGCTTTTGTGTTATCTTCACCATCTTTTGAATTGCTAGAAGAATTATTTCCAACTGGTTTCATTGTTGGGAAAATCCCCTCTACCTTAGATAATTGTCTAAATCTCTATAAAAGTCTATTTTATGGTACTTCTCCATTTACGACAATTTGCTAACTCTCTATAAGTGCCTATAGATTTCTAGCAAATTGTCGTAAATTTGTCGTAAGCTGTCGTAAATTCTAAAATATAAATTTCATCGCTTTTTCAAATTCTCCCATCTGTTCTATCTTAAAATCTTCTGTTGCATCTACATATATATCCATTGTTGTACTAATATCAGAATGACCTAGAATAGACTGCATTGCTTTTGTATTTATATTTTGTTCATTAAGCCTTGTAGTAAAGGTGTGTCTGAAAATGTGATTGCTTAAATGTGGAACTAATAGAATATCATTAGAGTTCGATTTATTTTTATCCATTATACTTAAATTGCAATCTCTAACAATTCTTCTTAAGGCTTTATTAAGTGTTCCATTATTGTGAACCTTTCCGAACCTATTTAAAAATACAAAGTCTTTAAATCCATCGATTGAATCACAACATTCGATTCCAAAAGTCTTTTGTAACTCCCTTTCCATAAGAAAAGCATCATTTACTTTTTGAACCATAGGAATACTTCGCTTACCTGATGCTGTCTTCGGTGTATTAATAGCATATCTATTGTTTAATCCTTTACCTTTACTATAATATACCAAAGTCCTATTTACATTTATAAGACCATTATCAAAATCTAGATCGTCCCATTGCAATCCTGTAACTTCTCCAACTCTCATACCTGTCCAAAGCATAACAATGAATATTGGATACCATTTTTTATATTCGTCACTATTAGATAAATATTCTTCAAATAGCACCTGTTCTTCTATTGTCATGGCTTTTTTCTTCGGAGATTCATTTCGATAAGCTACTTTCAATTCCTTCAAAGCATTGTCAGACGGATTAAACCTTATATATTCATCATCCACTGCTAATTCTAAAACCTGATGTAAAACAGTATGAACACAATCTATGGTAGAAACCATCAATCCCTGATCTTCCTTTAATCTGTTATAAAAACTTCTAACATCAGATCTTTTAATATCAGATAGTTTAATACGACCAAAAGTCGGTTCGACAAATTGTTGATACATATAGATGTAATTTTTGAAGGTATTATCTTTTAAACCTCTTTTTACCTTTGTCCATAGCTTAAAAGTATCATTTACAGATAAGCTACTTCCTTCGTTGTTGATTCCATCTATAGTATTGCGTAAAATATCTAATTCCTTTTCTCTTAATTCTTTTAGAGTTTTCGCATAAATAGATTTTCTACGACCTATTTTGTCTTGCCACTTAAATTCATAAGTGCCATTTGACCTTTGATATTCACCGTCTTTTAAAACAACCCCTTTACTATCTTTGCGTCTTTTTACCATAAAAATTCTCCTTTTTTGATAAAAGACACGCTATAATTATTATACCGCATTAAGCGTGTTTTATATATAATTTTAGATTAGATAGAGAACTGTCTATTTAAATATTCTTCCATTAACTTTTTCTTAATAAGACGCTTACTACCATTAAATAATACAAAATCGCAATCATTTTCATCCGTTAATTGTCTAACTTTATCTTGACCAATATTAAAATATTCAGATGCTTCTTTTAATGTTAGAAATGCTTTCTCAGAAACACGAACACCTTTTATATTTTCGTTAATCATAAATCCTCCAAATAATATATTTAAAATATTTATTTTAATATTTTTAAAGTTTTTTGACATTGACAAGTGCCTTGGATTAGCAACATAGGAATCTCACCTCCGCCTCTGTTCAGGATGAGCCGGCTTCAACCTTAGAAGTATCATTATCCTCATTTTCTTCGTAGCGAATAGGGTATCCCTCCCTATATTCAAACTCTTACTTATCGCTCCCTTTCTTCTTCCCTTGCTTTTTGCTTAGCAGTACTTGCTTTGCCGAATTATTCAGCAGAAAGATCTTGGCGGATAGATTATTACGCTCCAAAAATGATTAATGTCTTGTCTTGGTCTATTTAATTGTTATGGTTCAAATATTGTTTAAATTTCTTTTAAAATAGAAAGAGGACAAAACTCCCCTCACTTTATAAAGGAAAATTTGCCCTCTTTGGTAACCAGAAACTATATTTCTTCTATAAATTTCTTTAGTTTTTCTAAAATCTTATCTCGCCTTTTTATTAAAGCAGGATGTGATATATTTTGAGTCTTTGCTACTGCACGAAGTGTTTCATCATTGAAATATAATCTTTCGATTATTTCCCGTTCCTCCTCATTTAACTTTGACATAGCATTTCTTAGTGCTTCAATCATTATTTGTGTAGCTACAACTTTTTCTACATCAACATTTTTTTCTAGATTATCTTCAAAATTCCCATCATGGTTTAGGGGAAAAAAGAGCAAGTGTTTTTTCTTGTCTACCTGCTCTAAATATTTTTCATGTTCTCTTTCTTGCCAGTAGACTTTGTATATCTGCTCGCTTACTTTGATTTTTCGCCCACCGACATAAAGGTAATATTATTTTGTCATTTATGTTTCTTACATTCTTTTTTTATCTTTATGTTTTAAAGAAATCATTTAATTTGTGAATATTTTCTTCAGTATAGTTTCCTGACCATTCCACATATCCGTTTTCCAAAAAAATAAAATAATCACAACACTCCTTTAGTAATTCAGGATCATGAGTGATGAGGAAAATAGTTTTATCTTTCATCTGCTTTAAACTTTGAGCCACATCTAACATATTATGATAATCCAGACCAGAGGTAGGTTCATCTAATATTAGTATGCGACTATTTGAAGCAAGGGCACTAGCTAAAGCTACTCTTTGCTTTTGTCCTCCAGATAGCGACATGGGATGGAGCTCTTTTAATTCCAACAAATTTAATTGAGCTAAAATCTCATCTACTTGTCCACTTATTTCATCTGAACTAAGGCTAACTGAAATTTCCTCTTTGACACTCTCTGTAAAGAGTTGGTTATTCACATCTTGCATGACCATATAAGAAATCTCAAGCCTTTCTTTGCTATCGTAGCTTTTTCCTTCTAAGGTCATTATCCCTGTTGATTCTTCTGCAATACCACACAGACAATTGGCAAAGGTAGATTTTCCAGCACCATTTTTCCCAAGAATTCCTATTATATGTTTTCTAGGAAGATCTAGATGATTGATTTCTAATCCAACCACTTTATTGTAATATACACAAAAATTATCAAGTGCTATTTCATTGGTATACTCAATGTCTTTACTCTCAAACTTAGGAATATGAGAAGATCTTAATCCCATCTCGTGCAACTTCTTGTCTGAAATATCCTTAAATTCCTCAATGCTATAATCCTTGCTAATTCGACCATCTTTCATATAAATAACTCGGTCGACCAAGTCCATTAAATAATATAACCTATGTTCAGCTATGATAATTGTTTTGCCTTGTTGTTTCCAATATTTAAGTATATTTTTTAAATCATCAATGCTTTCAATGTCTAAATTTGATGAAGGCTCATCTAAAACTAAAATAGGGGCTTCCATCACAGCTGTAGATGCACAAGCAATTTTTTGCTTTTCACCACCTGATAAATTAAATAGATTCCTATCTAACAGTTCATGAATGTTTAATGCATAAGCTATCTTTCCTATCCTGTCAAGCATATCCATTCTATCAACACCCATATTCTCAAGTCCAAAAGCTATTTCACTTGTAGAATCCACATTGAAAAATTGTGATTTTGGGTTTTGAAATACAGAGCCGACTACCTTTGAAAGTGATTGAATGCTAGTTTGTCCTACTTTTTCTCCATTGATCTCCACTTCACCTTGTAAATCTCCAGTATAATATTCAGGGGAAAGGCCATTAATTAGTCTCGTAAGAGTAGTTTTCCCACATCCAGACTCACCTGTTAGTAGCACAAATTCTCCTTCTTCAATGGATAAACTTATATTAAAAACGCCACCTTGTCTTTCTTTGCTCTTATAGGTAAAGCTAGCATTGTTAAATTTTATCATCTCTTTCCCCCTCATACTAAAGACCAAACTATCAATCCTATAATCAATAGAAAAATCAAAAAATCATATTTGCTAAATTTAACCTCAACAAGGCTCGTTCTGCCTTTAACATTATCTAATCCTCTTGTTAATGCTGATGCAGAAAGTTCATCACCTATTTTGACAACAGAAAACAGGAGCGGGATAATTCTGTACTCTAAAAACAATGATGGATTGGCTTTTGTTTTTTTACTATTAAATCGTATCCCCCTCATTCGCATAGCATTTGATATAGCCTTATTTTCTTCCTTTAGAGTAGGTATGAAACGAAATACTACAGAAACAGGAATAATAAACGCATTTGGAATTTTCCACTTTACCATAGCTGCTATAAATTCATTTGGTTTGGTGGAACTAATCGTATAGTATCCCATCATGAAAATAGGAAAAAGCCTTATGACTAATGAGTTGAGCAATACATTAATCATGTTTAATATGGATGGTAATTCATACATATTTTTAGTTTTGCTTGAAATAACAGCCAAAACAAATAAAATTCCATATATGGTTGCAGCTTTGTAATTTTTATTAGATACAAGCAAGAATATAGCGATAGAAACTATCGCTATATCTATACCTATATTGTCATAGACAAAAAACATTATAGTGCTAATGAATACCATAAATAATATTTTTGTTCTCGGATCTAAATAAAAGCCTTTCTTTATTGGGGGAACATAAGTTTTATAAGCCTCCATTAAGCAATTCCAGCTCTTTCAAAATGTTTTTTCAACATTTTCTTGCCTAGATTAGCACCTATCACTGCTCCAACAAACATGATGCCAATTGCAGCAATTCCCATCCATGGTGGCATATATTTCGCTAAATCGGTCGCAAATTGCTCACCCATTTGTTGTTTTACTCCTTCCATATAGGTATCTGCCATAACCCACATTGGCATCTGACAGCCTAACTCAGCACATGAAAACAACCAAAATCCTATTGTATTAACTTTAAAACTTTTATACTTTTTAGTATTCATAACTACATCAGCAATAATTGCCATTGGAATATACACGGCTGGTGCTAACCAAGTGTAACCCATAAAATACCAAAATACTCCTAAAATGATTCCCATTAGAGATACCATTCCAAACTTTTCTACCTTGGTTAGAAATAGCATAAATGGAATACCTGTTAATATTGGGATTAATATAAATATGGTAGGATAAAGTATTGGCACAGCCCCTAGCATTCCTGTTACGAAAAATATGACTAAATAAATAGCTGTATAAATTCCTACGTTAATTAAATCCTTTGCTGTTAATCGATTCTTCATTGAAATCCTCCTTATTTTGTTTAATCTTCCAGCTTTCTGTTTCTTCTCTTGCTTCTATAAATTTCTTATAAGTGCCTTCTTTTCTAATTAAATCTTCATGTTTCCCCACCTCCTCTAATTTTCCGTCTTTAAGAACTATAATCTGATTCGCATTTTTAACAGTCTTTAACCTATGAGCAACCATTATAACCGTTTTGTTTTTTGTTAAACTTTCTATGGCTTCTTGAAGTTTATCCTCATTTTCTGGATCAACATTTGCTGTAGCTTCGTCAAAAATAATAATCGGGGCATTTTTTATCATAGCCCTTGCTATTGATATTCTTTGTCTTTCTCCGCCTGAAAGAGATGTGCCGCCTTCGCCTATGATGGTTTGATAGCCTTCTGGCAAATTCATAATAAAGTCATGGCATTGGGCTTTTTTTTGCCACTTCTATGACTTCTTCCTTCTTAGCTTGTGGTTTGCCAAATTTTATATTATTTTCGATGGTATCTTGGAAAAGATAAACATTTTGGAATACGGTGCTAATTAAATCCATTAAGGATTCAAGCGTGTAGTTTTTAATATTGACATCTCCAATCGATATGCTGCCTTGATCCACGTCCCAAAATCTAGAAATAAGCGAACACATGGTGCTCTTACCAGATCCACTTGGTCCAATAATGGCTGTCATAGCCTTTTCCGGAATATGAACGGAAACCTCCCTTAAAATAGGTATTTTATCATAAGAAAAGCTAACATTATTGAATTCAATATCTGTATGATGAGGCGTAATCTTCTGGCCCTCAATATCCATCTGAGGCATATTTTCTGTTGTTTCTACTTGTTCTATAGAACTTGTTGCAACTCTTAATGTCGCCATGGCGGATCCTGCGGATTGAATACTTGCAAACACCAGGAATGACATGATGATACACATAATTGCTTTCAATAAATCCATGGTGCCATTGATATAAAAATAAAGTGAAAGGACAATCATGGCAACACTGGAAATTCTTAAAACGAGCTCTTGCCCGATGGTATAGGGTGTAAATAATTTCTCCAAGGCTAGATTGGCTGAGCGACTTTCTTCTAGTGCCGAGCGTACGGTTTGGTCCCCTTTTCCTGTTAAATTAAAGGATTTAATGATCGGCATTCCTTGGATATATTCCAAGATCGTTTCTACTAAAAGAGATTGTGCCTCTTGCCTTTTTGGAGCAAGTGTCCTCGACTTTTTTTCCATGACAGAAGTAATATATAGATATAAAACCGTTCCTGCTATAACAATCAGCCCATTTCTCCACTCGAAAAATAAAATCATCAGGGTGAACACAAATGAGTTAATGAAGCCACTCATCATAACAACTAAAACCATAGGAGCTGTATTCTCAACGTCATCTAGAACAGTTGTTAAAACACCAGTCACTTTTCCAATATTATTTTCATTAAAGAATCCCATTGGAACCGTCTTCAGCATTTTTCCTATACTTATTCTTCGATTAGCTACCATAAAATACCCAGCATGCGTTTGATCTAATTGAGCAAAATAGTTGGCAGAAGACCTTCCAACAATACTTACCAACAACATAAGAAAAACCTTCAGTGCTATAAAGGAATTAAAATCTTTTGTCACCAAGGCTTGAAGCACAAAGTAAATGGCTCCTATTTGCAACATATTGAAGATGGCATACACAAATTCAAAAATAACAGACTTGTTTAAATTTATTCGTTCCTTATCTGCAAATGCCCATATCTTTCGAAGTCCACTTAACATCTAAGCCACCTCCTTTCCACCGATATGTGCTTCCCACATGGCTTGATAAAGTTTATTTTCTTTAAGAAGTTCTTCATGATTGCCACTTGCTACAAGTTTGCCATGATCGATGAGATAAATCTGGTCTGCATTGGTTATTGTTGATAACCTATGAGCAATCATAATGATAGTTTTTCCCTGAATAAGCTTATTAATTGCTTTTTGTAAAACTTGCTCATTTTCAGGATCAATATAAGCCGTCGCTTCATCTAATATGATAATTGGAGCATCTTTTATCATGGCTCTAGCAATGGTGATCCTCTGTTTTTCACCGCCTGATAAATGGTTTCCTCCACTCCCTACTTTGGTCTGATATCCATGCTCTAAAGACATAATAAAATCATGGCAACCAGAAGCTTTGGCAATTTCAATCACTTCTTCATCGCTAGCCGAAGGCTTGCCCATTCGAATATTTTCCATGATGGTATCGTTAAAAAGGAAAATATCCTGCGAAACAAAAGCAACTAAATCATAGAGTTGTTCAAGTGGAATATTGAATAAATTAATTCCGCCAATCGATATTTCTCCCTGTTCTACGTCCCAGAAACCAGCAATTAACTTGGCAATGGTTGACTTTCCTGAACCACTTGGCCCAACAAAGGCATTTAAACTTTGCTCTTGAATTACCATATCGATTCCTTTAATAACTTCTTCTCCTGATTCATAGGAGAAATGTAGATTCTTGATAGCAATGTCATGATTTTTTAAATGAACTCTTTCTCTACGATGAACTTGTTCTGTCCCATTTAAGATTTCATCAATTCGTCCGACAGTTGTCCCTGTTTGAGCTAAGGCATCGACAAAGTTAATAGCAGCTAGTAAGGGACCGGCTATACCAAGAGAAAGAATGATGGTCGTAATAAAGGTTGACATCTCTAAACTTCCATTAATAAACATAATCCAACCAACAGGTAATACCGTAATCAAAGTTGTTGGTGAAATGTTCTTGGATAAGGACACCAGCATTTGACATTTTTTCATCCAATGATAATAAAATGAAGCATTAGCTATCACTTTATCGGTGAATTTCCCATAGGATTTTTCGCCTTGATTAAAAGTTTTAATCACTTCAATTCCGCCAACATACTCAACAATTGTTTTATTCATTTCGGTATTGGTCGCAACCGACTTACTATAATCTTCTGCATAACCTTTCATAATTAATGACATAAAAAACATACCTACCGGAATTGAAACGAGTGACAATAAAGCCATTCTCCAATCTAAAATTAATAGATAGATGAAGATGGATACAGGCCCTAAAATATTCGCCGTCATCTCAGGCAATAAGTGAGCCAAAGGTCGTTCCATTTTTTCTACTTGATCAACAATGGTTGTCTTTAAATCACCACTATGGGTATCAATAATCGTACCAAGAGGCATTTTAGGCAGCTTTTCCAAAAGCATGATTCGTACATTTCTTAGAACAGAGAAGGTTGCTTTATGGGACTCTGCCAAGGCCTTGGCGTAAAAAATTGGTTTTAAGCAATAGCCAATCAAGATTAGAAAACACCAAGGTAGGTAGAAGGAAAAATCTTTATTTCCAACAAACAAACCATAAACAATTTTGCTTACGCCAAAATAAGGCAACATACCTAAAAGAACCCCAATAACTGCCAAGAAAATGGAAAGCTTGAGGCCTTTATGTTCTCCTTCTGCCAGCTGCCATAGGCGTTTCATATAATTATTTTTCAATGGAATCTCCTTTCCTTTTTTCTTTCATCTTTAACACCTCCATATTATAGATAACTATATTAGCTAACTTAGTTATCTTTACTTTAAAAATATAAGGGTGTTTAATACCCTTTCCCTTATATTTAAAAACCTCTCAATTTCTCCCATCCATCATAAAAAAATTTCGAAATTATTCTTGTGTTTAACTTTACTTCTTCTTCTGTTTGAGAATGCATTATAATTTCACACAATGCATTAATATAGGCATGGTTTAACAAATGCATTGCATCTTTAGGGACTTCTGATTTTATATTCTTTTTCTTTGAAATAATCTGAAACGCTTTATGTCTGTTTATATCTTCCTTTTCCACAAGAAGCTCTATAAAATTATCATATTTCGTACCATATGATTTAAATATTAAAAGATTAAATAAATCTTTTTTGCTAAACATATATAATGCAGATTCAATTGACCCTTCAATGTTAATTTTTGATAAATCTTCTCCACAATTTTTTTCTATGTTTTGAAAAGATTCCTCTTCAAACTTGCTATAAAAACCCAAAAGTTCGTTTGCCAATGGATCAACTAAACTGATAAATAAATCTTCTTTATCATTAAAATGCCTGTAAAAAGCACCAGTTGTAACCCCAGCATCTTTGCAAATTTTTCTTAAATTAGCTCGTTCATAGCCATCATTTAAAAAATTAACTTTACCACTATCCATAATCTTTTTATGTGTTAAATCATAACCAGTAATTTCTGTCATATCCCACTTCCTTTACTAACGGCTAAATTTATAAGTTTGCGGCATATAGATAACTTAGTTATCATTATATACTCTTATCTTATTTTTGTCAATAGGAACAGTAGAAAATCATACTTAATTATGATATAATTACTAATAATTAAATACAGGCTTAACGCTTATAACTTTAATAGCAAGCACAGTAAGTGAGTACCCACTTACGAAAAATTGATGAAGCAGAACCTTTATGGACTGCTTCTTTTTTTATCAATTTTACCTTGTTAGGGAGAACCCTAAGACCCCAATATTTTATGATAAGGAGATATACCATGGATAATAGAAAAAGAAATAATCAACTAAAAATATATTTAACAGATGAAGAAAAAGAAATCTTTGAAAAGAAAATGAAACTTGCAAACTGCAAAACTATGTCCCATTTTCTTAGAAAATGTGTATTAGAAAAAGAAATTTATGTTGTAGATTTAGAACCATTTAGAAACCTACAATGGCTGCTTTCAAATGTAACAAATAACATAAACCAGATTGCAAAAGCTACTAATACAACTGGTGTTATTTACAAGAATGAAATCGAATCAATGAATAAACAGATAGAAAATTTATCAAAAGAAATATGGCAGATCCATTCCCTACTTCTTAATAAATCAAAAGAAAGTTCTGGTGATTAGTATGGCAATTACAAAAATACATCCTATAAAATCAACTCTAAATTTGGCAATAGATTATATAACTAAGAGTGAAAAAACTGATGAAAAAATCTTAGTCTCTTCATTTAACTGTCATCCATCTACTGCCCATATTCAATTTATGAAAACACGAGAAGACAATGATACTAAAGGTACAGTTTTAGCTAGGCATTTAATCCAATCTTTTCTACCAGGAGAGGTTGATCCTATAAAAGCTCACGAAATTGGAATGGAATTATGTAAGAAAATTTTAAAAGATGATTATGAGTTTGTTCTTGCAACTCATATAGATAGAGGGCATATCCACAACCATGTTATTTTTAATAACGTTAATTACAAGACTGGTAAATGCTACCAATCTAACAAAAAAACTTACCATAAAATCAGGTATCAAAGTGACGAATTATGTAAAGAAAATAAGCTCTCAGTCATTGATGAATATTATGAAGCTTACAAAAGAAAATATAAAACTGCTGGTAAATCTTGGTACGAATATGACCAAAACAAGAAAGGCAATTCTTGGAAATCTAAATTGCAATTTGATATAGATAGAATGATTAATAAGTCTAAATCGTGGGAAGAGTTTTTAGAAAATATGAAGTCTATTGATTATGAAATTAAGTTTGGTAAACACATTGCTTTTCGTCATAAAGAAAAGCAAAGATTTACAAGAGCTAAGACTATCGGAGAAGATTATACCGAAGAAAAAATCAAAGAAAGAATAGATTTAGCAATTAAAAATAAAGCTAATACTATTAAAAAACGTGTAGGAAATGTTATTGATATATCTACTAATGAAAAAGCTCAATCCTCTAAAGGTTATGAAGTTTGGGCAAGAAAACATAATATAAAAACAATGGCTGATTCAATAATTAAACTTAGAGAACAAGGAATTAATTCAATCACTCAACTCGATGATCTAATCAAAAAATCTGCTGATGATAGACAAAACTTATTAGATAAAATAAAGAAAATTGAAACTGAAATGAAGAGTTTATCTCAAGATATGGAAAATATTAATACTATAAATAAGTATCGTGAAATATATAAATACCATAAGAAAAATCCTGATGACAAACAATTTGCAGAAGAATATTATAGCGAACTTTCCGTATATAAAATAGCCGCTAAAGAAATCTTAGAAAACTATAAAAAACTACCCAATACAAAAGAAATACTATCAAGCCTCGATAAATTGCAAGAAAAAAAGAACACCCTTATGCAAGAGTATTCTTTGAATAAAGAACAATTTTATGACCTTGTTCAGTATAGGAAAAACTATGAAAATTATTATGGGAAGGAAGTGGAGAGATAAAAAGCTATAAGCGGATAAACTTATAGCTTTTTTAAAATTATTTACAAATTTTTATTCTAAACTTATTATCTTACTTAAAGAGATCCTACTAGATGACTAGCAAACATTGCTATAGGAAGTAATAAGATAAAAAGGACATTTAATGCCATAAAAAACCTATCTTTTTCCCTTACCCCAAGTATTAAACCTACTAGTCCAATAATTGGACAGACAAGCATGTGAGAATAAGCAATAAATACGCATCTCATAATTTATTATATCATTTTTTATAAAAGAAACCTGCTAACAAAAGTCAAGTATAACCTGATATAAATTTCAGGTTATTTGATTATTTGAGTTATTAAATTAGCGTATAGCAAACAAGCCGAGTGTAATCAATCGGCTTGCTTTTTAGTGTTATTTTAAATCTTATGCTACTTTTAATTCTTTTTTCTCTGCTTTTGATTCCATAACTCTTGCATAGTAGATTCTTAAGAATTTGTTTAAGCCTGCAAATTTGCAAACGTTTTGGCTTTCCCTTCTTTTTCTTTTTTTATCATATACTTATATATTTCATTTTCTGGATTTTTAGCACTCATCATACATTTCATTGCTTGGTAGCCTACTTTTCTTAGTATTGCGTTTCCTCTTTTACTTATTTTTCTTTGATCTGCTTTAAAGTTTCCTGATTCATATGGTGGTGCGTCTATTCCTATAAAGGATATTAGGCTTTTTTTGTTTTTAAATTTTGATAGGTCTCCAAATTCTGCTACTATTTGTACTGCTAATTTTTCTGATATGCCTGAGAATTTTTTTGCTTCTTTATATTCTTCTAAGGGCTCGGATATTTCTATCATTTGTGATAAAATTCTATTTAGAATCTGATTTATTTGTTTTATCAGGTTTATTCCTTCTCTGATATTCGTTTCTAGTTTTGAGTTATGAGAAGGTTGTGTTGAGATACTATCCTCTGCTATTTTGTAAATGGTTTTTGCTTTGTTTGCATTTGGATGGTATCTCTTTTCCTTTGCCCAAGTTTTATATTCTTCTACAAATTCTTCTTATGTTTTTTCTAATACTAGGTCTTTATGCCACCATTTTTCTAGAAAGTCCAATAGTTTGTCTTTTGAAAAGTCTCCTGAATTATGTGGTATTAGTTTTTTTATGCCTGGAAATGTTTGATGTATTGTTTGATCTATGTAGTTCATTTGGTCGATTCTTAGCTCCATGTAATGTTGGTAGCTTCTATTTAATTCTTTTAGGATTCTGTAGTTCACTTCATCTATTTTGTATTCTTCTAATTCTTTCCAATACATTAGTCCATATTCTGCTATTTGTTTTGCATCTATCTTGTCGTTTTTTGCTTTTCTAAAGTTTAATGCTCTACAGAATTGTTTCATTTTTAATGGATTTATTACTGTTACAAAGTAGTCTTTATCTTTTAATTCATAAAGTATTGGGAGATGATATTTTCCTGTTGCTTCCATTGTTATTTTTACTTCTTCTTTTATTTTTTCTAGTTTCTCTAAAAATTTTTCTACTTCTGTTTTTTTAGAGAAACATCAAAGGGTTTCCAGATTATTTTGCTTCCTTGTCCTAATGCACAAACTGTGATTTTTTCTTTTGATATGTCTATTCCTACAGATATCATGTTTTTTCCTCTTTCTTTTTATTTTGTAGTTTCTACCTGCACCATTACACTCTTTTTAGCTTGTGACACGGGCGTTTTGCCCAACCTGCTTAACCGAATATGAATAATGAAAAGGTAGTTGACAGTTTTTGTGGCGGATGTTTCAACCCTAAAACAGCCTCGTCATACTACTTCTTCATTATACAAAAATAGTGCAAGATAGGAATTACTTCCTTTCTTACACTATTTATGGTACTAAAAAACAGCCCACAAAAATCTGTTTAAATCCTCTAATTGAACAAGTTATGATACTAGAACTGTAAACATTACATAGGAAGTAATAAGAGTGTTGGTAATTTAACACTATAAATAACTTGTTTTTTTCTTTCCTCTATTATTCCATGCTATTCTCCTGTAAATATCCCCACATATAGAGCAGTAGACAATACTTGAAAGGGCGTATTTACTGGAATAGATTCTTCTTTTCCCTTTGCCACTTACCATATTAGCTCGTCTATCCATTTCTTCTTAGACTTGCATGAAGATTTCTTTTGGTATGATCGCTTCGTGGCTATTTTCTATATAATATTGAGGTTCTTGATCCTCAATTTATTCTTTAATTATAATTAAGATATTTATCTAAATAGAAAAATGGCTTTTAGGATTTCTTCTAAAACCCCAAAACCATTAATTTTAACACTTTTATAGCCTATTATCTTATTTTCCTTGACATCAATACCACCGTCTCCACATGCCCTGAAGTTCCAAAGTTCCGTAACTTTTTATGATTAATTATACTGAAAGCAATTTGATATAATTCTTGTTTATTCATTTTCTTCTCCAATATTATTTAGCTTAATAATACATTATTCTTTTTTCAAAACACTAAGTTATTCAGTTCACCATCAAGAACTTTTATAGTTTCATTTCTTTCCTTATCCTCTTGATTGTCATATAAAAGTTGTTCAATAAACTCCCATATATCTTCTAGTTTACGTCTAATATGATAGAATAACAAAGCATCCGTATTGATTAAAAAATCTTTGTGTAATTTCAGGTATATGTTCATAAATACATCATAATATGGCTTATCAACAAAAAACATGAGATCAGCTTTTACTGGAGCCAATTTCAAGCCTTCCCAGTCAATTAGAACTAACTGCTCATCCCGTTGCATCAAGTTCCAATTATGAATATCTGTATGGCATAGGGCCATTTTAGGATTACTTCGTCTTAGAATCTCCGACAGTCCTTCAACTCTGTCAATAGATTGTTCAAGGGGTTTTATGTGTGCCCCAAGCAAGCATTTTAAGTCCATGGGAAGACTGGCGCATTCTTTACGCAATACTTGTTTTAGCTGTTTCAGAAATGGCAAGCTAAAATCTTCCCTAATTAGTTGCACATATACCTACTATATCAATAAATTTTGAGTTATCATTGACTATATTAGTTGCTATTATCAGAATAGTCGTCGATAACTATATTTTCGTGCAAATATGCAAATAAGTAAAATGATAGTTATGTTATATCATAATAATTGAAAATAATAGAATGCATTTTTCAATGTAATAAGATTAAGCGTTCTCTTAAAGTTAGAGAACGCTTAATTATTTTTAATTTATTGAAATAATTTGTAACTATTGAAAACAGACAAAAATTGTTCATTGGATAATTTATCAAGATCAGTAACATTCGCATGCTTCAGCACCTGTCTTAATTGATTTTTAGTAAAAAGAACATGATATTCCCTGTTTACCCATTTATAAACGAAAAATCCATACTTTTTGTAGTCCTTCTTTAAAATAAATGGTTTATGCCTTTCAAGTACAATCAATACAGAATCTACATTAGGCTTAGGGTGAAAATATGCTCGTGGCACTTTTTTAAGAATTTTTATATCCATTTCCACCATTAACAGCAAACCTAAAGCTCGTTGGGTATTTTGCAACCTTTTAGCAAATCCCCTCTCTACAATAAGGTAGCTATATTTCGCTTGACTATCAAAAGCAATCTTTTTTACAATATCAGTACTAATATTGTAGGGAATATTACCAAATATTTTATAGTCTGTATTTTTAGGAAAGCTAAACTTCAAAATATCCTCATGAATAACTTTTATATTCTGAAAAGGTTCAACTGCTTTTTTCGTGGCATGACATAAACCTTCATCAATCTCTATAGCATTCACCCGTTGACTCATTTCCACAAGTTCCTTGGTAAAATGTCCTTTTCCTGACCCAATTTCTATTATTTTATCTTGTTTATTGATATTCGTATATTTTAATATTTTCTTTACATGCTTTTTAGATGTAATGAAATTTTGCGTATTTTTCGGGTTTTTCTGTTTCATTATAACCTTCTCCTTGCCGGTTATAATGAACTAATCTTAAGAGCTCATTATAACCAATTATTTTTGGTTTGGTTGATAATGAAATCTCTCAATAACAAATATAGAAAACATACCCATACCTTTACCTCCTTTAATTTTTTTCATTATAAATGAGATAAAGTAATATCTACTACTGCAATACATGTACACATATTTAACTCCTCCTTATGCAACTGATTATATCACTTTTAATTTCTCTATTCAATAAAGTTCTGTGCTAATCTACCTCACCCTATGGATTTTTAATCCCGAAACATCAAATGTCATCTGTCAAATGCCCTATTTAAAAGGGTCAAAAAACGGTATTTTTTAGCCTGTTTTTGACCCAATTTTCGTACTCAAACCACTACATGTTGTGGTTGACTCCTATTATTCCTTGTCCAAACCACAATACGTCATCAGAATTGCTGCTTCAACGTGGGACGAGTTGATAGAATTGATGTATTTATGATTTTTAGCGAAACTGTTGTATATGGGAACATATCGACTAATTTGTACGTTCGTGGGAACATAACGACTAGCTTTCTAATGGTCGCCAAAAGAATCGAAATATAATTCTAGTTTAGAATACTTCTATCCTTATCAAATATATGAAACTGTAATAATAAAATTTAATTGCTTTCATCGACTAATGTTAAAACCTACAACACAAGAATTTAAATCATTAGATTACACTATTTACTATTCAATCAATTTAAGCTCCTTCATTCATATCCCTTCTACTATACCCCAAGAAACCTATTACTATTAAAGCAATGCTAATTATAGTAACTGTAAGAAAAACTGATGCTTCAAAATCATCCATTGGCATTTGAGGCATCCAACTTTGTATAGCAGTATTTAAAAACCATTCCGGGAGGTCTATTAAGCCGCTAAAATAATTTAATAAAAAAGAGAATGTAAGATAAATATACACTATTTTACCTAGTTTCGGTGCCCATCCAAGAGCTAACGCTGCCAGACCTATAAAGAATAAAACAGTAGGGAAAAGGTTAAAGCCAGCAGCAAAAAAGTCAACTATATCCATCTCTCCGCTATTCCCCATCGCAGAGATAGCAGTACCTCCAAGACTACCTGCTGCTAATAAAACTCCTAATAATCCGCTTAATATCGATAACCCTATACTAGTCCAATATAATTGACTGCGGGTTACTTTTGTTGCATAAATCTGACTTAAGTGTAATCGTCTTTCTTCAGAAAAGAGTTTATTTACAATCGCAATTGGTAGAATGGAAACTAAACCAATCAAAACCATCATAACTGTGCCTGTGAATGATTCTTCAATAGAAAATCCTGTATGAGAAAACATTTGTTTCATCATTTCATTACTTTCTAGGAATGTCTGCATATCTCCATAAATCGAACCATAGGCAGCACCCATAACAACATATGCGATTAACCAACTAATAATGACACCTTTATTAATATTTATAAATAATCCTCGGACGGACAGCAAAGACTGCTTTGCACTTTCACGCCCTTCTCTTTGCGGTAAATATCCAGCCCCCATATCGCGGCCACCTTCAAGTGAAAAAGCTATGAACACCACTATTATACTGAAAATTAAAGCAAAAATAAGTGGAAACCAATTATTATCTGTAAAAGGAAAAGTTAAATATGTCCAGCCCAAAGGATTCATCATAGATAAGTCAACATTGGAGACATCTGTTCCAGCACGAACAATGTATAGTAAGCCTACAATTCCTAATGATGATCCTGTTGCAGCCGATGACGTGGGCATAATTTGTGCCATTATTAGAGCAATCCCAGCACCAATAATCCCTGCCATTCCAATTGATGCCCCGTATAACACGGAACCAAAAATAGAAATAGTATCGGCACCGAAACTTATCATTACTACTGCAATAAAAAGTGCTAGTATACCATTGATAAAGACTATCTCTGCTATTGCTGCAAGAGAATTTGCCTGACGACCTATTTGAAAGGAACGCAGTAGCTCAGTAAGGCCAAGATCTTCTTCTTTACGAGTATGACCTATCACGTGTAAAATAGACATTATCATCGCAAACAAACCACAAAACAACAACATTTCATGTGCATACATTGCTCCTAAGGTATAATCAGCTCCTGTTTCAACTGGGGTCGGCCCTACCATAGATATCATTGCAGGGTTTTGCAAAGTTTCGAACATGCCGACTAAACCTTGCCCTTTTGCTATTTCTTTGAAAGCTGGAACAAATCCAGCCGAAAACATGCCAAGTCCCAATACCCATATAATAATTTTTTTCCAATCTCGTTTTAAATACTGTAAAAACAATATGTTCCAACGAGCAAATTTTTCTTTCATAATAATTTTTCCACCTTCCCACGGTTTAGCTTTCATAATGACGCATAAACAAATCTTCAAGTGTTGGCGGTATAGATTCAAACCTTGTGACACCTAATTTGCTAGCTTCAATTAAAATACTATTGAGATATTGATTATCGAAAGAGAATGTTGCTTGGCTATCATTTTGAACAAAATCATGTACTCCATCTACAAAAGCCATTTTTGATACATCTCCACTTGTCACTAAAGTGACAGTAGACCTAGTTAAATGTCGTAATTCATCAAGGGTTCCAGTTTCAACAATTTCACCTTGGCGTATAATTACAACCTTATCTGCTAATCGTTCTACCTCACTTAAAATATGGGAGGACAATAAAATAGCTTTACCAGATGCTTTAATTTTTTCAACTTCTTCTTGGAAAACTTGTTCCATTAGAGGATCAAGACCAGATGTTGGTTCATCAAAAATATATAAATCAGAATCAACAGATAATGCTGCAATCAATCCAACTTTTTGACGATTTCCTTTTGAATATCCTTTGGCTTTTTTCTTAGGGTCTAATTCAAAACGTTTAATTAAATAATCGCGCTTTTCTTTATCTCCACTACCATGTAATTTAATGAAGAGATCGATAATTTCTCCTCCCTTTAAAGATCCCCAAAGGGCAACATCTCCAGGGACATAAGAAATTCGCTTATGAATTTCAAGGCTATCCTTCCAAACATCCTTACCGAATATCTCGGCAATACCAGCATCACGTTTTATAATTCCTAATAGGGCACGAATAGTTGTAGATTTCCCAGCACCATTAGGACCAATAAACCCTACCACTTCCCCCGATTTTATCGTGAACGAAACGTCACGCAATGCTTGAAATTTACCAAACTTTTTTTGTAATCCTTGTACTTTTACTATATCGGTCATAATATAGACACACTCCTTTAAAATTTTTTTAGATAAAAATCTAAAGCTATTATATTTTCATTTCAATACACCTTTAATTTAGTTTTATTTATAAAAGCTGTATTTCAGTAATTCGGCATAAACGTTCCACTCTTCTAGATATTTCTCTCCAAATCTACCAATATCATCAAAGGTAAACAATTCCTTTAGTCCTTTCTCTCCTACACCAAACATCGTCCAATTCAAAATCTCAATTGCTTTTTCAATATCAACTCCTTCCCTGAATTTAGAGTAATCAATGTCTTTATATAATTTATTTATGGCTTGATTATAGATTGGATTGAGCCTTTGTTTAATGATATCCTTTACTTCTACAGACTCCTCTTGTTTAGTTGATGCCAAGAATTCAAATGCCTGTGGGTACTTTTGTTGAACATAGAACTTTTGTAAAGCAACTCTTTCGATTCTTTTAAATAAATCAGTTTCAGACAAATCAATTTCTTCATTTAGATTCACGATTGCTTTACTACTATACTCAATCAAGTACAAGTAAAGATCCTTTTTACTGTTAAAATAGTTAAACAGCGAGCCTTTTGAAATATTAGCTCTTTTTACAATTTCGTTAGTAGATGCTTTTTCAAAACCATTTCGAACAAATTCTTTTATAGCTGCGTTAATAATTTGCTTTTGTTTTTCTGGTTTTAAGTTATTAAATTTTGAATAAATGATCAAAACCACCTTTCTTTATAAACCGATGACCCAACTGGTCATTTAGAGTATATCAAAATTGACCGATCCAGTCAATATGAAATGAAGCAATTAAAAATAACATATACTTAAAAATAATATTCATTTACATCCATCTACATAATATGATAAAAATAAAAATTCACCTTTGTTAGATAGGTATTTTTTAAGCTTTAGCATTGCTCTTTACGTAAATTCATCTCAAAGCCTGATTATGTTTCATTTGATAAGATAGGATGTGAGATTCCTTAAACTCTTATCATCTAGAATTGATAAGGAATCAATAATTTTAACAATGAATTTGAACTTTGAAAGATGGGAGTAGGTTTTTAAAGATTCTATGCTTACTGGGGCTATCGTTGATAGACTTGCTCATAGGGCCCATATTATGGATATGTCTAGGGAGAAAAGTTATCGGATGGAAGATACAGTAGAGTGGTCAAAAAATATATGAAATATATTTAAAACGCCTTTCCCCTATTACGTCATTATACAACCTATATACATATAAAAAAATAATCATCCCCCGGCGTAGCCGGGGGTTTTTCTCATGCGACCCAAAGGGCCTGTATTACCAGCCACGCCTCAATG